>NZ_QAIL01000573.1 GCF_003061025.1 Pedobacter sp. HMWF019 | reverse complement strand
CTTTTGTTTCGAATAACTTTGCCATCACTGCAAAAGCAATTACAGTTACTGCAACTGCAGGACAAAGCAAAGTATATGGTACAGCAGACCCATTATTCGCTTACACGATCACTAACGGTGGACCATTGAAAACAGGCGACGCCTTCACAGGAGCACTTGCAAGAGCAGCAGGAGAAAACATAGGAACCACTTATGCCATCAACCAGGGAACTTTAAGTGCCGGTACAAACTATACCATCACTTTTATTCCGGACAACTTTGCCATCACTGCAAAAGCAATTACAGTTACTGCAACAGCAGGACAAAGCAAAGTATATGGCACAACTGATCCAACATTGACTTACACGATCACTAGTGGAGGCTCACTTAAAACAGGTGATGCTTTCATAGGTGCACTCGCAAGAGCTGCTGGTGAAAACATAGGAACCACCTATGCCATCAACCAGGGCACACTAAGCGCAGGTAACAACTATACCATCACTTTCATTCCTGATAACTTTGCCATCACCGCAAAACCAATTACGGTAACTGCGGCTGCTGGACAAAGCAAGGTATACGCTTCAACTGATCCAACATTCGCTTACACCATCACCAGTGGTGGACCACTTAAAACAGGTGACTCCTTCACGGGTGCACTAGCAAGAACTGCCGGTGAGAATATCGGAACCACTTATGCCATCAGCCAGGGAACTTTAAGTGCTGGCACAAACTACACCATCACTTTTGTTTCGAATAACTTTGCCATCACTGCAAAAGCAATTACAGTAACCGCAACAGCAGGACAAAACAAAGTATATGGTTCAACCGATCCAACATTGGCTTACACCATCACCAGTGGTGGACCACTTAAAGCAGGCGATACCTTTACCGGTAAACTAGCAAGAACAACAGGCGAAAACGTGGGCACAGCTTATGCCATTAACCAGGGAACGCTAAGTGCAGGTAATAACTACACCATTACTTTTGTTACTAACAATTTCGCCATCACACGCGCAGCACTGGTGATTACTGCTGACAATAAAGAGAAGTTTGCAGGAACAGCAAATCCTCCGTTAACAGCCAGTTATGACGGCTTTGTCAACCAGGAAACCAGTGCAAACTTAACTACAGCCCCTATGTTGAGCACCACTGCGACAACAAGCAGTCCAATTGGAGATTACCCAATCAAAGCCTCAGGAGCTGTTGCAACTAACTACAGCATCACCTATGTAGACGGAACCCTGAAAGTGAAACCAGGATATCCGACAAGCATCAGTCTGGCTGCCGTTACTTTATACGAGAACAGACCTGCAGGCACTAATGCAGGTACATTAAGCAGCACTGCAGACGATCCGTTGGCTACATTCAGCTATACCTTGGTGAGCGGAGCCGGAGCTACAGACAATGCTTTATTTGCCATCGCTGGAAATCAGCTCAAAACAACAGCAAGCCTTGATTACGAAACCAAGTCCAGCTACAGCATTCGGGTGAGAAGCACTACCCAATATGGTTTTAGCCTGGATAAAGTACTACAGATCAACATCAGTGATGTAAACGAAATCCCAACGTTGAACAACATTGCAAACCAGACCATCTGTTATACGACCACATCTCAGAATATTAAATTAACCGGCATCAGTCCGGGACCGGAAAGCGCACAAACCACTACTTTAAGCGTCAGCAGTACAAATACTGTGCTTTTTGAAAGCCTGAATATTGTCAAAAATGGCAGCAATGCCGGAACGCTGACCTATAAGGTTAAAAACGGCGCAAGCGGAACAGCAACCCTAACTGTTACGGTTAAGGACAGTGGCGGGCAGGCCAATGGTGGTACAGACAGTTACAGTACAACATTCACCATCACAGTTAACCCGCTTCCGGTAGTGGCCATTAGCAGCGACCAGGGTAAGAGTATTTCCAAAGGTGTAACTGCCCAGTTAACAGCAACAGGCGGAACCAGCTACAGCTGGGCCACGGCATCTGGTATCCTGGGTGGCCAGAATACAGCCAAACTTAGCGTAAGGCCAAGCGTGACCACGACTTATACGGTAACCGCTACCAATGCCAGCGGATGCAGTACGACAGAGAGCTTTACTCTTGAAGTCCGTTCTGACTACCAGGCTGTCGATGCAACAAACATCTTAACCCCTAACGGAGACGGCAAGAATGATCTTTGGGTAGTGAGGAACATAGATCTTTATCCAAACAACGAAGTTAAAGTATTTGACCGAGCTGGACGGATCGTGTTTGGACAGAAAAGCTATAAAAACACCTGGGATGGAACCTATAATGGCGTACCCTTACAGGAAGGCACTTATTACTACATTATTGATTTTGGCACTGGCCAGTTAAAGCAAAAAGGATTCATTACCGTAGTTAGAAACAATTAACTAATACAAAGATTTAGACATTATGAACACGATCAAAAAGATATTAATTAACCTGGTTCTAATCACAATTATGGGAACGGCTGCAAAAGCGCAGCTGAACCCTTTAAGTGCCCAATACTTTACCAACCAATACCTGATCAACCCAGCCTTTGCCGGTTATACACAAGGCGTAAAAATAAATGCAGCCTATCGCAAACTCTGGAACAATGTTCCCGGAGCACCACTTACACAAAACGTAACCGCAGATTATGGCTTTCAGAAGGTTGGTATTGGGCTGAATGTTTACAACGAAAAGGCGGGCCTGCTGAGGCAAACAAGAGTAGTAGGCAGTTACGCATATCACTTACCGCTGAGTGGAGATGGCCAGCAACTGAATTTTGGGGTATCCCTTGGTTTTCTAAACCAGAGGCTCGAAACCGCCGACATCAATGGTGATCCGAACGATCCTTCCGTTGGACAGTACAACGATCGCAAAACCTATCTTGACGGAGATTTCGGGGTGGCTTATACCAGCAATAACCTGAACATCCAGGCATCCATTCCAAATTTGAAAACCTTCTTCAAAAAGGATGAGATCAAGATGGCTGATGTCGCCACGTTTTACAGTGCGATCAGTTACAAGATCAATTTAAATGCAGATGAAAAACCAGCGCAAATAGAACCCAAAGTTGCCTTCAGAGGCGTTAAGAACCACAGTAATATCGTGGATGCCGGAGCGCAGCTTGGTTTTGCAAATCAACAGGTTTTTCTTTTGGGGCTATACCACAGCACCAAAAATGCCACTTTTGGAGTGGGCATGGATTACCAGAACAAGTATATGATCAGCGGTACCTATACCACCCAAACTTCTGCTTTGACCAATTACACCAACGGAAGCTTTGAGCTCGATCTGAGGATCAGTTTCAAGTAATAAGTAGTATCCATAAAAAAATGGCCGGTCTGAAATATTCAGACCGGCCATTTTTTTATGGATAAAATTCCGTTATTCTACAGTAACAGATTTCGCAAGGTTTCTTGGCTGATCCACATTACAGCCTCTCAATACCGCGATGTGGTAAGAAAGCAATTGCAAAGGGATTGTTGCCAACAGGGGTAGGAATGCTTCACTTGCATCAGGTATTTCAATACAATAATCGGCCATCTTTTTAACCTCGGTATCTCCCTCCGTAACAATGGCCACCACGATACCTTTTCTGGCTTTTACTTCCTGAATATTGCTGATCACTTTTTCATAGGAAGAATTTTTGGTTGCGATGACCACAACCGGCATTTCTTCGTCAATTAAAGCAATAGGACCATGCTTCATCTCCGCCGCAGGATAACCTTCAGCATGGATATAAGAGATTTCTTTTAGTTTCAAGGCCCCTTCAAGCGCAACAGGGAAACCACTTCCCCTACCCAGGAACAGACAGTTTCTGGAATCTTTAAACTTCTCAGCAATTTCTCTGATCAGGATATCTGATTTTAAGGCCGCTTCAATTTTCTGGGGAATATTGTCAAGCTCGGTTAATAGTTCTACCAGTTTGGAATTGGTTACTGTACCTTTCTGCTGGGCCATATAAAATGCCATTAAAGTCAATACCGTTACCTGGGCAGTAAATGCCTTGGTCGAAGCCACCCCAATCTCAGGGCCTGCATGCGTATAGACACCTGCATGAGTAATACGCGGAATAGAAGCACCTACCACATTACATACGCCAAATATAGTTGCCCCTTTTTCTTTGGCCATTTCAATAGCCGCCATAGTATCTGCCGTTTCTCCTGATTGTGAAATCGCAATAACCACATCTTTTTCAGTGATGATCGGATTTCTGTATCTGAATTCAGAAGCATATTCTACCTCAACAGGAATACGTGCATATTCCTCAATCAGGTATTCTCCAACCAAACCAGCATGCCAGGAAGTACCACAGGCTACAATAATGATCCGGTCTATGTTTTTAAGTTTCTCAGCGTATTCCTTAATTCCACCCAACTGTACTTTACCTTCAGAAGGATAGATCCTCCCCCTCATACAATCCCGGATAGAACGTGGTTGTTCATAGATCTCTTTTAACATAAAATGATCATAGCCCCCTTTTTCCAGCATCTCCAGCTTCAGTTCCAATTCCTGAACGTATGGAGTCTGAACTACATTATCCAGGCGCTTGATCACCAATTCATCACGTTTTAAAAACGCAATTTCATTATCATTCAAATAGATTACATTTTTGGTATATTCTACAATAGGTGTCGCATCAGAAGCAATAAAATACTCCCCTGCACCAACACCAATAACCATTGGACTCCCTTTTCTAGCTGCAATCAGCTGGTCTGGCTGATCCTGATCCATAATCACAATGGCGTAAGCGCCGCTCACTTCGTTAAGTGCAAGCCTTACTGCTTCCAGAAGATCTACATCTTCAGACTTATAAATATCTTCCACCAGGTGGATCAGGACCTCAGTATCTGTGTCACTCTTAAATACATGCCCTCTGCTCTCCAGCTCTTCTTTAAGTGTGGCGTAATTTTCTATAATTCCGTTGTGGATGATACTCAATTTACCATCATTTGAAGTGTGAGGATGGGAGTTGCGGTCGGAAGGTGCACCATGTGTAGCCCACCTGGTATGTCCAATTCCGATAGTGCCAGACAGATTCTTTCCTTCTGCAAAATTCTCCAGCTCAATCACCTTACCAGCCTTTTTGAAGATATTCATCCCCTCATCGTTGATCAGTGCAATTCCAGCACTGTCGTAGCCCCGGTATTCCAATCGTTTTAATCCCTTTATAACAATTGGCCAGGCTTCCCTATAACCAATATAACCTACTATTCCACACATAAGTTCTTTTTATATAATTTCTATGAATTAATTTTAAATTAAATGATGCTGTAAATCTATATAAATTACTTAACATCAGCAATGTACATCCGCTCATTTTTTCATTAACCACTTCATCAAATGGTCATTAGAATCAGACCTTGACCATTTCAAAAAAGAACATCTGATGCAGGCGGCTAATCTAGAAAATAAGTAATTTCCAAATCGAAAAAAAAACTTCATTTCATTAACATTTTAGCACATTTCATTACATAAACTTGCAATAATAGCGAGAGATACTCTGAATCATTTAGATTTGCTTTTAAAATATAGCCATGCAAAAAATCATTATAGTTGAAGACGAACCAGAATTGGCCAGCAATATTGCTGAGTTAACTTCATTGCTAGGTTATAGTGTTTCAGGCATATTTAACAATTCAACCAGCTGTCTTGAATTTTTATCCAACCATAAAGTAGATCTTATACTCCTGGATATCTTGATAAAGGGAAATGATAACGGCATTGTTCTTGCCGAATCTATAAAAAAACAATACGATACACCCATTATTTTCTGCTCGGCTTATACCGATGACAATATGCTGCAACAAGTAAAACAAGTCAATCCCCAGGGCTATATCGTAAAGCCTTTCAACAGAGATATTCTAAAAACGACCATGTTCCTCGCACTAAACAATCATTCACAAAAAAAAGAGGAGCAAAATACATTTCATAAAGAAACATTCCATATCCGCGACAAAGGCTATGTTGTACCACTGGAGATTAACAACATCCTGATCGCCAAAGCAGATGGTTTATATACTAAAATAATTACACCAGACAAAAACTATTTGATCCGGGATATTCTAAAGGATATAGAAGCCCGTTTGCCCCAGGATAAATTTCTTAGGGTCCACAAATCCTTCCTTGTTAATCTGGACCATGTCACTTCATTTAACAGCAAAGGAATCACAATCAACAAACAGGTGATCCCGGTAAGAAGGGGTTTATTTAAAACACTGAAGGAAATGTTTGGGACACAAAAAGAAAAAGGTGCTCTCCTGCCGGAATAATCCTATTCCAAATTTTGGTTCTTAAAAAATTCCAGCGGACTGTATCCTGTCTCCTTTTTAAATGCTGCAAAAAAAGTACTTTTGGAAGAAAAGCCTGCCAAATCACCAAGAGCCTCTATGGTTAAATATTCGAAGTTATTTTTATCCATCAGCTGTTTTTTCACGTAGTCTATTCTGAAAAAATTAACAAAGTCTGAAAAGCTTTTCTCATAATGGTGATTGAGTAAATAAGACAACTTGTGAGCAGACATCTCCAGATGTAAAGCCAGTGCTTTCAATGTTATTCTCTTTTCCTGATATAAACGATCTACAATCATTGCTTTCTCTAACTTATGAACGTCGTTAACAAACCAGCATTTCCGGTCTGACTGAGCAATGTCTTTTTTTATCTTTTCCAGCGTGGATATTTTCATATCCAAAAAGGATGCAACAAGTTCTGCAGGAACTTTGTCTGAGGGCCCCGGAAGGTTCTTTAAATAATACTCATACCTTTCCCTGGCAGTTCCCATTCTGATCATAATCGAACGTTCATGAGCAATAGTATAGTAACTCTCCAGGATTTTCCTCATGATCACATTCATTTCAGGAAAATCAACATAAAAACTCAAAAGATCCTCTGTCCTCAGAGCAACCAGATAACTGTCTGAAGAAATGAGCATATTATCCACAGTTGGAACATCTCCATACATGCCCTCAATGGCAGCAACAAACTCTCCATCTACACAAATAAAAGTAGTTAACTTTTTACTTCCTTTTATTCTGTAACCTGTAACAATCCCCTTAACTAAAAAGTAAAAATACCTGCTTGTTTCCCCTTTCCTCAGTAAAAAAGACCCTGCTTTCAAAGAAACCTCAAAAGCGCTCTCCAAAAAGGCCAATCTCAGTTCTTTACTCATAGGAGAGAAGCCGGATAAAAAGTCCAGAACCGAGTTTACAACTTCAACAGGAGGTTTTGTGTAAGGATAATATCTTTGAGCCATATACGAAACAGGAGTACTAAATTAAGATAATGGACTAATTAATCCTAAATTATAATTCTGGAGTAACTTTACTATAGTAAAAC
>NZ_QAIL01000064.1 GCF_003061025.1 Pedobacter sp. HMWF019 | reverse complement strand
CCCCAGTACATACCAAAAATGCAAATACTGCGTACAGACTAATGTGGTAAGAAAGTCAAAGATTGAGGCCGAAAGTGAGGCGACCTGTGCCTTTAGAAAAGTCGCCATATCAGGTAATATTTAATTTAATAATAATTTGCAATAGTATATTGGCATAGACACCAGCAAGAATATCATCAAACATCACACCCCAACCTCCAGGCCATTTTTCAAGACGCCTTATAAACAAAGGTTTTACAATATCAAAAAACCGAAATAAAACCAATCCAATAAGAACATTTAAAGGAGTTACCGGAACCCAAAGCAGGGTAATGCACATTCCGGCAACTTCATCGATCACCACCCGTTGGTGGTCTTTTCCCCAAATAGCTTCTACGATATTTGCAGACCAAATTCCAAGTGCTGTAATCGCAAGTGTAATCAGTAAAGCAGGTACATATTGTGCTCCATTCATCTGCGCATAATACCAAACAATGCAAGTTGCAGCTGCTGCTGCTGTTCCCGCACCTTTGCCGATATAACCTATTCCAAGGCTGGTAGATGTAATTTTATGAAACAACATTTTTCTCTTTACTTTTATTATTTAATACCTCAATGTTCAATCCGTCAATTGAGGTTCTTCTCTAAAATTCTGTACTTCCGGTATAATTCTCCTCCAATTTGCTCTATCGGTTTATTGATCAAATCATTATGGTCTAATGTCCAGGAAGCCTCAGCGTAGGTCATTTTTTTCTTTTGGAATGCCTGGATGATCAAACCATACAAACAAGCCTCGATTCCCATTTTCCGATAGCCGTCTACCACACCAAGAAGCAGAATACGGATACCCTGAATTTTGCTTTTTTGTGTAAGCAACTTATATAAGCCCGTAGGAAAAAGTCTGCCCCTTTTAATCTTGATCAGCACCTGATTAATATCCGGTACCGCCAAAGCAAATCCAACAATCTTACCATCCTGTTCTGCCAGTAGACAGAAATCAGGATCCATGATCATTTTTAAATCTTTTGCCGTATAATCAAATTCCTCATTTGTCATCGGGACAAAACCAAGGTTTTTATCCCATGCTTTATTGTAAACCTCACGGATAGCTGCAGCCTCCTGCTTAAAGTTCTTTACATTAATTTTTCGGATAACGATATTGCTTCTTGTCAAACGCTCCTGCAATGCAGTAACCAATTTGGAAGATCTGTCATTATAATTACCAGCAGTGAACCGATATGCCCTAAGGTCAACTTTTTTATGAAAACCTGCCTTTTCAAGCAAAGAAAGATAATAAGGTGCATTGTATGGCATCATCGCCACAGGAGGGCCATCAAAACCTTCAATCAGCAAAGCACATATATCATTGGTAGAAAAATTAACTGGCCCAACCATAGTATCCAGCTTCCTTTCTTTCAGCCAGTTTGCCGCAGTATTCAGAAGAAGGTCTGCTGTTTCCTGATCATTAATGCAATCAAAAAAGCCAAAAAAACCATCGTTTACTCCATTTATAGTATTATGGTTATTATTTTGTATAGCTGCTATTCTGCCTACAATACGCTCTCCGTCATAGGCCAGAAACGTCTGCAAAGAAGAATGCTTATGAAAGGGATGCTTACCCGGGGTAAGCATATCCTGTTGCGCTATGAATAATTCAGGAACATAATTCGCATCCGCCTTATACAATTCATGAGGAAAATCAATAAATTTTCCAAGTTGTTTCTTGTCACTAACAGCAACTATATGTTTCATAAACTAACCTTAACTGGAGTAAGTTCAACCGCTTTAAATGCTTCATAAAGCTTTTCAACAGCTTCTTCAATTTGCGCAAAAGAATGCGTCGCCATTAAAGAGAATCTGATTAAAGAAGAATCAGAAGGCACCGCTGGAGATACAACAGGGTTAACAAAAATACCGTTGTTATGAAGAATATTGGTAATCAGGAACGTTTTATCATTATCTCTGATGTATACAGGAATGATCGGACTATCTGTGTGGCCAATATCAAAACCAGCTTCCAAAAGCAGTTTTTTAGCATAGTTGGTATTGTCCCACAATTTATCGATTCTTTCAGGCTCAGACTCAATAATATCTAAGGCAGCAATAACACTCGCTACAGCACTTGGAGGCATACTTGCACTAAACATCAGCGCACGTGCACGGTGTTTAATAAACTCAATCGTTTCTTCATTAGCAGCAATAAAACCTCCAAGAGAAGCCAGTGATTTGCTAAAAGTACCCATGATCAGATCTACCTTATCCGTAAGTCCAAAATGCGAGGCAGTTCCTGATCCGTTAAAACCAATAACACCTAAACTATGTGCATCATCCATCATGATATTTGCACCAAACTCATCAGCAATTTTCACAATTTCAGGAAGATTAACTAAATCACCTTCCATACTAAAAATTCCATCAGCAACGATTAATTTAGCGGAATCCTCAGGAAGACGACTCAGTTTCTTGCGCAAATCGTCCATATCATTATGCGCATATTTTATAGACCTCGAGAAAGACAATCTGCTGCCATCAATAATAGAAGCATGGTCATATTCATCCAGGATCAAATAATCATTTCTATCCAGCAAGCAGGAAATTACACCCAGATTTACCTGGAAGCCTGTACTAAAAAGTACAGCAGCCTCTTTACCAACATAACTGGCCAGTCTTCTTTCCAGCTCTAAGTGAATATCCAGTGTTCCATTCAGGAATCTCGATCCTGCACAACCCGTTCCGTATTTTTCAACAGCTTGTTTTGCTGCTTCTTTAATTTTGGGGTGATTGGTCAATCCTAAGTACGAATTTGATCCAAACATTAATACTTTTTTGCCATCAATGATCACTTCTGTATCCTGTGCAGATTCAATAGACCTGAAATACGGATATAGGCCTTTCTCTTTGATTGCATTTGCATCCTTGAATGATGCAATCCTATCGTGTAATTTTTTACGCATGCCTGAATTATATAATTTTTTCTTCAGAGGGGTTCATAATATTTATATTCCAAATT
>NZ_QAIL01000572.1 GCF_003061025.1 Pedobacter sp. HMWF019 | reverse complement strand
ATTAATAATAGAGTAGCCAATGTAATCAGCTTGTTAACTGAGGAGGGTTCAAGTTCACCCGTGCTGTAATTCTTAACGGTTACCCTGATCCTTTTTAGTGCTGCGCTCAGCTGGTTTCTGACGGTCTTGTTGGAAATGTTAAGCCGGGTGGCAATTTCCCCATTGGAAAGCATTTCTTCCCGGCTGAGCAGGAATATTTCTTTCATTTTTTCGGGCAGGCTGTTGATCTCCTGCATAACGATGGACTCCAGTTCTCGGCTCATTAACCGGGTGTCGCAGGATGTATCGTCAATTTCACTTTGTAAAGCTTGCTGATTTTCAAAAGACAGCTTCAAAAGTTCTCTTCTATAAAAATCTATGATCCTGCTTTTAAGACGGGTATGCAGCAGTGCCCGAATAGAAGTTTCATTTTCAAAATCAAAGTCACTTTCAAGCAAAGAGAGGAACAGATCCTGTAAAATATCCTCCACATGCTCTTCATTCTGTAGGCGGCGAAAGGCAAGAATGTATAGTTCTTTCCAGAACTTGTTATACATTGCGGTGATATATTGCCTGTTAGCTTGTTCTTTCAATGATGAAAATCCTTATGTGCACAGTTGCAAATTTACTGAGTACAATATTAATACTGTGTTAAGGAATTGAGGCATGACGCTTACAGCTGAATTTGTTACATATAGCGCGAGTGTCATTTAACAAATAAAAAAAAACCGTGTCAGAACGAAGATTCGTACCGATCACGGCTTTGTACTCAGAGCGGGAATCGAACCCGCACGACTTTTAAGGTCACAGGATTTTAAGTCCTGCGTGTCTACCAGTTCCACCATCTGAGCAGGTGTTAAACCTTTTAAAAACAAAAGCCTTCCGGTAAGAAGGCTTTTGAGCGAAAGACGAGATTCGAACTCGCGACCCCGACCTTGGCAAGGTCGTGCTCTACCAACTGAGCTACTTTCGCTGTTATGTTCTGCGAAGATAGACATTGTTTTTATTTTTACTAACTATATTTTGAAGATATCCTTAAATCCACTGAGGTTCAGGCTGAAAAAATTTTCAATAAATTCATTTTTCTTGCATAG
>NZ_QAIL01000571.1 GCF_003061025.1 Pedobacter sp. HMWF019 | reverse complement strand
CAGAAGTATCGCTCTTCTTGTCGGATCTGCTATTGCCTGAAATACATCTCTTCTTAAATTCATTATGTAGCTATTTGACTACAAATATAAACGTAGTCATTTAACTACGCAAATTTTATTTTTAATTTCTTAGTTACTTTAAAAATCGAAATAATTATACCCAATAAGAGATTAACCTGTTAAATTGACTTTAGAATTCCTAAATAGAAATTAGAAGTATCCACCTCTATGGTTTCAAGCGAAGCCCCATTAATATTTATAGGAGAGAATCTATCCAAAGGATATATAAACTGATATTCTCCACCTGGTACCCTAACCCCAACAGGCATATTGAAACCTTGAGCTTCGGCAATCCAGCGACAAACCAATTGACCACTCTTATTGGTGATTTCCAGAACCGGAAGACTTTTATAGTGTAAATACTGATCAAATACAAGTTTCAGATCTTTACCCGATTGCATGTTAATGTAGTCAACTATTTGATTATAAGTCACCGTTTGATGATAGAACTTCTTGTTCAACCCTCTTAAAATACTACGCCACTTTTCGTCGTCACCAACGACCGTTCTGACCGTATTGAGCAAGACTGCACCCTTTGCATACATATCACCAGACCCCATTTGATTCACATCATAAGGCCCAGTAACAGGCCTGTCATTCGATATTTCGGCACGATTCGCTTGAATATAATCCAGAGCAGCCTTTTTCCCGTGCATTTCTTCAACAAACAAAGACTCTGCATAACTCCCAAAAGCTTCATGAATCCATAAATCAGCCAGATCCGCAGCTGTAATATTATTTCCAAACCACTCATGTGAACTTTCATGAACAATTACGAAATCCCATTTAACACCTCCCTTTACGCCTACCAATTCGTTTTTTGGTCCATTTTTCATATATCCTCCATAACTAATAGCACTCTGGTGTTCCATGGCAGGATATGGTGTCTCCACCAATTTATACCCATCTTCATAAAAAGGGTATGGACCAAACCAATGTTCGTACACTTTTAATAAAGGTTTTACATTCCTTCCGAAATCCGATTTTGCCCTATGCAGATTATAAGGTAAAACCCAGTAATCCAGCGTAAGTCTCCCCTTTTCCCCCTCATAACTATCGCCATAATGAATATAGTTTCCAATATTTACAGCTACATTGTAATTATTAATCGGATTACCCACAAACCAATCAAACTTCTTATACCCGTCTTTAAGCTCAGTAACCTTTCTTAAACGTCCATTAGATACTTCCTTTAATTCCCTAGGTACCCTCACACTAATAAGCATACTATCAGGTTCATCGGAAAGATGATCTTTATTTGGCCACCAAATACTAGCGCCTTGACTTTCACATGCAGTGGCTACTAATGGATAGCCCAAAGAATCTTGAGCAAATACAATCCCACTTTCCATCGGGGCTTTTTTTGCAACGTTCGGATAACCGGAATAAAACACCGTAAATTCATCTTTACTATCTTTATTAATCTTCTGCGGAAAAGAAACAAATACGGCATTAGCCTCACGAATATAGTTTAGCTCCCGACCGTGATACATGATTTTATCAATATCCAAATTAGCAAACAGATCAAACTGTAATTTAATAAAATCCCGCGTCGCTGTAAATTGAAAAAGATTACTACCTGTAATAAACCGCTTCTGAATATCAAACTTCACATCCAGATGGTAAAAATTAACATCGTAACAACTTCTTATAGCGGTTAATCTTCCTTTTAAACTATCAGCTCTGGAAAAAGTCTTTTTAGGAGCAAATAGCTGTGCTTTTGTAATTATCGGAAAATGAGTAAAGAAAAGTAATAACACTAAATAAAAAATGTTTTTCATAAAAAAGGCGCTAAACTGGCACTAAGTAAATTACATGTTTTTATTC
>NZ_QAIL01000570.1:681-2153 GCF_003061025.1 Pedobacter sp. HMWF019 | reverse complement strand
ATGTAAGACGCATATATGTTTATGTGATTGTATGTTTATGTATCTATATCTATGTTTAATAATATAGATATGTAATTATATATGAATATAGTTTTTGGACTTCAATAAATATCTATAAGTCTAGGTATTGATATGTTAATAAATCAACATATCAATATACAAAGGTATGTTGATTATTAGTAATAGCGTATGGTAAAGCACTTCGGTTAAAGCGCCTTATAACAGCCTTTAATTTTCTAATCATTCATACTCGCGCAATTTATAAACATTTTTTATCCCCAAGATTTTATAAGTAAGTTTGTACTATGGAAGAACGCAACAACGACAACCAGTTAAACATAGAACTTTCCGAAGAAATCGCAGAAGGAATATTTTCAAACCTTGCTATAATAACCCATTCCAACACAGAGTTTGTATTGGATTTTATCCGGGTTATGCCAGGCGTACCAAAGGCAAGAGTAAAATCAAGAATCATTTTAACACCAGAACATGCCAAACGCCTGGTTCATGCCATGCAAGATAACATTGACAAATACGAAGCTGCAAACGGAAGAATCAAAACACAGGAAGAGCCTCCAGGTTTTCCGATGAACTTTGGCGGGCCAACAGCTCAGGCTTAAAGGTTTTTAAGTAAATAAGAAAGTATAGCAGGATACGCGTTAGGTTCAAACCACTGGGTGTCGGGATCTTTACGGAACCAGGTCAGCTGGCGCTTGGCAAAACGACGTGTATTCTGCTTAATCTGCTCCACAGCCTCCTGTAAAGTAAGCTCAGCATCCAGATAACGAAATAACTCCGAGTAACCAACTGTATTCAGTGCATTAAGATCTTTGTAAGGCACCAAAAGGCGAACCTCCTCTAACAAACCTGCTTCCATCATTAAATCAACGCGGTGGTTAATTTGCTGGTACAAAAGCGAACGATCCATATTCAAGCCAATCTTTAAGATGTTGAAAGGTCTGACCTTTTTGCTGTTGGTTAGGTGAGAAGAAAGTTTAGTCCCGGTAGAGAGAAAAAATTCGAGTCCTCTGATCATTCGCTGAGGATTAGCCTGGTCTACTTTGGCATAGTATTCAGGATCTGCTTCACGCAGTTGATTTTTAATCTCCTCCAGCCCTTGCTCTGCGAAAACACGATTTAAGTGTTCCCTTACCAAAAGATCTGTTTCGGGAAGATCGTCCAATCCGTTACATACCGCATTAATGTATAAACCAGAGCCCCCAACCATAACTACCTGATCATGATTTTTAAAAAGCGAGTTGATCGTCTTCATCGCCTCAATTTCAAAATCTCCCGTACTGAAGAATGTCTGGATGCTATGAGAGTTAATGAAATGATGAGGAGCGGCTGCAAGTTCTTCTGTAGAAGGTTTTGCTGTTCCGATTTCCATTTCCTTGAAAAACTGCCTGGAATCGGCAGAGACGATTTCTGTTTTAAAATGCCGGGCCAGCTGAATGGCCAGTGAAGTTTTA
>NZ_QAIL01000570.1:0-671 GCF_003061025.1 Pedobacter sp. HMWF019 | reverse complement strand
TAGTAATCCTCTTCCTTACCGCCATAATCTTCATCTTCGTAGTTCTCGTTGTCTGAAAATTCATCTTCTTCCTCTTCTCCTGACTCTTCACTTTCTTCGCCGTGTTCTTTGGCATTGATACCGCTGCCGCCCATGGCTTCAATTTCATCTGTATCTTCAGGAACAAAGTCCATCTCATTCAGGAAATCGAATTCATCGGATACAGGATTACTGGATACCGCAACAGGACTTGAGCTGTTCTTGTCAATGATTTTAGGCGCCTCTCCTGTGCTTTTAAATAGAAAAGGATATTCGATAGAAGGGTCGGTTTCCAGAATGATTCTGATGAGCTCTACGTGAAAATCAAAAGGCCTGTCGAAATTATATGTATAATAAAATTTCTGATGTGGGTCTTCAATGAAATTGCTCAGTTTGGCTTTTTCCATTAAAGCAACACCTCTGTCTATCTTGCGTTGGTTAGGCAGATAGGCAATCTCGTCTCCTTTGATCCAGTTGTCTGCGCTTACATAAAATGAAGAAGATTTTTCAATAACATACCCCGTGGACTTATGAATGGCCCGGTGTAAGTCTTCAAATGTTTGCGTGGACTTAATGTCTATTTCTCTAACTACTTCGTCGAAATCTTCAAAACTTATTCTAAATCTATAAATTGCCATTTGAGCCCTTATTTC
>NZ_QAIL01000569.1 GCF_003061025.1 Pedobacter sp. HMWF019 | reverse complement strand
GTGCCCGGATTGTCTGCTCGCCGATAATTTATTTTGTGCATTTGAGCCATTTGCCAGTATACCAGCAAACAGTAAAGAGAGGAGAAGGTGCTTCATGTGCAATTTTTTGTGGATGATGCAACTGTATCGTTAATTTCATAAATTAATTATAAAAATCTTTTAATGATCCGAAGCTGGTGGGTGTATTTATTCAATTCCTTGTTAAAAATACCCTGATCATCAATTGGATCTATCCGTACTTTTCCCGAAGCATGTATAATCTGCTGATTGTCCAGCAAAATACCCACATGCGTAATACGTCCTTCTGAATTGTCAAAAAAAGCGACATCCCCTTTCCTTGCTTCAGGAAGAAAATCGACGGTCACTCCTTCTTCTGCTTGTTGGGAAGCATCTCTTTTTATCCTGATGCCGGCCATTTTAAACACCATCTGTGTAAAACCGGAACAGTCTATTCCAAACCACGTCCGTCCACCCCAGAGATAAGGTGCATTCAGAAAGAAAAGCCCGAATGCGGCCAAATCCCCTTTTAAGACACCATAATTAACCTGCAAAGGTTGAAAGTCCGCTTTGAACTGTAAGTTTCCAAATTTGCAATAGCCGTTGCTGAAACCAGGAAGGCTACTGCCTGCAGCCAGATAATAGGTACTTCCATCTCCAGCGATCAATGTATTTTCCAGAGCCAGCGGGGCAACAAAATCTGAAATAGCATCAGCCTCTTCTTTCGGCGCAATCTCCAGCTGCTTCATATCCACCCAGCCTTCATATTCATCATAAATATTCCGGATCTTACGCCAATTTTCCTTTTGTTCCGTAATTTCAACTCCGTCCCCAAACAAGAGCTGTGATACAATTTCTGACCGGTCGCTGGGCTCAGCCCTAAGCGGCGCAATAGAAACCCGGCATATACCAAACTGCAGTTCTGTTGTCATATAATAGGATTAATGTCCTGTATTGATGGCCTCAAACCTTTTGCTGATTACACCTAATTGCTGCTCCGTTAAACGGGAAGTATGCTTTAATATTTTTGTAAATGCAGCGATTTCCTCTTTTTTAGACGGGCAGCCAATATTTTCACCTATCACCTCCAGTCCTGCATCTTGTGGTCTGATCTGAGAATCAGCCAGAAGTTTTCCATTTTTGTCCAGGATCAGCCAAAAAGGAATGCCTTGCTTATCTCCATGAAATTTAGCCAGTACCTCCTGTGCCCCGGGATTCTCGAGTTTTTTATTTTGAGGAGATTCATTAACTACCAGATGGCAGATCACATACTGATCGTTAAACAAAGATTTACAACTCGCATCATTCATAGCTTCATCCATTTTATGACACCAACCACACCAGGAAGCATGAAAAATAACGAATACATTCTTTTTTTGTTTTGCAGCCTGTTGATAAGCTTCTTTAAGGATAATTTCTGCAGATGCAGCAGGCTCCTGCGCTTTTACCGCAGTTATAAAGAATAAAGCACAAAAGGTCAGCAGGAGATATTTCAGTTTCATCTTTTTTTTGTTCTAAATTAATAATTATATCGCAATAATAGAGGCCGGGAATTCGATTATAAAAAATGATCTGGGATTCAATATTCCATGATTTCGATCATTAGGGCACATTTTTTGATCTTCTATCTTTATATCGCTGTGACGAAGGTCTCAGATAAAATTGTTATTTTTATATAAACCAAAATCTCTATAATTATGAACCTTAAGAAAGTATTAATTGCCGTTGACAACAGTACCTGCTCCGAAAAGGCAGCTAAAACTGGTTATGAGATTGCCAAAACTTTCGGTGCTGAAGTGGCCCTGGTCAACATCATTGAGCCTGTACCGGCCAACATTAATCCCGATCTTTCTATGGCACCTGTATTCCTGGAGACCTACGACAACAGTGATGAAAACAGTCATTTATTGCTTAAGGAGATAGAGAACAAATTCAGCCATGGGATTCCAACGACCTATCTGAGCGTAGTGGACAGCGCCGCACATGGAATTATTCAACAGTCTGATGAATGGGGTTCAGATCTTATTGTAATTGGAACCTACGGCAGAACCGGCCTTTATCATTTTCTGATGGGTAGCGTTGCAGAACATGTAGCCAGAAAGTCGGCCTGTCCGGTACTCATTGTTCCAAATAAAGCCGAAGTATAAGATCGAAGTGTTAAATATATTGCCTGCATTTTGGCTCTATATTGGTTCTGTATGAGTGCGCCGTGAGTGCGCCGTGAGTGCGCCATGAGTGCGCCATGAGAGCGCCTTTCTTTTATAAAAAGGCGCTCTCATGGCGCAGTTACTCCACAGAGAAAGCGTAGTCATACCGAACAAGGATAAACCAGTATTTTAAC
>NZ_QAIL01000568.1 GCF_003061025.1 Pedobacter sp. HMWF019 | reverse complement strand
CCTTCTCCTCTCTTTACTGTTTGCTGGTATACTGGCAAATGGCTCAAATGCACAAAATAAATTATCGGCGAGCAGACAATCCGGGCACTTTACTTATATCTATAAATTAACCGACAAAGAAGCTTATGCAGTTGCAGCAGGGGCTGCTGCTGCGGTAAATGATGCTTTTATGCATAGCCTGGTGGATTCTTTCCGGGTGGATACCAAAAAATCGTATCCTAAGAAAATGCCTTTTGGCCATTATTTGTATGTTACTCCGGTGGCTAATAATTTGGTGTATAGTTTGGAACAGGTGGGGAATGTAAACCTTCAGTTTGTAAACAACCTAAAGGATTTTCAATTCCGGATCACGGATTTGAAAGGCATGCAGATCACCAATGCAGCGGTCAGGATTGGAAAAAATAAAAGTGTAAAATATGATCAGAAGGCGGGCTTGTATGTGTCCAAAAAGGACATTAAGCCAAATGTGATTGTTGTAGAGCAGGAGGGTATTCGTAATTATTTCACCTTTCAGGAGCAAAAGCCCTGGGTAAGGCCAAGAGGAAAGGCAGGCCGTGATTATAATCGTCAGGTTGAGGTGCGCCCGCAGAAGAAGCCAAAGTATGCGGGATATATGGCTTTTAATAAACCCATGTACAAACCTTTGGATACAGTGAAGTTTAAAGCTTATATCGTCAATGCTAAAGGAAAGGCCATTCACAATAAGGCACTTCGTGTAGAATTGATGCGTCAGGGAGAAGAAGAGGGTGGCGAGGTGCTGGGCATGATCCAGCCTTACCGGGATGGTGGTTATGAACATAGTTTCGTATTGTTGGATAGCCTGGATATTGATCTGGACCGCAATTACGATGTTGTGTTAAAAGAGCAGAAAGGAGAGAAATGGGAAAAAGTATATGCAGGTACCTTTCGCTATGAAGATTATGAACTAAAGGGGATTCATTTCTCGGTAAGAACCGATAAGGAAGTCCATTCTCCCGGAAACCCGGTAACTGTTTATATGAAAGCGGCAGATGAAAATGACCTGGCAGTACCTGATGGACGGGTAGAGATTACAGCCATTACGGGAAATGTGAGGACGTTTTATGACCAGCGTGCATTTGTTAAGGATACCTTATGGACCAAGGAAATGGCACTTGATCCGGT
>NZ_QAIL01000567.1 GCF_003061025.1 Pedobacter sp. HMWF019 | reverse complement strand
AAATTCGGTTTATTGACGAAGGTAAGGTTACTATTGAAATCAATTCTCATCTTTTGGCCTTGCTGCCCTTTTTTGGTTGTAATAACAATTACTCCGTTTCCTGACCTTGCCCCCCAGATCGATGCAGCTGCAGCATCCTTTAATATTGTAATACTTTCAATATCATTGGGATTAATATTGTTTATATCTCCTTCGTAAGGAAAATTGTCTAAAACAATTAATGGTTCTGTTGATGCGTTGTAGGTGTTTTTTCCTCTTATTATTATGCCTGTATTTTTTGAGTACGGTGTTGTTGCGGTCTCTTTTATTGGAATAAGGTTTTCTGATATATATATTCCTGGAACAACGTCCTTTAACCTGTCTAATAAACTTGTTGATACTTTTCGGTTTATAAGTTGGTTGTCAATTTGTTCAAATGATCCGGTAGATTTTTCTTTTGATATTTTTTGATAACCAGTGCTAATGATTACCACTTCATTTAGTATACTTTCATCTTCTTTTAAAGTAATATTAAAAGGTCCTGGGTTAGTGGGAGAGAAGCTGATCTCTGTTGGCTTGTAGCCGAGGAAAGAAATAAATAATATACCACTTGTCTCTTTGCTCTCTATACTAAAATTCCCATCCTTGTTAGATAAAACAGCTGACTTAGTATCCTTTATTCTAATCGTTGCCCCCGGAAGTGGATTGCCTTTTTCATCATTTACTTTCCCGAATAGTGTAGTGTTTTTAAAATGGCTGATGACCTTGTCCAGGAGCGAGGGTGTTTTCTCCTTGATCACAATGTTGTTCTGCCTGATCGTATAAGTGAGGGGTAAACCACTCAACGCTATGTCCATCACCTGGTCGAGTGGGGCATTGCTAAAATTCGCATTGATTGTTCTGGCGGTGTTTAATTTCCCTTCATACCAAACCACATTATAATTGGTTTGCTTCTTTATTTCTTTGAAAAGCTGTTCAAGGCTTACGTTTTTATTCACATAGTTCAGCTTCTGGCCAAATGTAGCGGCACTCAAGTGTAACATAGTTCCTAAAAGAATGACGGTGGTTAAGCGCATTAGGAATAGGATTTTACGGACATAACAATTCATGTCCAATATTTTGGAGTAAATTATATACATTTGTTTTAGTCTGTTAAGTGATGATCTATAATCGGTTGCGAGACAGGTCACTGGCTGGAAGTGGGCAAACACTTCTGGCCTTTTTGTTGGTTAGGGTGTTGTCGGTTATATGGTTGCTTTTTATTTCTTTGAGAGTACGGTTATCCTCCTTCCTTCCACTTTAAAGTGGACTTCTTCTGTGAGTTCCAGCATGCATAGAACTTCAGATACGTTTTTGAATTTCGAGATTGTTCCACCGAATCGTTTATTGCTGACTTGGGGGTCTGAATAGACCACATCAACATTATACCATCTGGCTATCTGCTGCATTATATTTTCCAAAGGTTCATTCTTAAACATGAAATCGCCATTTTTCCAGGCTACTGCAACTTCTGTATCCACCGGAGTTACTTTGATCTGGTCACCGCTAAGGCTTGATTGTTCTCCAGGTTTCAGGATGGTTTTAGCGTTTACTTCTACGCTTCCTTCCAATAAAGTTGTTTTTACAACAGGGTTATCCGTATAAGCACTTATATTGAAATGCGTACCAAGAACCTTAATTTCCTGCTTTGACGATTTTACAATAAAGGGCTGCCTTTTGTTTTTAAATACCTCAAAGTAGGCTTCGCCGCTCAAGTTAACGACCCGTTGCCCACGCCCCGTGAAGGTAACAGGATAGCTAAGACTTGATGCGGCGTTGAGCCATACTTTGGTGCCATCGGGCAGGATCAGTTGGTACTGTCCGCCCTTTGGGGTAGAAATGGTGTTTGTAGAGACATTAATTTCGGGTACCTGATTTTCGATGATTCGATAGACCAATTGACCATCGGCTGTTTTATTGATTTGTACACCGGCCTGTTTACTCAGCTCGCCGTTTTTAACATCTGTAAGGTTGATGGTTTTTCCGTTGCCGAGGGTTAAGGTTGCTTTGTTACCACCTGCAAGAATATCGTTGGCATAGTTTGCGGGCAAGGCCTGATTGGTTCTGAACCAGAAGGTTGCAAAACAGCCCAAAACAACAATTGCAGCTACGCTTGCTGCAATGCCTATAGTCCAAAGTTTTCTTACTGGCTTTTGCGCTGTTTGTTGCTCACGCAGGAATTGTAAAGTCTCTGATTCAAGAGTGGAAAGATCAACGGACGTTTTGGGCTCTTCCTGTTCGCCGGCAGCTTTGATATACCAGGTTTCTGCTTGAGCTTTTTGCTCCGCAGTTGCTGTGTCATCTAGATAGGCTTTAATCAACCTGCTTGCCTTCTCGTTTTTCATTCTGTTGTTGTCCTTTTACAATTATGGTTTTATACTAGTAAGTAAGTTAGGTCGGGCGCTTGTGTAATGCGATATGAAGAAAAAGTTAAGAAAATATAAATTTATCAATTTAGTGGTGGGTTTTGTGTAGTCG
>NZ_QAIL01000566.1:699-1422 GCF_003061025.1 Pedobacter sp. HMWF019 | reverse complement strand
TTTTCAGGCCGGTTAAATCCTGGGATATGAAGTCTAATTGCATTTATATCAGCTAGTCAATAGAAATTGTGCAAATATCCCTTGAAAAATCCGTTGAAAAACCGGAAATTTCAAGGCACCAATTTTCCAAAAATGACAAGAAAAATTACCAGTGGCCCTATCAGAAATAAAGAAAGAACCAAAAGCAAACTTTTAAAAGCAGTTGGTGCTATTTTAAAAAAAGAAGGTTTTGCAGGATTAAATGTAAGCCGGGTGGCTTCAAAAGCTGATGTGCACAGAAAATTGATTTACGAGTACTTTGGAGGAATGGAGAATCTTGTACGGGAGTATTTGAATAACAAGGATTACTGGAGGGTTAGTCTGGAACAGATCGATGAAATTATAGAGGAAAGCAAGGACGATTTCGGCAAGAAGACCGCCTATATTCTTTTAGAAAGTCAGTTTGATGCATTAATGGAAAACGAAGAAATGCGTAAAATTATCAACTGGGGATTAAGTGAGGATTTCAAACCTCTGACAGATCTGAATAAAGAACGCGAACGTCTGGGAGAAGAGTTTTTTAGTAGAATTACCGATGATTTTTTCAGGGATAAGGAAATAGATCTAAGGGCAGTAGAAGGTCTTCTCATTGGGGGTATTTACTACCTAACGCTTCAGGCCAAGATGAGCGGTGAAACCATGTGCGGTATTGACATTAATACATTGGAAGGACAGGAAAAAATA
>NZ_QAIL01000566.1:0-689 GCF_003061025.1 Pedobacter sp. HMWF019 | reverse complement strand
GTAACACAGATGTTGTTGTTGCGCAATTCCGAACATTGTCAGAAAAATGCAGGAACAGATTGGCTCACTTATTATAAGTTTATTTTAAACAGAAATACATGAATAACTATAAAATGATCGCCTTCATTATTTTAACTTCAGCAATTTTAAGCTGCAATAACAAACAGCCATTTGTTCCTGACTACGAAAT
Organism: Pedobacter sp. HMWF019; assembly: GCF_003061025.1. Lineage (GTDB taxonomy): Bacteria > Bacteroidota > Bacteroidia > Sphingobacteriales > Sphingobacteriaceae > Pedobacter. Next base: position 499 of record NZ_QAIL01000566.1, on the reverse strand, counting down.
GGGAATAGGAACCATCATAGGTATGGAAAACTGTAAAACAGATTTGTCGAAGAATGCTTGGTTAATTCAATTTCCTGGACCTAATCCATTTAACAAAATGTATGGAGATCAAATGACCTATAATGGTACTGCTTACAAGAATGTTGTAAAAACTTTCTCCCTTCCTGATTCCGCTAAAGTTTCAGGTAAGAAATATTCCTTTGAATTTTATCTTGAAGAAAGATCTTCTGCTGGGGCATGTGATGCTATAGATGCGGTTGATTTTAATCTCACAAAAATAAGGATAAGAAATGTGGCCAAGGCTCCAAACTAGCGCCCCTTCACATCCGATGACAAGGAGCTGCTGCTCAAGCTACAGAATGGGGAATATATTGCTTTCGAAAAAACATAAGGAAAAGATGGCGGTTGGTATTTTCAGGCCGGTTAAATCCTGGGATATGAAGTCTAATTGCATTTATATCAGCTAGTCAATAGAAATTGTGCAAATATCCCTTGAAAA
>NZ_QAIL01000063.1 GCF_003061025.1 Pedobacter sp. HMWF019 | reverse complement strand
TCATAGAGGTCAACCACAACGACACGTGCAACGTACCTCTTTTTATATAGAAAATGAAATACCAAAAGATCAACTACACGCCTACTATATCGATGAGGCATTAGGTTTGGTCATCATAAAAAATGCAGATGCTAAAACTTTTGAAAATTTAAAAGGCAACGTACAGTGGGCACGAGACAAAAATCACTATTTCCTTAATTGGAAAATGATGAACGTCGATCGTAAAACATTTGCCTTCATCAACACCGTCTTTTCGGAAGATAAAGATTCCATTTACATTAGCCCGAGCTTTGGAAACTTTCAATCCGTTATGCGAAATCCTGGCGGTTCTAAATCCATAAATGATCAATATATGAAAATCGGAAAAAACATATACTTCGTTTACGTTCATCCCGACCCGAAACTCAGAACCAGTTCTTTTGACACCGTTCGCCAGGTTCGCAGTATAAGTCAAAATGTGATTTGTGTAAATAACCAGACCATCATTTCATACGGTAAAAAATTCCAGTACGACCGCGTCGATATAAATTCTTTTCAGCTATTTAAGCCCGTTAAAAAACAGGGGCAACAATCCGATTTCCTAGACGACCGATATTCAAGAGATAACAACAATGTTTACTATGAAGGTGAAATAGTTTCCCGAGCCGATGTAAAAACATACACCCCACTTAAATATGGCTTTGGAAAAGATGCCAAAAATGCTTTCTACAAAAACAATCCAATAGAAGGAGTTGATGTTCAGAGCTTTACAGAATTAGACACCGTATATAAGGATAAACTTGGTAACAGGTTTTACTATATGACGGGTAAGAAACTATAATTATCATTTTGTTTTTGACGGGTCTGAATGCAAGATTTCATAAAGCTGGATGATTTTGGCCTGAATTCCTACAATTTCATCGTCCTTTTTATTCAGCTTATCTTTCAATTCAGCAACCATTACCTCCTCTTTTGAACGCCCCCCTTTGGGTTCGCCATAAAGAAGATCCATAAATGAAACTTCAAAAAGATTAGCCAACTGCATAAGTCTTGATATATTGACATCAGTAATGCCAGACTCAATTTTAGAAAATCCAGGACTTGAAATTTTAAGTTTATCTGCTATATATTTCTGGCTCCAACCTACTTTTCGACGTAAGTGCTTGATATTTTTTCCAATTGATTCCATATTAATATTTACCACAATATAATATACCTCATCTTCCAGAGACCTGCAGAATTCCAGGGGCCTGATTTCCGGTTCCTCCTATTAAACCATTCCAAACCAATGTATACGTGGACACTCCTGATACTGGGATCAATGTATAGGTTGACAACAGTACTCCATTAGTGGCGTCCTTGATTTCAAACACGCAAGGCGCAGGAGTATTTACCAGAAGATGGGTTTTAAATTGTCCAATTCCCTGATAAGCCAAACCGGCGATTTCCGAACCCGGAGTACTGCCCATTATATTCACCGAAATTGCGGGCCCTTGCTGTAACAGATTGATAAACCTTACTGAAATAGAACTGCTACTGTAAGATGGAATATTGATCTCTTTGTAGAAGAAAGCATTAACAGAATTAGGTGCAGAACCAGACAATAATAAAGTAAATAAGTCTCCGTCTGCCCCATTAACATCAACACCAAAGTAATTCAGGGCTGAATTTTTATATGCATAGGCAGAAACATATAAATGATCTCCTCCCGGGCCGGTTAAAATCTTAGAACCCTTGTTTACCACACTATCCAGTGGACTTTGGTTGAGCACGACTGCATTTCCACCAACAATAACATTTACGATATTATACGAAACTGTTCCCGCCCTTGTAATCTCATTTTTTTTACAGCCACAAAAACAGAAAGATGCTAAGCAAAGTGTGATTAACCAATAAAATTTCATATTCCGAATCATCTAAATATAAGTTCAAAATGTTTTTTAATCGCCGCTATGTTCGTTACTGACTAAATTGATAACGGTCATGAAAATAATTTTGACGTCCATCATAGAACTCCAGTTTTCCAGATAATGGATGTCAAATTTAACGCGGTCTTCCATGGCTTCTTTGGTTTTGGTTTCTCCACGGAAGCCGTTGACCTGGGCGAGTCCGGTGATACCGGGTTTCAGAAGCTGACGAACCATATACTGATTAATGATGGCCCTGTAGTCCTTTGTATGCTTTAACATATGGGGCCTTGGCCCTACTATGCTCATTGTTCCCATGAATACGTTAAAAAATTGGGGCATCTCATCCAGGCTTGTTCTGCGCAAAAACTTTCCTAAAGCCGTAATCCGGTTGTCGTTTTTCTGAGCTTGTTGTATGTCTGAGGCCTCGTTCACATACATGCTTCTGAATTTAAAACACCAAAAAGCTTCGTCATTCCGTCCGGTCCGCAATTGTTTAAACAATACAGGCCCTTTGCTTTCCAGTTTGATCAACAGGGCCAGTACAGGATACAGCCAGCTCAGCACAAATACAATGACCAGGGTGCTAAATACCACATCAAATAATCTTTTTTTAAACCGATTACTCACTTCATCCAGTGGCTCATTACGAACGGTAAGTATAGGAAATTCACCATCCAGATGTGATAATGTATAGGGGTAGCCGCTCACGGAAATTCCAAAATCGGGGATAAATTTTAAACGCAGACAAAGCTTTTCTGCTTCCAGGATCAAAGGTCGGATGATTTTGGTCCGGTCCATCCTTACCGCTACATAGACATCTACAACACCTTGCCCTGCAGCTTCCGCAAGTTTTAGGGAAGTAGTCTTAGAAACTCCGGTTCTCCTTAAGGCATATAAATGTTCATCCTCGCAGACGCAACCATAAAATTGTACGTCTTTCTGTTTTTCAAAATAGGCTGAAATCCTTTTTGCAGTAGGATTAGAACCCATTACAGCCACTTTTTTAGCCCAATTCAATTTATTCAAAAATTTGTACTGTATCACTGTTACGATAAAGCGGTTTAATATGAAGACCAGGGTGAGCATGCTATAGAATACCACCAGGAAAGTCTTGGAAAAACCTACGTTCTTGGCCAACAGTAAATAGCCGGCAAACAAAACGATATGTAAAGCTACACTCTTCCAGGTACCTCTATAAATTTTTTCGAGTGTACCCGAGCCGTGGAAAGTATAAAGCCCGAAAACTGCCGTGTTGAAAAGCCAGATCAGGTTACATACCACGATATAGTGGATGTTAATTTCCTGTGAAATAGATTTTCCCAGAAATAAAGTAATGTGAAAGGCTCCATAGTATAAAGTATTCAACAGCAACAAGTCTGTGATCAATAAAATATACTTCAACAAATAGACGTACCGGGTTTGCATGAGCTTTTATTTTAGTATTTCGTTAACTTATTTCGGAATCTTCAACAAGGTTGCAAATCTTACCTACCTATATTTCAAAAACCAATCCATCAAACAGTTGCAAAACATAATGAATGAAATGAATGGTTTATTTAAACCAACTTTCCAGAATCCTGTTTTGCTCCAGTTTCAATTCGGCATACTTCCTGGCATTTAGTTTTTCGTGGCTATGATCATTTTTCAAGCAGTCCAGTAATTCGGTACGCAAGAGTTCGTCTCTTTCCGGTTCAATGACAATTCCCACCTGATGGTTATGAATAACATCATATAAACTGGTGCCCGGTAACGCGGTAACCAGTACCAAACCTCCAACAGCAAGGATCGTCGTGAGTTTAGAGGGCAACATGAGGTCTCCTGCATCTGCTTTTTGTAAAATAAGGTGCACATCTGCCATATTGAGAAAATCGTTAAAGACTTCAGTTTTCTGCAAAGGGAAAAAACAAACGTTTTTCAAGCCCTTATCTATTGCCATTTGTTCTAGCTTTTCTTTGTAAGGACCTGTACCGCAAATCACAAATTTGAGATGGGCCTCCTCTTTTAACTCCTCTGCGAGATGTATCAATTGACTTAAGCCCTGCTTTTCTCCAATACTTCCGGAATACAATACCACTTTATCTTCGCCAGAAAATCCCCATTTGGCTTTTAAAGGACCCTGATCAGCAATAGGATAATACTTAATTGTATCTACCCAGTTGGGCAAGATCCTTACCGATCTTTCGGTTTTAAACTGTATTTTTTTTCTCATCCCTTCAGAGATCGTACTGATGGTATTTACACGGTTCAGAATAAAACGTTCCATGGCAAAGAGTACAGAAAACAGGCGATCAGACTTCAACATCTTTAATTCTTTGGCAGCATCAACCTGGAGATCCTGTATATGGTAAGTAATCCGGCCGCCTTTAAAGAAGCGGTAAAACAAAGCCAGAAAACCCAAATGAAAAGGCGGTGCAACGCAAAAGATTTCCTCATATCCTTTGCTAAACAGCAAGGTCAGTACAACGAAAAAGGCAGATAGGAAAAAACTCGCTTCGTGGATCATTCGTTTTAAGCCTGAGGGGTTAGAAGGAACCAACATCGGGCACCTGTACAGGGTCAGTTTTCCATCCAGCATTTTCTCTTTGGCATAAAATTTCCCTTTGTAGGGGGCCTGGATCCGCCATTGCGGATAATAAGGGAATGAAGTGATCATCGTGACCTGGTATCCCTCCTTTCCCAGCCAGTTTAACATTTCTCCAGTATATTTCCCGATTCCTGTGAGTTCAGGAAAACAATTGATTCCGATAACTAATATTCTTTTATTTTTCATTCCATCTAGTTTTAACAAATTCGGCAGGATTGCCTTTATAAATTCCATTATCATCCAGATTGTGGGACACCACTGCCCCGGCACAAACCACCGTGTCTATGCCTATGGTAATTCCTGGCCCGATAAAACAACCGGCACCAATCCAGCAACCATCTTTTAGTACTACCGGGCCATTTTTATACTCCATGGTACTGATCTTATAATTGTGATTGCCTCCGCAAATAAAGGCTCGCTGGGAAATACAAACGTTATTTCCGATATTGATGGGTTCAAAATTCAAGATACACACCTCCTCGCCCAGCCAAACAGCCTCTCCAATACTCAGTTTCCATGGAAAATGAATATTTACTCTGGGTTTAATGACCAGATACCGGTCTACTTTAGCACCAAACAATCGAAGCAGCCTGGCTTTTAATGCACTTGGAAAAGGAAATGCACTTAAAAAAAAGACCATCTTAACCAGGTACCAGCAAATTTCCTTGGTTTTGGAAGCACCTCTTGTCATACCTATTTTCGGGTCGAAATCATGCAGATTCACCCTGGATTCAGGATTTTTCATGGGCAGAACCGATTAAAATGTGACACAATATATTCCCCGCACTATTTTCAGCATAATGCTTAGCATAGCAACGGCCCGCATTAAAGCCCATAGACTCTCTCTCTTGCGCATCTGTTTCCAGCCAGCGTTCCAGTTGTTTGATCAGGCCCTCCAGGTGATCTGCACCAACAAAACCAGCTTCTTCCATTTCTATTTCCTGGTAAATATTGACCTGGTTGGAAATGACTACAGGTTTACTGCAGGCCAGTGCTTCTACCACGGCAATGCCGAAGTTTTCCTGGTGGCTGGGCAAAACAAAGGCCTCGCAATTATAGAAAGCGCCCCATTTGGCCAGGCCTTCCAACATTCCGGAAAAAAGTATAGTTGCTGTTCTTTCTGCAAGACGTTGCATCTCTCTTCCATAAGGCGTGTCTAATCCGGGGCCTGCAATCAGTAATAAAGGCAAATTCTGCCTGGATGAACACAGGTTCTGATAAGCCATAATAAGCAAATCCAGGCCTTTCTTAGGGTGAATCCTACTTAAGAATAAGAGATAGGGAGTTCCCGCAAGTTCCGGACAGATCTTAAAAAACTGCAATCCCATTTCCATGGTAAAAGGCGGTGGTTGCTGGATACCTAAACCAACAACATGCTCCTTTTTGGGGAGATAAGGCCGGAAGTTTTCTCTGGCCAGTTGTTTTTCGGTTTCACAGGTAAACAATAGGCCATCCGCCGAATTGACCAGTTGTTTTTCTGTAAATTGCCAAAACAAGAGATTTCTGAGTGCTTTTAATCTTCGCCCTTTTGCATGTTGAAAATAAGGGTCCAGCATGCCATGCGGCATCACAAACAGGCGGATCGATGCTGCCTGAATCTTCTTCCAGGCTTTGTATACCGCATAACTTTGGTACTGCCATAATCCATGGACCAAGATGCTGCAGTAACGCTGTAAATTTCTGTTCAGCCAGGAGCGCAATTCTCCATGATAATTCCAGGCTGTCTTCCCTTTTCCTAAAGCATGAATTTTAAAGCTATCCTCGAACAAATAACTGGCATCGGCAGGGTCCAGACAGACGACCTCATGCTGCAGGTCTGGACCGGAGGCATAACGGATCATATTTCTGACCGCTTGGCTCAAACCACCTGCTTTTGGATCCAGGGTAGGTAAAACGTGTAAAATCAACATAGGTTTAGATGATTTAAATGGGTTTATATATTTTTCATAGTATGGTATAACTGATAGTATTGACTTGCAATTTCATCCGGGTCAAAGCGGGTTTTGTTCTTTCTCCCCCTTTCCAGGAGCAGTTCCCTGTAAGAATCATCTTCTATCACTTTAAGAATGCCTGCTCTTATGGATTCTACCTGATAGGGATCCACCAGACAGGCTGCCTCAGCGGCTACTTCTGGCATGGAAGAAATGGAACTGGTAACCACTACCCGTTCTACGGCGTTGGCCTCTACAATGGGCATCCCAAAGCCTTCGAACGTAGATACAAAGGCCAGGATGTCGCATTCCCTATATTTTTCCAGCAAACGTTCGTTAGAAATGTTATACTCATTGCTGTAGTCAGTCTGGTGGCTGCGCAAGGCCTCCAGGTACTCTTCATTCAGTTTTCCCACAATAGTGAGGTGGCAGGAAATGCCTTTCAAAGCTTCTATGAGCCGTAACAAATTTTTATTGGCCCCGGTTCCAATGTGGAGAATAACAGGCTTTGCTTTGTTAAAACGCTTGGGAAATGGTGTATACAAAGGGTCAATTGCCACCGGAATCACTTTGATCTTGTTTGGATGGCAACCCGTATAGGTGATGATTTCCAGTTTGGTAACTTCCGAAATTGCGGTTACTATGGCTGCTTTTTTAACGGGTGCACTGAGGTACAGCCACTTCACGATTTTCCTGGCCAGGCCTGTTTTGCGGGGCATCATACCACAATCCAGAACGGTGAGTACCACTCTTTTCCTGCGCATCAGCAAATCCAGAAAATGGACTTCGCCGGTAATGTGGTTAACATCTCTCCCCTGCCTGAAAGCAGCTTGTACGATATTGACCAGTTTGGTATAATAGCCATCATTATAGCATTTGCAGAGGTAAACCTTTGCATTAATCCGGTCTGCAAGTCTACTCCTGATGTCTTCAAAAATGTATTCCACGCTAAAACTAAATCCTTTACGCGGACGCCTTTGAAAATAATTGACACTAATCTTTTCCATTTGCCAGTTCCTCCTCTATTAAGGTTTTTAACACATCGTAAAAGGACAGGTCATATTCCCATCCCAACTGTTTTTTTGATTTAGAGTTATCGCCATAGATGTCTTCAATTTCTGTAGGTCTGAATAGTTTTTCATCAATCACCAGGCGATCCATAGAAACGTCCAGTTCCTTAAATACGCATTCTATCACCGACCTGAGCGTTACAGAACGGTTAGAGCAGATGAGGTAATCTTCCGGAGTATCCTGCTGTAACATGAGGTACATGGCCTCTACGTATTTAGGTGCCCAGCCAAAATCTCTTTTGATGTCTATATTTCCTACTTCCAGGGTTTCAGCATGACCTTTTTTAATCTTAATAGCTTGAAGAATCACCTTCTTTACAAAGAAATTTTCGCTCCTGAGGTAAGATTCGTGGTTAAATAAAAAACCACTGCAACCAAATAAACCATAAGATTCCCTGTAATTTTTAGTGATCCAGTGCGCTGAGGCTTTTGAAATGCTATACGGACTGATGGGATTAATATAAGTCGTTTCTCTGATGGGCAGTTCTGAATCTCCGAAAACCTCACTACTGGAAGCCTGGTAAAATTTAGCCGGCGAATCTAACATTCGGAGTGCTTCAAGAATATTCAGCACAGAGACCACATTAAACTGAATGGTTCCTATGGGTTGCCTGAAAGAAAGGGAAACGGAACTTTGAGCGGCCAGGTTATAGATCTCGTCGGGCTTATATTCTTTAATCGTGGCCATTACCTGCGAAAGATCGGCCAGGTCACATTCCACCAATTCTACCTGGTCCTGAATGCCGAGATATTTAAGGCCTTTGCGGTTAATGGTATGGTAACTTCTGATCAGTCCAACAACCTTGTAATCCTTCTGGCACAACAATGCCGCCAAATAAGCGCCGTCCTGTCCGGTGATACCGGTAATAATTGCTGTTTTCATAGATGATCTGTTTCTGTATGATGGTTCATAGCGGCTATAATGAGTCCTCCTGCAAGTACACTAAAACCCAAAGCAGTGGGTTGCGCCCATTGTCCCTGAGGAATTACGGTTAAACCAAAACTGAGCAGCATCCAGGGAAGCATTTGCCCGTTTTGTAATTTCTTAATGGCATGAATACTCATTTTAAAGCTTAAGGCCAGGCGTACCACAATGACGCCAATGCCCATCAATGCCCCGAGTTCTCCGATCTGTCTGTTCCATTCCTCTTCAGAAACCAGGAACTTTCGGTCCCCGGTGAGCAGAGCACTTCCCACATTGGTCCCCAGTCCTATTCCATGCCCAAAGAAGGGTTGATCGAGCGAGGTAGCAATAGCCGTAGCCATCCAGCCAAAATAGCGGTTTCCGAATGTTCCTTTGAGTCCACCTTCGGTTGTACTGGCATTGGTAAACCGTAGTGTGAGTACCTTCGTGGCGGTTTGAAAGAAACCAAAATTACTGAGTATGCTGAGCATCAGAAAAATCCCAATCCCCGCAAGAACCACCTTAAGGAAATTCTCTGGCTTTCTGAGTACGGTAACCAAAGCAAAGAAGACTATGATAGCGATGGTAAAAACCAGGGTGCGGCTAATAGACAAAGGAATTACTGCAATAAGCGAAAGGGTGCCACCACATAAGGCAATTTTATTGACACCTTGTGGATGGAGCCAGAAATAGAGCATAAAACTCGCGGTAAGGCCATAAAAAAGACTGATACCATTAGTGAAAGAAAAAGTTCCCGGAGGTCTTAAATAGCCCATAGCCCCACTAAACCCTGCCCCTGAACTGTCTCCACCAACACCCCGGTTCACCAATGCAGATTGTGGACTATAGAACTGCAGGGCAACAAGCAAGGCCATGGGAATAGACACCCAAAGCAAAAATTTACCAATCTGGATGACATCAGCTTTGTCCAGCACCCTTCCAATCACAAAGACCAATGGAAAATGGAGCAGAAATATCCTTGCCCCAAACAGGGCTACAGCCAGATTGCCGTGTCCAAAAATCAGGGCGGTTAAAATGGCCACGGCGCCGATAATGACCATGATTTTGAGCAAAACAGAAGAAGGAATCAAGTTTTTGTTCCAGGCCATCCAAAGCAACAGAACGGCTAGTGGATCCCGGACGATCAGCAAGGGCGCTGCCAGCCCCGGCAAAACCCATTTGCGCAAGGCCCCTTCAAAAATCAGCAGCAGCAGATAAAACCAAATCCCCCGTTTTAGCCAGAGGTTTGGATCTTTATGTAGGCGTGAAGATTCGTTATACCTCATCGATCAATTGTTTAATAATATGATCTGCATATTTTTCCCAGGTGTACAGTGCTGCATGATTTGCTGCCTGTTTACCCATTTCTCTGGTGTGTTCTCTATGGTCTATGTACCATTGTAGTTTCTCTGCAAGGGCTGCCGGACTGCGGATAGGCACACAAAACCCTGTTTGTCCTTCCAGCACCAAATCTGATCCTCCGGTGTTAGGCGTAATGAGCAATGGGAGCCCCTGGCTCATTGCTTCCTGCATCACCAATGCCCTCCCTTCTACTATAGAAGGGAGGCAAAACACATCACAACTTTGCATAAGCTTCAATACCTGGTCATGTGGCCGGCTGCGTTCATAAGTAAAGTCTGGCATAGCAGTTTTGTAAAAACTTAATGGGGCTTGAAGTGAGCCCATGATAACAAGCTCAACCTGTCCAGGCCCTAGCATTTCGACTGCGGCAAAAAGGTCTGCAAGACCCTTTCGCTGGCCCATAGATCCTGCAAAAAGTATTCTTAAAGGCCGATCAACAGACTTGTTCTGCAGAAGTTGCACCGGTTTTGGCGAGCCAAAGGGCGACACGATAACTTTCTTTCCTGCAGCCCATTCAGGCAGGGAATGCAAGACGAAATCACCTGGTACAACAACAACGTCGGCCAGTTCAAGTTCCTGCTTTTTCCGTTGTAATTTGGTTTCAGAATCGTAAATTCCTCCACCCAAGGTGGCTGCCCAGGCAGGTAATCGTCTGGCTTCTTCTTCCATTAATTTCCTTCCGGTTTCCCAGTAGGCTATAGGCAAGTCATAGATACATTTGACCCCGAGTTTTTTTGCTGCCTTGAAAGTTTTAAGTGCGGCATCTTCATAAGCGTAAACTGCATCTATTTTAGACTTGGAGACCAGTTTAGGCAATGCCGCCGCAAGCGATTGATCCAGATCCTGATAGACACGATCCAGACAAGCAAAGCCTTTTTCATGACGTACAAAATGTTTTAAACCGAATTTTGGTAGCAGATTTCTTAAAAGTTCCAGGCCCGGGCGGGTATGGATTCTTGCCGATTGCAGGTTATAGGAGCGCCTGGAGAGTTCTGTTTGCCATGGCCCCGGCAACCAGCCCGGCCATGTAGCCGCTGTGGACAGTGCAAATGTAGTATAAAAGCCCGCCAAAAAGCCATCTTCCTGGAGCGCCTGAAGCATTGCTCTCACAAATTGGTTGCCGGTAGGATGTGATATCAGGATCTTCATAAATTTCAACCAATTAACCAGGCCCTGTTCTCCGCAAGGAATTCACAGGGGTTATAATTTAATTCTTCAATTCTTTTTTTGAGGATTGGACTTGCCGGAATTCCGGTTACGACTTGATAGGGGGCTACATCTTTGGTAACTACCGCCCTGGCCCCTACAACCGCTCCTTTTCCAATGGTTACCCCGGGCAGCAGCATAGCTCCTGTACCGATCCACACATAATCTTCTATCTTGATTTTACCTTTTACATGTTTCCATTCCGGATCGTTCAAATCGTGGGAAGCGGTCAGGATTTCTACACCGTCATTAATGCAGACCCGCTCGCCTATTTCGACCTCATCGTGTAAGGCAACATGAACACGCCCCAGAAAGCTGAGTTTTCCTATCTTCAGGTTACGTTTATGACCTTCTATTCTGACCAGGCCAATTTCTGCCAGGGGATGAATTTGCGCACCTTTAATGCCCAGAAGAAATCGTTTCCAGTTTCTTCCAATTACGGAAGGGAACAGCAATAACCGCTTTGCCCAGGCGCGGTAAAACAGTGCAGAACTGAGCGGGAACCTGGCCCGATTGCTCCATAAATAGCTCAGGCTAGCCATAGGGTTTTGCGTTGGAGAGGTTAGCAATAAATTGTTCTGCAACCGATCTGACGGTAGGGTTATTAGAAAAATCGGGTTGCGTTTGAAAAAACTGTCCCAGCATACCTTTTTCGTAAACAGGTATATGAAGTGGATTTTCTGGGGGCAGGGGTTCAAATGGCTGCCATTTGCGGGCCACACAAATAACATGGATTCCATGGGTTCGCATTGCCGCAACTGCTCCACTCTTCTCGGCCAGCAGAACAGGTGTGGTAAACAATCCGAACCAATGCTCTGTAAATAATTTAGAAAGCTGGGTATCGCCCAGTTCTCCCAAAATGCTTGCGGATAGTCCGGCCTGTTCCCAGTCATTAACTACATTTTGTTGTTCGGAACCATTTCTGCCTACCACAACAAGCTTCAGTTTTTTATGGATTTGCGTTGCGTAATCTGCGGCTTCCGCGGCAAAAGCTTTAATGGGTGCTCCATAGTGTATACCTCCAAAAAGAACAACACTAAGATCCTGTAGTTGGGTATAATCCTGCTTCATCTTTTGACGGATGTGATAAGGATCTGCAACCGGAATATTAGAGAACAAAGGAAGCTTCTGAGCTATATCTGTGAGTTTTTTCAATTCGTACAAATAAAGAGCGCAATGAGTATGTACCATGACCGGGTTTAGTTTTCTAATCAGCCCTTTGATCAACCGTCGTTGTGCCATGCCCCAGAACTGGTGCTTAGCAGGGCTTTGCCTGTCCATTCCAATCCAGAGTTCATGAAACATGATGTGCCATTTCTGGTCTTTTCCAAGACGTTTCAGTATTCCAGACAACTGATAAGGCAAACCTTTGGGATGAAATGAAAAAGCAACAAACTGAAGACTCATAAAATCCGGATCTATGGAATAAATAAAGGAACTCGCCTTGGCTAGCTTTTCCTTTGCAGATAAATTAACCGGAAGCCTCAGTTCAAGAGGCTCACCTTTGTCTGGAGGTGTTGGAGATAGAAGCGTATAGGCTATAAAAGGATCATATAGTGCCAGGACCCCAATTTGGTGACCACTTTTGATCAGTTCTTTACTCAACTTTCTCACGTAATCACCAACTCCGTCTTTCCCGGGCTCCAGGCTACCACAAACAAAAATTATCTTCATGTTCTCCTCCTCTCTCCAATTTTATGTGCCGGAACACCCGCCCATATTTCCAGCGGCAATACCGTCTTGGTAACCACAGCACCTGCACCAATCACTGCACCATTCCCAATGCGAACTCCTTTTAAAACCACGACATTACAACCCAGCCAGACGTCTTCTCCGATAGAGATCGGTGCCGCCGGACAATCCTGTTCGTGCATAAACAGCCCAGGTTCGATTCCGTGGTTATGATCTATAAACCGGCATCCGGAAGCAATTAAAGAGTGATCTCCAATACTGATGCGGCTGGTAATATTGAATTCACAATCAGATCCAATAAATACGTGGTTACCGATAAATACAGAAGGACCTGGTTTCCAAGCAGCATCATATTTAAAATGAATCCCTGTTTCCAGTTTACAATTTTTGCCCAATGCGAGCTGATGTGGCCAGTTTACTTTTATGGAGGGCAAAAGCGTTTTTGAACCAATCTGCATACCTTGCAGCTGATACCAGAATTTTCTGATAGAGGCGCAAAAAACTGCAATCAGTTTGAACTTCAAAATAAAAAAGGCTTGATGAATTCTCTTGTTTCCTTCCATATGCTTTATCTATTGAAACAGTCTTTTATATTTTGTCTGGTAATTCAGATCCTTCCGACGTGTTTTCAGTAATTTTGCAGGTACACCACCCACAATTGAATAGGGTGCAACATCTTTGTTAACTACAGCACCTGCTGCTATTAGCGCCCCATAACCTATAGTAACACCTGGCAGTATGATGGCCCGGGTCCCGATCCACACGAAATCCTCGATGCGAACAGGTTTTTCCCTTCCTTTAAAATCAGCCGCTTCTGTATCATGATCAGCAGTAAGAATGAGTACTTCCTGAGAGATAGATACGTTTTCGCCGATACTGATTCTTCCACGATTGTCGAGCCGGCATTTCTGGTTGATCACCGAGTTGGCACCGATGCTTAGGTTCCTGGCACAATCAAAACTGCAATGCATGAAGACAGAGCAACCAGTCCCAAGGTCCAGGTGCATAATTTTGCGATAATAAAAATTCCTGATCCGCTGAGAGGGAAAACCAGCAACCCATTCATTACAGAGGTATAGCCTCCATTCTGAAAGCAGCCCCTTCAGCCCTAGTTTACCTTTCCACCGCTCCATATGCTGATTTAAGTTGAAAACTTCGATAAAGAAAATAACCGCAGTATAAGACCAGACCAACCAACGCACTGATGATAGAAAGAACCAATACATGAGTTAACCGGCTCAGGTCCATAAAGTAAATGAGCAATATTTGGGTAAGGATACTGACCGAGATGTGCAGTACAGGTGAAATGGCCCAGCCCCTTGCCACGGAAAGGTAATTCACGATACCTGATATTAAAACAATGCATCCGCAGACGGTTACTAATAATAAGGGCATTTCTAAATGCTGATATTTTTTTCCGAGAATATACAGTACAGGTTCAGGAAGAAAATAAACAACGCTGCAGGCCACTGTACTAATGAGCAGCAAGAGTAAAAAGATTTGGAAAAACCTGATGATCAGCACGCCAGATTGTTCTGGCAAGCGAGCAAAACGAGGTATCACCAGGGTGGAAAACATGACCGCTACAATACTGAGTACCCCGGCTATCCGCTCCAGAGCGCCAACTTGTGCAATAGATTCGGTATTACCAAATATAGAAATGAGCCATATCGTAATTTGGCTGGAAGCACAATAATAGATGGTACTGGGAATGGTTCTCTTGAGCATTTGCTGAATATCCTTACGTACCTGCTGATCTTCTTCCTGGTTTAGATCAGTAAACTTTAGGGCCAGCTTTTTTAATTTGATATTGGCCCATAACCGGGTTACCCCACCGGCCAGCATGGCCACAAATGTAAAAGGGAAGAACAATAATGCGGTGAGCAGGAGAATAAAACGGGTACAGTTGGCAAAAACCTGGTTCTTTTGCAAGGCAGTGATGTCCTGATGTAGTTTTAATGGTACTTCAAACAAGGTGTCGGATAAGGCAGCGTAAAAAGCGGGAATCATGGAGGCTGCTATTCCTAGCGCCATTAGCCAGGAGGCTCCGTGGCGCAGCAAAAGATAAATCAATATTGGGGTACTGATCAGGAGCGTCAACAGGGCGAATTTTCTACGCAAGTGAATGCCGGTGATGATCACCTGCCCAAGCTTTTGCGAATCTTGCCAGACTTTTCCGCCTGCGGCAAGTGTACCTGCTCCTATTCCGCTGTCAGCTAAAACGGTTACTGTAGCCAGCATGGTATTGGCCAGGGTGTATAAGGCATATTCTTTGGTGGGAAGCAGACGGATAATTAAAATGCCGCTGATCAGTCCTAAAGCTTGCACCAGTAATTGTGCTAAACCAGTGACCGAGATCAGCCTGCCCCATTCCAGCAATCTGGAGTAGTAAGCGTTTGTAGGAATTTTGCCGCTCATTGTTTTCATTTAGCCTCTTTTAAACCATTTTAAAAACGAACCACGAACGGTATTTTTTTCTTCATAACCGTATCCATAGCCATAACCATACCCATACCCGTAGGCCCGGGTATATTTAATGTCATTGACCAGAATGGCAATGTTTTTCATTTTATGGCTGGTATAAATTTCCTGAGGAATATTGAGCTGATCTTTATAAGTACAGGCTTGTCTAACCACATACAAATTGAGGTCTGCATATTTGCTGAGCAGCTGGGCATCGGTAACCAGACCAACTGGTGGCGCATCTAGAATAATATAGTCAAATTGCTCCTTTAATTCCCTAAGCAAGATTTCTGTACGCTCGTTCATAATCATCTCTGCCGGATTGGGCGGAATTTGCCCGGAACTGATGATGAATAAATTGGGATGAGTACCCGCTGGCATAATGATCTTTTCCGGCCCCAGGTCTTTGTTTACGATGTAATTGGTAAAGCCAAAATCACGGTTAAGGTTCAGTTTATTAGACAAGTTGGGCTTTCGAAGGTCCATTTCGATCACCACCACTTTTTTACCAGATATGGCAAGTACAGTGGCCAGGTTCAAAGAGATAAAAGATTTTCCTTCGCCAGACATGCTGGAAGTAAGGAGAATGGTTTTCTCCTCACTCTTTAGAAAAAAGGATAAATTGGTTCGCAGGGTACGAAACTGCTCTGAAATGGGGCTCCTGGATTCCTGATCGACCACAATGGTTTGATTGCTCCGGTCATTATGACCAATTTCACCAATAATAGGTACTTCTGTAAAGCTGGAAATCTGATCTTTGGAGCTAATCCGGGTATTGAGTTTATCGGTCAGTAAAATTACACCCAATGGTATAAAAAGCCCCAGCAAGAAACTGTAGCCCATTACATTCACTCTAATTGGACTGATCGGGCCAAAGGAAACCGGGGGCTCTATGATTCTGCAATTGGAAATATTGGAGGTTTTGGAAATGGCTGTTTCCTCCCGTTTTTTAAGTAAAAAAACATACAATTCCTGTTTAATTTGTTGCTGCCGGGTCAAATCGAGATAGGTTCTTTCTACTGCTGGTACATTTTTTACCTGTCCGGCAATCATACTGGAATGGGATTGCAATTTGCCTCTGGAAATAAGCAAGGTTTTCCTTAAGCTTCTCAAACTCGATAGCATATCTGCCCTGGCCCCCGCAATCTGGGCATTCAAGTTTTGCATATAGGGATTATCTTCTGTTTGGCTGATGCTCCTCTTTTCCTTTTCCATCACAATGCTGTTAAATCTTTCGACCAAGGCACCAAACGTAGGATCTTCCAGCAAGGCACCGCTAGGCACGATACGTTCTGATGTTCCCGCTGTGCTGAGGTATTTTTCAATAGAATTAAGAATACTAATCTGTGTTTCTACCTTGGCCAGGTCTTCTACAGATTCTTTAGTAGAGGTAATAAGTTGTGTAGATTGTGCCGAAATATCGGCAAGCTTGTTCTTTTGCTTAAAGTTTTGAACTGTTCCTTCTATATTTCCAAGTTCTTTACTTACATAAAGCAAGCGGTTTTCAATGAAAGCAATGGTGCTGTCGGCTACCCGGTTCTTATCTTCCAAGGTGCTCTGAATATAGGCCTCAATAAGTTTATTCAATACATCTTCTGCTTTTCTCGGCGTCTGATCGGTAAAATCGAGTGCCAGGATCTTAACCATTACAATTGGGGTACTAACATCCAGGCTTTTCATAAAAGCCATTGCAGTTTGTCCTACCCTGTCCACTTGTATGGTGTACTCCTGACCCGGAACGGCTTCTTCAGGTCCTTTTTCTATTTGCGCTTTACCGAGGCCCGGAATCTGGAACTGTTGGTAAAAACTCACCTGCCGGCTAAAATCTTCACCGCTAAGACTGATTTTATTTCCTTCCATCTTAACTTCCAGCACCTGCGGAAAAATGCTGTCCGGAGAATTGAACAGCCTTAAAATGAATGGAGAAGTTTTATACAATTCTACTTTTCTGATCTTACCTTTATGATAATAGGTGATGTAGGCTTTCAGATCACGGACAACCTTCTCCATCAGGTGCCTGGTTTTTAATACCTCGGCCTCTGCATCGGCACTGTTACCCATTCCAAATTGTGCACCGAATGCTTTGGAAATCGCATCATCGCCTGGATTAGGCGCTTTATCTTCGGTGATTAGAATTTTAGATGTTGTTTTATAAACAGGTGCTGTATACCTTAAATAGAGAAAGGCGAGAAAAAGACATATGCCCAGGGAAATCACAAACCAGTACCAGTTTTGGAGAAACCTGGCCAACAGTTGTTTAAAGTTGAACTGATTTTTTTCTCTGAAAAAATCTCCTTGCGGTTGTTTAGGATTGGTCATGTAGCTCTGCTATAGAAATTATAATCTTACTGCGGTAACGATGAGGGTGGCAACAGCCAGTATGATGGTGATGAACTGGTTTTTAGGCGCATTGTTCACGGCCACCTTAGCTTTGTTTGGCTCCACATAAACCACATCATTTTGTTTCAGGTAAAAGTAAGGCGAGGCCATCAGGCTGGAAGAGCCCAGGTCTAGCCGAATCACGTCTTTCCAGGTTCCATAGTCACGGATCAACATAATGTTTTGTCTCTTCCCGTAAATGGTCAGGTCTCCGGCAAGGGAAATAGCATCTAATATGCTGACCTTTTCATTTGGTACAATATAGGTCGCGGGCTTAGCGACCTCCCCCAACACCGTAATTTTGAAATTAGCAAAGCGCAGCTGTATGGTGGGGTTTTTATAATACTTGAGCGCAATGGCCCTAACCGCTTTTTTTGCTTCTACCGTGGTTAGACCAGCCACTTTAATCATGCCCAGCATAGGCAACTCTACATAGCCATCTTTATCTACCAAAAACCCGCTCACGGTACCTGGAGCTGAGGATGCGATTGCTGCCGGGGGATTGCTGGGTTGATTAACGGGTAAAGCGGCTGTTGGGTCTACGGTCTGTACCGTAATACTGAGAATGTCATCGGTCTGGATGAGCGGTTCGTGAAATTCGGCTGCTGGAATTTGTTTAACCCTGGAAGAATCCAGATCGGAGAAGTAAATCGTCTTTTTGGTACTTCCACAAGAAAAACACAGTGCGATGAACACCAGAATTCCTCCAAAAGCACAGATGTTAGGCAGATGTCTAATCATATAAGATGTTAAGATTAAATTCATTTACACCCTCTGTTACTATTCTTCAACTTCTTTGATAAATTAGAAATATCCGTCGTGACAAAGAATTAAGTAAATATAATTTCAACAACATTTATTTGTTCGATTTGGGTCGCTATACACTGATAATGAACAAAGTGAATAAAAAAAAGCCCTGCAG
>NZ_QAIL01000565.1:9950-10629 GCF_003061025.1 Pedobacter sp. HMWF019 | reverse complement strand
GAATATATTTTTTTTATCGGTAATGAAGCGATCATTTACTGCCAAAATTTATTCATTTAGGTTTGTGTATAACTAAAGACAAATAAGAGGAGGTGAAATTTATATAGAAAAAGGTGTATGCTGCTTCGAGGCTAACGATATCAGGCGGCTGAAAAAGCCGCAGATCTCTGAGGCCTCTCACCAGCATACACCTTTTTCTTAGCAAATTGCAGAAAGAGGGTGCAGAAAAACAGATGGCCTATTGCTAGCATTACTCTTTCTACAGGCCTAATCTGCTCCTTCCCTGGATCACCCCCATACAAGTAGGCGTCTTGCAAAAAAAATTAGACAGATAAAAACCGGCCTCAGCGTAGTTGCCCCCGTCAGGGTAATTATGCAGCCGATTTTTATCTGTCTAATTTTTTTGAGTTTAGCCTGCTTTCTCCCTCAAATTATTGGCTAATGGTAAATGACAGTGGCATATTATATCTTACACGTACATTCCTGCCATTTTGCTGACCAGGTTTCCATTTTGGAGATTTTTTAATTACTCGCAAAGCCTCCTCATCACAGCCGCCCCCAATTCCTTTAACCAGGGTCACATCCGAAACCGAGCCATCTTTTTCCACCACAAAACTTACAAATACTTTTCCTTGAATACTGGCTTCGGAAGCCATATCCGGATACCTCAGGTTGCGCT
>NZ_QAIL01000565.1:9355-9940 GCF_003061025.1 Pedobacter sp. HMWF019 | reverse complement strand
CAGTCTCATAAATAGTATTATCTACAGCCTCGCCTTCACCACTGCCTTTACCTGTGCCAATTCCATTTCCGGTACCTGCTTCCGGCACGGCTGCCATATTGGTTTCCACTCCGGCCTGTGTAACCGGGCCGATAGCAGCATGTTCTATTTCTTTAAGCGTTGGCGGATCTTTCAGCACAGGATCACTCACCACTACAGGTCTGGAAGGTAAATTCACTGTTTTGATCTTTTCCTTCATAGGTTCTGCCGGCATTTCCTTCTTTTTCTCTTCAGGTTTCACCTGATCAGGAAGCGTAAGTGTGTTTACCTCTATAATTTTGTCCGGAACTACAATTTCTGCGGGTTTCATATGTCGTAACACTGCAGGTACAACAAAAAGAAGGATAAAAGCAGAAGAACTGATCAATAAAGCCCGAAAAGTAATCTTTGAGGACTGCTGACGAAGCGTATAAGCACCATAATTCTGATTTCTGTTCTTAAATACAAGATTGAGCCACTCTTTCTTGTACAGGTTTGATGAATTTATCATAGTTCTTAGGTTATTTTAAAATAAGATGTCTATTTCTTCCTTTTTCCATAAAAGCC
>NZ_QAIL01000565.1:0-9316 GCF_003061025.1 Pedobacter sp. HMWF019 | reverse complement strand
AACAATTGCATTAAAAGAGGCACAATCTAGAATTTCACCCGAGGTTAAGTCGCCATCAACCAAAATTTCGGAGTTTTTTGGCTCTAATGTATTTGATAAGAAAAAAATGAAAGATCTCTTATCAAAGGAAGTTTATGAAAAATTAATTTCTGCTATTGATCAGGGCGTGTTAATTAACCAGGACGAGGCCAACCACATTGCAACAGCAATGAAAACATGGGCAATGTCTAAAGGCGCAACACACTATACTCATTGGTTTCAGCCCCTAACCGGTACAACTGCCGAAAAACACGATTCGTTCTTCGAGCCAAGTGCAGATGGAGCAATTGAAAAATTTGCAGGAAGTGCATTGGTACAACAAGAGCCAGATGCATCAAGTTTCCCTAATGGTGGTATCCGCAACACTTTCGAAGCACGCGGTTATACAGCATGGGATCCTTCTTCTCCTGCCTTCATTATGGAAAGCAAAGCTGGTAAAACCCTTTGCATCCCAACTGTATTTGTTTCTTACACTGGTGAGGCACTAGATTATAAAGCACCTTTATTAAAAGCATTAAATGCTTTAGACAAAGCAGCTGTAGATGTTTGCCAGTATTTTGATAAAAGCATCACTAAAGTAAATGCATCTTTAGGTATCGAGCAGGAATATTTCCTGGTAGACCTTGCCTTATACAATGCACGTCCTGACCTTGCCTTAACCGGCCGTACCTTATTTGGTCATATGTCGGCGAAAGGACAGCAATTGGAAGATCACTATTTCGGATCTATCCCTGAGCGCGTATTTACTTATATGGTAGATTTTGAAAACGAAGCCTTAAAATTAGGTATTCCTTTGAAAACCCGTCACAACGAGGTAGCTCCTTCTCAATTTGAGTGTGCGCCAATCTATGAAGAAATCAACTTAGCGATTGACCACAATCAATTGTTGATGGACTTAATGGAAAAAGTGGCTTTAAGACACAACTTTAAAGTATTGTTACACGAAAAACCATATGCAGGTATCAACGGTTCAGGTAAACACAACAACTGGTCGTTGATCACTGATACAGGTAAAAACTTGTTGTCTCCAGGTAAAACGCCTAAAAATAACCTGATGTTCCTTACTTTCTTTGTGAATACCATCAAAGCAGTACACGAACATGCAGACCTGTTAAGAGCAAGTATTGCTTCTGTAAGCAACGATCACCGTTTAGGTGCAAACGAGGCACCACCGGCAATCATTTCCATCTTCTTAGGTTCTCAGCTTGCTGATGTACTGGATGAGATCGAAAGCTCACGCAGCATTTTGAAAAAAGTAAAAAATGAAGATTCTTTATGGTTAGGTATTCCTAAGATCCCTCAGATCTTGTTAGACAACACAGACCGTAACCGTACTTCACCATTTGCTTTCACCGGTAATAAATTTGAATTGAGAGCTGTAGGTTCTTCTGCAAACTCTTCTGCACCAATGACTGTATTAAACACCATCATGGCAGATCAGTTGACTAAATTCAAAGTTGAAGTAGATAAATTGATCAAAAAAGGCGAGAAAAAAGACGTTGCCTTGTTAACGATCATCAAAAAATACATCAAAGAATCTAAAGACATCCGTTTTGAAGGAAATGGTTACAGCCAGGAATGGGCAGATGAGGCTGCTAAACGCGGTTTAGCCAACATCAAAACTACTCCGGTTGCTTTGGATGCTTACATCAGCGAAAAATCGACTGAAGTTTTCACCAAAAACAACATCTTCAACGAGCGCGAATTACATGCACGTCATGAGATCTTGTTAGAAAGCTATTACAAAAAACTACAGATCGAAGCCAGGGTAATGGGCGAAGTAACCAACAGCATGATCATTCCTGCAACCATCGCTTACCAAAACACCTTGCTGGAAAATGCAAAAGGCTTAAAAGATCTTGGTTTAGCTAAGGAAACTTTAGAAGCACCATTGGCCATCATCAATAAAGTTTCTGAGCACCTGGGCGTTCTGAAAACCAATATCGATGCCATGCTGGAAGAGCGTAAAGTAACCAATGCCATCGAAGATACACGCGAAAAAGCGATTGCTTACGATGAGAAGGTGAAAAGCTATTTCGACACCATCCGTTACCATACAGATAAACTGGAGCAGATCGTTGACGACAGTGTTTGGCCTTTACCAAAATTCAGAGAACTGTTATTTTTAAAATAATACTTTGTTTTGATTTCATAACCTCTGCCCTAAAAAAGCAGAGGTTATTTTTTTGCCCGGAAATCGTGTCAAGATTGACGCGTTTCCCTATCTTTGCAGCAACATGAGTGATAACAGGTACAACCAACGTGGCGTTTCTGCCTCTAAAGAAGATGTGCACCAGGCCATCAAAAACATTGACAAGGGTATTTTCCCGCAAGCTTTCTGCAAAATCATCCCGGATATTTTAGGTAACGACCAGGAATGGTGCAACATTATGCATGCAGATGGTGCAGGCACCAAATCTTCGCTTGCCTATGTATACTGGAAAGAAACCGGAGATATTTCTGTTTGGAAAGGAATTGCCCAGGATGCCATTATCATGAATATTGACGACCTGATCTGTGTAGGGGCTACAGAAAACATTCTGTTGTCTTCTACCATTGGCAGAAATAAAAACCTGATTCCCGGTGAAGTGATTGCTGCCATCATCAATGGCACAGAAGAAATTCTTGCAGAGCTTCGTGAACAAGGGATCTCCATTTATTCTACCGGTGGAGAAACCGCTGATGTAGGCGACCTGGTTCGGACCATTATCGTAGATTCTACGGTAACCTGCCGCTTAAAACGTGATGAAGTGATCAGTAACCACAAAATCCAGGCGGGTGATGTGATTGTGGGTCTTTCTTCTTCCGGACAGGCCAGTTATGAAAAAGAATACAATGGTGGTATGGGCTCCAACGGTCTAACCTCTGCCAGACACGATGTTTTCAACAAATATGTTGCAACGAATTATCCGGAAAGTTTTGATCCGGCTGTTCCTTTTGACCTGGTATTTTCAGGAGGCAAAGGTTTAACAGACCTGGTTAAAATAGATGATCAGACTGAAATCACTGCAGGTAAACTGGTCTTGTCGCCAACGCGTACTTATGCACCGGTGATCAAAAAAATACTGGAAAGCTACCGCAGCCAGATCAACGGTATTGTACATTGCAGCGGTGGTGCCCAAACTAAAGTGCTTCATTTCATTAATGATGATGTACATGTGGTTAAGGACAACCTCTTCCCTGTTCCGCCTTTATTTGAACTGATACAGGAACAATCCGGAACAGACTGGAAAGAAATGTACAAAGTATTTAATATGGGCCATAGAATGGAATTATATGTTCCGCAGGAAATTGCCCAGGCGATTATTGATATTTCTAAAAGTTTTAATATAGACGCTCAGATCATTGGTCATGTAGAAACTTCTGCAGCCAAACAAGTAACGATTAAGAGCGATAAAGGCGAGTTTGTTTATAATTAAAACAGACAAGCATACTTCCTTAAAATTACAACAAAAGCACCCATTAGGGTGCTTTTGTTGTTTCACAGCGGTTAACGAGCCGGCATAGCTATACCTAGTCGCTATTAAATTCTATTAAATAACTGATAAAATACGGATAAAGTACTGGACAAATCTATCTTTAAATTATCCTTGTCTTATCCTTGGTTTATCTTTGCCTTATCCAATCAGATAAACCAAGGATAAATTAAGGATAGTTCAAAGATAAGCCAAGGATAATTCAACCCTGTATTTTATCCCTGGTTTATAGGGGATTATTCCGTATTTATTAGCACTTTATCTATTGTTAATAAGCAGGTTATACCTTATATTTGTTCATAACCCTATTAAATGTAAGGGGCGGATTTGAACCAAATAGAAATTGTATCATGGGAATTGCAAGTAATGGCCCTCATGGAAACCATAGAGGCAGGATTGGCAATGTTGTGTATTATGTACTGAACGGAAAAAATGTAGCCAGGGAAATTGGTAAAACCACCAAACCTCCTACCCAGGCACAACTTAAAGTAAGATCAGAAATCAAGTTGGTAAGCCAGTTTCTAAAACCCCTGGGAGAATTTATCAATGTGGGTTTTGGTATTGAGCAATTGGGAACAGATAAAAATGCCTTCAATCTGGCCATGGCCTATAATAGACCTCACGCAATTAAAGGCAGCTATCCGAACCTGAAAATTGCTTACGAGAAAGTTCAAATCAGTAAAGGTCCTCTTAAAACCGCAGAAAACCTTCGCGTTGAAGAAAGCCCAGCAGGATTACAGTTTAACTGGGATACGAATCCACAGATGGCCTGGCAGGAATCTACAGACCAGGCCATGGTATTGGTTTATTTTCCAGATCAAAAAAAGGTATTTTATACCTTATTTGGCAACAGCAGATTATCTGGAACTATGGAGCAGGAAATCCCGGCCAGTCTGAAAGGAAAACATATGGAAAGCTATATATCCTTTATTTCGGCAGATCGCAAACAAGTGTCCGATAGTATTTACACCGGGCGCTTTAATTCACCTGAGGCTAATGAAATTTCTAACTCAAATTCTTAATTATGGGCATCTTAAAATCAGGGCTTCTGGGTCCTTTCCGAAATAAAGTAGGTGGTGTAATTGGCCGCAGCCACCGAGGGCAGAATGTAATGACCTCGCTCCACGAAAAAAGGAACAAGCGCTTTTCTAAAGAACAATTGGAGGCACAGGAGAAATTTGCCTTGCTGAATAGCTTTTTATCTGAGATAGATCAACTCGTTAATACCGGTTTTAAACCTCTGAAAAGAAGCCAGACTCCGGTCAATGCCGCTTTTTCCTACAACTATCCTCATGCCTTTACCGAAACAAGCGAAAAAATTTCCCTCAATTACCCGCAGCTCGTCTACAGCCGTGGACCGATTTATACGCCTGAAGGCACCACAGCGGCTGTTATAGAAACGGATATTATAGCAACGTGGTTAGCACAACCGCAGTCTTCTTATTGTCAATATACAGATCTGGCAACTTTTTTAGCCTATTGTCCGGCTAAAGAAAAGGTTGTTAAGTTTATTGGAGCAACCGGACGGCACACTTTAAGCTACACGATGAAAATGCCCCGTAATTTTGCAGGTGAACTTGTTCATTGCTATATGAGTTTTAATTCTGCAGATGGGAAACGGACAGGCGATAGTATTTATATTGGTGAAGTACAGTGCTGATCCAATTTTTACCTGAAAAATCCCCGCTTCAGCAAATGCCGAAGCGGGGATTTTAATTAAAAGATATCGTGCTTATTGAGGATTTGCCAATACAAATCCAGTAGCAGTTTTAATGAATTTCACAGGAACATAACTGTATTTTCCATTGTAGGAATAATAAGTGATCACATACGGAATTTCCGGGTTGGCTACTGCGTTAGGAAATTTCAGGTTCAGTGTATAAATTAACATCGCCTGAATTTCTGAAGTAGACCATTGTGTACCATTGGTTGCACTAACGTTAATACTCTTGTACTGTGCTGCATTACCTCTGTTTGCTGCTGTGCCGAAAGTATAAGTTACAGTGCTGAGATTAAGGTTAAGATAATCGGCTGTAACCATAGTATAGTAAATAGTCGGATCCGGAATCCATTTCCCATCTTGCTTAAGGAAAGCCAAGGTGGTATTTGGCAACCAGTTTACACCATCATACGTTAAGGCATACACCTTTTGATAAGAAACTGTTGCAGATTGGTAAACCCTGTAACTCACATTAATTTTATCGCCAGCTTTAGCTGTTGACATGGTTACAATATCAGATTTCAGGAAAGTATTAAAATACCCGGCCAAATTAGCAGCATCACCAGAAAGAAACATATTATTTGTTCCTCTTCCAACGGCAGCGTACTGTGTATTTGAAATTAAATAAATTTTCTGCCAGCCAATGCTCTGTAACAGGTACGCTTCAGTAACAGGTGTTCCGGTAGTTACATTGGAAAGAAAAAATGTATAGGACAAAATAACCAATTTATTAGCCGGCGTACTTGCCTGAGGATACTTAGATTCCAAAAAGTCCAAAACCTTTGCAGAAGTGAAATTTTTGTTCGAATTTCCATTTGCGGCAGCGTAATCGGCATCAGTGACAGTGTATTGTACATTCGCGTACACACTGTCTACCGGTTTCACTGTATTGGTTTTATAGCTATAAGTCACATTCGCTTTAGTCCCGTTGCCCATCTGTGGATAGGACTTATTTAACAAGGCTACAATACCCGTATTAGCTGCTGCTGCAGTTTCATAAGTTGAAGTAGTGGTAATATTTAAAGTTCTCGCTACACCCGGAGCGGATTCAACTTCGTTAATTGTATCCTTCATTGGATTACAGGCTGCAAATGCCATGGCAACAAATGCCAGAATAATATATATATAGTTTTTCATGATGTTCAATTAGAAATTAATTTTCAAACCGGTAGTCCAGGTTCTTCCAAATCCATAAAATACAGTAGATCCAACTGCGGTACTTGTACCGTTTGCATCATAAGCATCAGCAACGTATTTAGTATCGAACACGTTGTTTACGTTTGCAATTACAGCAGAATTCAGACCTGCCAGTTTAAATCTAATAACCGCATTCAGGTTCAGCAATCCATAATCAGGAATTTTCCAAGGTTCTGCTCCTGCTTTGTTATAACTATAGAAGTTAAAATCAGCTCTGTAGTTTGCATAATAATTATAGTTAGCACCTAATTTTAGATCAGGCAAAACCTGAACATCCAAGCCCAGGGCAGCAGTAGTCTGTGCCTGGTTACCTACTTTCAATCCTTTCAAATACAGTTTAGCAATGGTTGGTGGCTGCGCCGAACTTCCAGTTTGTGCATTTACGGTTACCGGACCAATATCATTTAAGTACTTCCAGTCGCCAATAGACAGCATACCCGTTAAGGTTACCGCCTGTATAGGTCTGTATCTGAAATCAAATTCAACACCCTGGTGCAATTCATCTACGCCAGCAAGGTTAAATGTATATACCGTTCCGTCTTGTGCTGTTTGATTCACTGCTCTTGCACGATCTCTGTAGGTTGTGCGGTACAGGTTGATGTTTGCAGTAAGCGTTTTACTTCTATATCCGTAACCTAATTCATAACTGAAAAGCTTTTCATTTTTAGCATCTGGATTAATGAAGTTTTTATACTCCAGGAATACGTTAGTAAAAATTGGTGCCTTCTCTAAATAACCGATATTAGCAAATACATTGTTATGATCGTCCAGGTTATAGTTAGCTCCACCTTTTGCCTGGTAACCTAAAAAGCTTTTGTATGGAGATACTCTGGCAGGATCATCTGGTGTGTAGTTAAAAAAGTCTATCCTTTTGAAAGAAGTGTTGGAAGCAGCCAGGGACACAAATGCAGTAACATCATCCTTTGCATATTCTACCTGCCCGGATACACCTTCCCAAAGTATTTTACTGTTGTAATTGTACTCAAACTTATCACCAGTTTTTAACATTGGGTTCTGATCGTTGATGTTTCCGCGGTAGGTACTTGTACTGTTGATACCCAACCAAGGATAAGCCACGTAATCTGCACCTAAAACATCTGTAATTTTCACATAGTGAAGGCCTTCGTAGTATCTCAAATCAGCACCACCAGTAAAATTGAAGTAATTACTGAATTTTTTGTTGTAAGTACTCATGGCACCAATCCAGTTGTGGTTATTCACTGAAGAATAGAGGTACGATGCAGCAGAGCCATCCACAGAAGCTTTGTTTGTTGCGATCGCCGCATCCAGATCATATGGCGCATAAGCATATCCTCCAACTCTTGGCAATGCAGCACCTAAATTGGAACCACCGCCTCCTGTACCACGTGAAGCATACAATACAGTAGATAAACTTGACGATTCGTCAATGGTCCAATAGTCATTTACCGAGATAATTGGTTTGTTAAAGTAATTGTTTTTTACGTTAACCACCTGTCCATATTTAACACCCCAGTCTGGATTAAATTTAATGCCTTGTGGGGCATCTTCAAACGCCTGTATAGTTTGTTTGCTGGATCTTTGTCCATGCGTTTGCGGCGCACCCATTGCGGTAATAGACAAAGTATGGTGGTCATTAAACCTTTTGGAAAGGTTAAAGAAATAATTGTAACCCGTAAACTGAAGCCCTTCTGCATACATATTACCTGCAGTACGTGAACCCTGAGCAGAGAAAGCCCAGCCTTTATCGTTCATTCCTGTAGAAACGTAGAGAGAAGTTTTAACGAAACCATCGTTTCCAATGGTTTGAGAAATCGAGCCACCTTTTTCAGTATCTGTAGTTTTGGTAACGATGTTAATGGTACCTCCAAGAGATGGCACAACCAATTTAGTGGCCCCCAATCCTCTTTGCACCTGCATAGAAGAGGTTACATCTCTTAAGCTTGCCCAGTTAGACCAGTATACAGAACCATTTTCCATATCGTTAATGGGAATACCATTCACCATAATGGCTAAGTTGCTGGTACTGAATCCGCGGATACTTACCCTCGAATCTCCAAAACCACCACCTTGTTTGGTTGCCTGGATACCAGGCATCCCATTGAGCAATTCAGGAAACTCCTGGTTACTGCCTTTTTCTTCAATCTCCAGGGCATTGATGGTAGAAACCGCAACCGGCGTTTTCCTGTCAATAGCCACGTTGGAACCAAGGATAGCCACCTCAGACATTAAATTTGAATTTGGAGAAATTTTAATTGCACCAAGATTGGTTCTTCCTTCTTTAAGGATCACCTGCTTGGGATTGTATCCGATAAATGAGATCGTTAAAACATTTAAGCCATCCTGCTTTTGCAGGCTGAAACTTCCATCAAGGGCAGTGGAGGTAAAGTTCCTGGTTCCTTTAAAACCAATGGATGCTCCTGGTAGTGATTCATTAGTTAATGAATCTACAATCTTACCTGTGATTTTTTGCTGCGCGAAAACGCCTACAGCTAAAAATTGAATCAGCAAAGTAATTTTAATCAGTAAAGATTTATTCATGCTTTTTAAATGAGTGAAAAAAATTTATTTCCTGTGATTAACCATAACCACAGCCCACAAATCTAAGGAGTCCAAAAGCGGAGAATTTGACGCTTAACTTTAAGAAATCATTAATTAAACACAACATTTATATAGACAGAAAACCAAAAGTTCACATGGCAAATTCGTCGGGGCACTGAATATTACAGATGGCAGGATTACTTACAGAAAAAATTATTCAAACAGAAGGGATAAACAGGCAACCCGGAAAAATATCCGACAAGAAAATACAACAACAAAACTGCTGTATTACAGATATTTACAAAAACAAAAGAGATACTTAACATATAGTTATTGTACACAATATGTTAAGTCTTATTTTATT
>NZ_QAIL01000564.1:607-3152 GCF_003061025.1 Pedobacter sp. HMWF019 | reverse complement strand
GTTAGTTGGCAATGTTTAGCTAATACTGTTATTGTTGGCTGAATTGCTTTAAACTTCGGATTTAAGACGGAAGGAAATCAATCCTAAAAATGTTTGAACTTTTGAACATACTAAGTTTGGACTTCTCGACAAAATAAGTTTTTAATAAATACACTAAATTTGTTAGCGCTTTTTAAGCTTAAGATCATGGTTAAATTATAAAATATGAAAGTTATTTTGACAGGTGCAACTGGAATGGTTGGTGAAGGTGTTCTGATGGAATGTATTGATAATGAAGAAGTAACTTCGGTTCTTTATGTAGGTAGAAGGTCTAGTGGAATTCAGCATCGCAAATTAAATGAATATATTGTCGCGGACTTTCTTTCGCTTAGGGAAGACAATACCCACCTTTTAGGGTTTGATGCTTGTTTTTATTGTGCTGGTGTAAGCAGTGTGGGCATGAATGAGGGTGATTATACTAAAATTACATATGACACCACATTACATTTTGCAGATGTTCTGTTAAAACTTAATCCAGGTATGGTTTTTAATTTTGTATCAGGTGCTCATACAGACAGTACGGAGAAAGGAAAGTCCATGTGGGCGCGGGTAAAAGGTAAGACAGAGAATGCACTTGGGCAAATGGCGTTCAGAGCACAATATAATTTCAGACCCGGCTTAATGATGCCTGATCAAAAACAAGTACAACTTAGGGGCTATAATAAATACATCAGATTGTTGTATCCGTTGTTTAGGCCTTTTTACACGGGCTGTAGCACAAGGGAAATAGGGAAAGCAATGATTGCTGCAGTAAAGGTTGGATATCTGGAAAGAACGCTTGAAGCCAGGGACATTAAGAAATTGGCAGGTGCGGTATAATGATTAGGCTTTTAACATTTATTAAAAGTGTCAAAAGCCCAATCGATACTATATGATTTCCAGGTCAGTTTTTCCTTCGGGAATATAAAATATAAATTCCAATCCTAATTCTTCATTAGCTTTATCATTTTTCAATAATAACGCTGGATTACCGTCGGGTCTAATCAAGGTTGCCAATTTTCGGTTGCCGAAAATCTTCAATATGGAATTTTCTGGTATAGGTTCCAGTTTAAAACCAGATTTCAGATTACCAAGCATGCCCGTAATCCTATCCTCTGATTCTTCTTTACTAAGGTACATTGTAGTGGCAACAACGCTTTCTCTGTTGGAGATCAGTTTTCTAATTTGTTCGAGGTTGCCTTTAGCAATCAATTTTGCAAGTTGTTGGTAAGCACCTTGTAGTTTTTCCTTCATTCCACCAACTGATCCAAGGTCTGTGGCGGTTTGATAAGCGGTTATTGAATAAGGCACTTCTGCATTAAAACTTGATGTATGGGTTAGAAAACTTTGTTTTTTTGAAGGGTCTACTTTCTCCACTGCATATTCTCCTGGAAGTTGCTCTTTGAAATAAAGGTTCTTAGCGGCATCAAAGACTTTGATATTGTAACTGAATTGTGCGCTTGGATGTAAAGTTTTCTGGCCGGCAAGAGGTGAAATTTTAATTGTGATTTGTTGTTTTCCACTTTGCAGAATGGCCGAGTTAAGAGGAACCATAGTTGAGGTTTGTCCTTCCAGATTGAGGGTGAAAACCAATACATCATTAACTCGGATCTCGAACAGGCAGTATGCGGCACTAAAATCTACTTGATAATAGGGTTGTACAGTTGAATAATCTGCTTTTTTTTCAATTTTCAATGGGGTAGAGCCTAAAACGACTTGATTTTGAGAATGGCATCCAATGTAAAGAAATAGGAACGGGAGCAATAATAAAGTTTTGATTTTCATAGGAGGATTGAACTGTTAAATGATGAGATAGAATGATTTTCGGGGGTTATAGCAAAGTTAGTGCCTGATATTACGGAATGATCCTCTATAATGTCGTTTACCCGATTGGCTAAAACTATTTTGAATGGTAATTGTTAAGTTGTAAAAATAAATTATGAATGATTTTTTTAGGGGAATTATCGCAGCCTGGGGTGCAAAGAAATTAGGTGGAGGTTGTTTGTCTACTGTTATTATTTTTGTGCTGATCTGGACCTTGCTTGGTAAGTGTAATCAAGGAACGAAAGCTCAGGTACAGCCAGTGTCCAGGCATCGTGTTGCAGTCGACAAATAAGAGATGGCTATCATCATAACCCCAAATTAATGATCACGGTATAATTATCTGGATAGATCAGCAGGTACTTGTCAATTGTAATAATGACATTACTTTGTACAACATTAAAATTATCCAGGCGTTAACATGAATAATTACTCCCTAAAAAATGTTAATGGTATACCCTAATCAGAATTCAATGAAAAAACTCAGATCAAAAGTAGTAGCGGCACTCAAAAGGGAATTTACTTATGAATGTACCATTTCTTCTAGAATGAACCAGGTGATTTTAAAGGTCAGAAATATTGATTTTGAACAGGAGCTGGGAAGATTATTGCAACAAATACAACAAATCATTGATAAACATTATCCTAAAAGAGAAGAGCATATTTTACTGGTCATTCGTGCAATGGACGGAGGCAATGAAAATAC
>NZ_QAIL01000564.1:0-585 GCF_003061025.1 Pedobacter sp. HMWF019 | reverse complement strand
ATTCCTTGTTCAGGTATGTATTTGTCATACTCCATGTGCTTTGCCACGGCCATAGCGACTTCTTTGCCTTTTAATTTTGAAACCAGATGTAAAGCCCCGTCTATGCCAGCAGATATTCCTGCGGTGGTAATGATCCGGCCATTGTCTACATAACGGACATCTTTAAGTACTCTAGCTGTTGGCACTGCCTTTTGCAGGTTTACTATACTTTTATGAAAAGTGGTTACGGTAAGTTTGTCAAGCAAGCCTGCTTTTCCAAGGATAAACGCTCCGGTGCAAACGGAGAAATAGCTTTTGGTGGATTTTTCTCTTGATTGTATCCATGAAATAACTTCTGGGTCGTTAACTGCGACATCATCAGATCCACCAAATACAGCAAAAATATCGGTTTGTGGAGCGTCTTTTATGCTATAATCCGGAATAATTTTTAGAATTCCTTGAGAGAGAAGAGGCGCTTTTGTTTTCGCAACGGTAATGACCTTGAAACCCGCATAGGAAAAAACTTCCATTGGGCCTGCAAAATCGAGTATTTCTACACCATCATACAGATAAAAGCATATAGTTATTTTTTGATCCTTTGGTACC
>NZ_QAIL01000563.1 GCF_003061025.1 Pedobacter sp. HMWF019 | reverse complement strand
CATCAAAGTATTTCATATTAAAAACAAGCCGCTGTTTTTCAGGTAAGGTTAATAAAGCTTGCTGCAGTTTAAGTTGCAATTTATCACCGTTGAAATAGGCAGATTCCACAAGGCTGTCTGCGAGTTCTTCGGAAACTTCATCTAAAGGGGTATTGTTCCTTTGTTTCTTTTTGTTCAGGAAAGTAATAGATTCGTTGGTCGCGATTCTATAGATCCAGGTATACAGCTGGGAGTCGCTTCTAAACTTTTCGAGGTTTCGCCATACTTTTATAAACACGTCCTGAACCAGGTCGTCGGTATCGTCATGGTCGATCACCAGGCGGCGGATGTGCCAGTATATCTTTTGCTGATATTTAGATAAAAGCAGGTTAAAGGCTTCATTTCGGGTTTTCTCGTTTGAGAACTTCTCCAGTATTTCTGCGTCTTCAACCTGCTTCATTTATTATTTCTTTCTTTTGATCACTTTTTGAGCAGCTTCAACAATATTTACTGTGTCTAAACCGTATTTTGTCATTAACTGGTCTGGTGTACCACTTTCTCCGAAACTGTCATTTACAGCAACAAACTCTTGTGGTGTTGGTAATTCTGTAGACAATAAACGCGCCACACTTTCTCCAAGACCACCAAATTTATTGTGTTCTTCTGCCGTAACTACACAACCAGTCTTCTTAATAGATTTCAGGATCGCTTCTTCGTCAAGGGGCTTAATGGTGTGGATGTTGATGATCTCAGCATCGATGCCCAGTTCGGCCAGTTTCTCTCCGGCTTCAATGGCTTTCCAAACCATATGGCCAGTCGCGATAATGGTTACATCTGTACCTTCGTTAACCATCCAGGCTTTACCGATTTCGAATTTTTGATCCGGGTCGGTGAATACAGGGATTACCGGGCGTCCGAAACGTAAATATACCGGGCCTTCATGCTCTGCGATGGCAATGGTTGCGGCTTTGGTCTGGTTATAATCGCAAGTATTGATCACGGTCATTCCTGGCAGCATTTTCATCAAACCGATATCTTCCAGGATCTGGTGTGTTGCACCGTCTTCACCTAATGTTAAGCCGGCGTGTGAAGCACAGATCTTTACATTTTTGTTAGAGTAAGCAACCGACTGGCGGATCTGATCATAAACACGGCCTGTAGAGAAGTTCGCAAATGTTCCGGTAAATGGAACTTTACCTCCAATAGTTAGTCCGGCAGCGATACCAATCATATTGGCTTCTGCAATGCCGATCTGGAAAAAACGTTCAGGGAATTCTTTGATAAAGGCTTCCATTTTTAAGGAGCCTACAAGGTCAGCACATAGTGCAACGACCTCTGGGTTTTTTCTTCCAGCTTCAAGAAGTCCGGCACCGAATCCGGAACGGGTATCTTTTTTTTCTGTATATGTATACTTTTTCACGTTCTTAAGTGTTTTAAAGGTGTTCAAGCCTGCTTTGCAGGCTTTCATTCTTAATAATCTTTTAGGGTACTGTGTAATTGGGCAAGGGCAGCGGCCAGCTGCTCATCATTAGGGGCAACACCGTGCCATTTGTGTGATCCCATCATGAAATCAACACCTGCACCCATTTGAGTACTCATTAAGTTTAAGATTGGTTTGCCTTTTCCGGTTAAGGTTTTAGCATAATGTAAAGCTTTCACAATGGATTCCATATCGTTGCCATCGGACTCAATAACATGCCATCCGAAAGCTTCGAATTTGGCCTGCAGATTTTCCAGAGACAATACTTTTTCTGTTGGACCATCAATCTGCTGTCCATTGTAATCGATGGAAGCAATTAAATTGTCAACTTTATTGTGTGGGGCATACATAATGGCTTCCCAGTTTTGTCCTTCCTGCAATTCTCCGTCTCCATGCAAAGTATATACAATAGAGTGGTCTTTATTGAGCTTTTTGGCTTGTGCTGCTCCAATAGCAACAGACATGCCCTGACCTAGAGAACCTGAGGCAATACGAATTCCCGGAAGGTGCTCATGGGTTGTAGGGTGGCCTTGTAACCTGGAGTTTAATTTCCTGAAAGTTGCCAGTTCGCTTACTTCAAAATAACCTGATCTGGCTAATACACTATAAAAAACAGGGGAGATATGACCGTTAGAAAGAAAAAACAGATCTTCACCTTTACCATCCATTGTAAAATCAGTAGAATGATTCATCACTTCAAAATACAGTGCGGTCATGAAATCTGCGCATCCTAATGATCCACCTGGGTGTCCGGATTGACATCCGTGAACCATTCTTACAATATCCCTCCTTACTTGAGAAGCAATATCCTCTAATTCATTGATTGTATGTTTCATTAAATATGGAAATGTGTTAATACGAGCAAATGTAATTATTTACTTGTTTAACACGGTAGTTATGTCAAAAATACATCTTCATTTGAATTTTATACTATAAATTTTGATGAATTTAAATAAATGTCATATTGACGCATAATAAAGGAGGAATTAAGTTTTATGAAGTTGCAAAATGGTGTGGTTTAATTGTGGGATTTAAAGGATGGAGAGGTGTATTGTTTCGGAAAATTCTGTACAGC
>NZ_QAIL01000562.1 GCF_003061025.1 Pedobacter sp. HMWF019 | reverse complement strand
CCTCTATATTTCGTGACATTTTCATTATAAAAGCAATTATAAGTTAAGCCGTTTTATAATCCGTTACCTGGATAAAGTGCTTACAGAAAGAATACTCTACTTCCTGATTGGAGCATACGACCAGCAATTTATCTGCCGAAAAGTCAGAAATCAGCTGATGATACCAGTCAATTCCCTGTGTATCCAGATTAGATGTCGGTTCGTCCAACAACAACATTGGCGTATCCGCACAACAAGCCAGTGCCAGTTTGGTCCGCTGCTTCATTCCGGAAGAAAAGTATTTCAAAGGCTTATCCTGAGCTCTTGCTAACCCCAGGCGTTCCAATAGGCCTTCAGCATCCATTCCTGCACTAAATTCTTTAAATTTAAAATGAAAACTGATGGTTTCCTGAAGCGTAAATTCTTCGATCAGGTCTAAATATGGAGCAGCAAAACTAATGCGTTTATAAATCTGCTCCACTGGAATATTTTTAGCCTCACTATAAGTGATGGTGCCTTCTGAAGGGGATAAACTCCCTGTAAGTACACTTAACAAAGTTGACTTTCCCGATCCGTTAGGCCCAAGTATCGCGTACTGCTCACCTGCTTTAAACTGATAAGAAAAATTCCGGAAAATCCATTCCTGGTTAAACCGGCGTCCAGCTTTATTTAAGTCAATGATCATCGGCTGAATTAACTGCCAGACCCAAAGCCCTTCATGACCCCGCGGTTCGAATTGCGGATAAAATCAACGATTTCATCGCGGATTTCAGTTGGCTTAAACTCTGCTTCTATCATATCCAGTGCCTTGGTCACATTATTATGTTTCACAAAAAGCACCCGGTAAATTTCCTGAATTTCATTGATCTTCTCAGAAGAAAAGCCCCTTCTTCTCAAACCCACAGAATTGATCCCCGCATAAGATAAAGGCTCCCTTGCAGCTTTTACATAAGGAGGAACATCTTTTCTCACCAATGAACCACCGGTCACAAAAGCGTGTGAACCAACCTTAACAAACTGATGGATGGCCACCAATCCGGCAAGTACCACGTAATTACCGATCGTAATATGTCCCGCAAGCGTGGTGCTATTGGAGAAAATACAATGGTCCCCAACTTCACAGTCATGGGCAATGTGAGAATAAGCCTGGATCAGGCAATTGCTTCCAATCACTGTTTTCCATTTATCTTTTGTTCCCCGGTTAATGGTTACGCACTCCCTGATCGTGGTATTGTCTCCGATTTCAGCTGTCGTTACCTCGCCCGCAAATTTAAGATCCTGCGGAACACCAGAGATCACCGATCCCGGAAAAACCCGACAGTTCTTACCAATGCGAGCCCCGTCCATGATCACCACATTTGATCCGATCCAGGTCCCCTCACCGATCTCCACATCTTTATGGATCACCGCAAAGGGCTCTATAACAACATTATCTGCTATTTTTGCTTGTGGGTGTATATATGCTAGAGGTTGGATCATGCCGTTTTATCGCTATCTTTAACTTTAACAATCTGCGCCATCATTTCGGCTTCAACTACAACTTTCTCACCAACCATACCCACGCCTTTCATTTGTGCAATGCCCCTTCTGATCGGTTCCATTAAATCACATCTGAAAACAATGGTATCTCCGGGAGAAACCTGCGCCCTAAAACGCACATTGTCAATTTTCAGGAACAAGGTAAGATAATTTCTTGGATCAGGCACAGTACTTAGTACCAAAATCCCTCCGGTCTGTGCCATAGCTTCAATCTGAATCACTCCTGGAAATACCGGAGCGCCAGGAAAATGCCCTTTAAAGAGCTCCTCATTCATCGTCACATTCTTTACACCCACCACATAAGTTTTGGTCAGCTCCAGGATTTTGTCGATAAACAGGAAGGGCTGCCTGTGTGGTAAAATGTCCATGATCTGCACCACATCATATAAAGGCTTTACAGACGGGTCGTACACATGCTGTACTTTTTTGTTTTTTTCTTTTTTGATGGCCGCTTTAATTTTTTTTGCAAAAGCAACGTTAGCCGCATGACCCGGCCTGGCCGCCATAATATGGCCTTTTAAATGCACCCCAACCAGTGCAAGGTCACCGATCATATCCAATAACTTATGTCTGGCCGGTTCATTTTGGTGCCTGAGCTCCATGTTATTCAGAATACCCTGAGGTGCTACATCAATCGCGTTTCTGTTAAATATTTTTGCCAGATGATCCAATTCGTCCCTGGTCACTTCTTTATCTACGATCACAATCGCATTGTTCAAATCCCCACCTTTGATCAGGTTGTTCTGCAACTGATATTCCAGTTCATGCAGAAAACAAAAGGTCCTGCAGGAAGCAATTTCTTTTTTAAACTCTGCTATGCTGGAGATACCAGCATGCTGACTACCCAAAACAGGAGAATTATAATCAATCATACAAGTAAACCGGTAGTCGTCCAGTGGCATAGCCACAATTTCTACCTTCCGGTCTGCCTCTGTATAAGTAATGTTGTGCGGGATCTGGAAATATTCCCGGTCTACATCCTGAAGAACTACTCCTGCCAATTCCAGCGCATCCAGAAACTGGATTGCACTACCATCCATAATTGGCGTTTCAGGACCATCCAGCTTCATCAGCACATTGTCCAGGTCCATTCCGACCAAAGAAGCCATCACATGCTCTACAGTACTTACGCTAGCTCCATTTTGGGATATAGTCGTTCCCCTTGCCGTATCCGTCACATTATCACAATCTGCGTCAACGATCGGCTGACCCGGAAGATCTATTCTTTGAAATTTAAACCCGTGGTTTTCCGGAGCAGGACAAAAAGTTAAAGTAACATTTGCACCGGTATGCAGGCCCACGCCTTTTACCGAAACCTCGTTCTTAATGGTTTTTTGTTTAACGTTCATTATTTTCCTGGTATTGTAGTACTACTTTGTTCTATTAGTAAGGTGAGTTTTTTAATCTTAGCCTCCAGCTCAGCAATCCTGAGCTCCACTGTTGGCAACTGTTTAAAGATAACGGAGGCCCGCATCCAGTTTCTTAATGGCTGGGCCGGACTACCGTGCCATTGTTTATTTTCTTCTGTAATATTGAAATTAACTCCAGCCTGTGCCCCAATTTGAGTTCCTTTGGCCAACGATAAATGACCGGCTATCCCCACCTGGCCGCCAACTACAGAATTTCCACCCAGCTTCGTGCTTCCGGAAATACCCGACTGAGCAGCGACAACGGTATGTTCGCCAACATCCACATTATGGGCAATCTGGATCAGATTGTCCAGTTTAACGCCTTTTCTGATGAAAGTAGAACCCATCGTTGCCCGGTCTATTGCCGTATTGGCTCCAATCTCTACATCATCTTCTATGATCACATTGCCAATCTGGGCAATTTTGGTATATGTTCCATCGGTTTGCGGGGCAAAACCAAAACCATCACTTCCGATGACGGTATTGGAATGAATAATAATCCTGTCTCCCAGTACAGAGCGGTTGTATATTTTCACCCCTGGATGCAGCACACAACGCGCACCAACCCGACTTTCCTCTCCAATAAATACCTGAGCGGCAATTTTTGTATCGTCGCCAATCACTACATTTTCTGCGATATAGCTAAAAGCCCCTATAAAAACATTCTTGCCGATTTTGGCTGTAGGATGGATAAAACTGGGCTCTTCTATGCCAGACTTATCCGCACTCTGATTCATGATTTCATTATACTTATCCAGTAGTACAGAAAATGCACTATAAGGATCTTTAACCTTTATTAAGGTGCAGGTAAAGTCCTGGGCAGGTGTAAAATCCTGACCAACAATCACCACAGAGGCCTCTGTCTGATATAAATAGTTTTCGTATTTAGGATTCGATAAAAAGCACAAAGACCCTGCCTTACCATCCTCTATCTTAGAAAGCTCAGCCACCTGAACATTTTCATCCCCCTCAATAGTCCCACTTAATAGTTCGCTTATCTGCTTGGCAGTAAATTGCATTTTACAAAGGTATATGTTAAATTGATATGAACAAATAAACCCATATAGGTTATCTTATTTTTAATATTGATCAGAAAAAAAACTAAACACGGAATAAAATTTGAATTCTAATGTTAAAAAATGCTAAATAATACGGGGATAGCAAAGGATATGCTTTTTAACCGTCTTATCCAGCGACTCTAAATTAGATAAATCAGATGCCTTTGCGATATCAATCCGCACATTATTTTTCAGAAGAATATTGATATTGCTGTTTCCCGCATTATAAGCCCGGTTCCAGATTTCGTCTGTAAAAACGAAATAACAGGCCTCTGCTTCAGAAATACCAAGTACCGCAGCCGCATTTTCCTTTAACAGCTGCACCCTCGCCTGTTCAGGAGCATCATTACTGATCTCTGTCTTATATAAATTCCGGGTGGTTAACATTCCACAAAGCCTGGACAAAATTTTATCCCGGTGATTTTCCCAAACCTTCACCGAAGCAAAAATATCCTGGTCATCAAGTTTCAAAAACTGCTGCAGATGCCACTCTTCTTTAAAAAAGTCCTGTTCCGAAATCTTACCCTGTAAAAAATGCTGTAAAGCCGGCGTAGCAAAAAGAGTTTCTCCACCCGATGCCAGTTCTTTTGCCCTTTCCAGAATCTTGACCAGCAGCTGTTCTCCCGCAATCACTGTTTTATGCAAATACACTTGCCAGTACATCAGCCGGCGGGCAATCAGAAAATTTTCAATAGAATAAATGCCTTTCTCTTCAATGACCAGTTCTCCATCCGCAATATTGAACATTTTGATAATCCGGTCAAAACTGATCACCCCCTCACTTACCCCGGTAAAAAAACTATCCCTGTTCAGATAGTCCATCCGATCCAGATCAAGCTGACTTGAAATCAATTGGTGAAGAAATTTTTTAGGACAGTTGCCTTTAAAAATATCAATCGCCCTTGTCAACCTGCCGTCAAATTCCAGGTTCAGTTTTTCCATGATCAACATAGAAATGTCCTCATGCTGAATTCCGTTCACCAACGTATGCTCCAGGGCATGTGAAAATGGCCCATGGCCTATATCGTGCAGCAAAATGGCAATAGTTGCCGCCTCTTCCTCTTCCTTACTGATCTGGTGTCCCTTACCTCTAAGTACCTCTATGGCAAGACTCATCAGGTGCATGGCGCCCAGAGCATGATGGAACCGGGTGTGCAAAGCACCGGGATACACAAGATGGGTCATTCCCAACTGTTTAATATACCTCAATCTTTGAAACCAGGGATGAGCGATCAGATCAAAAATCAGAGCAGAGGGGATATTGATAAACCCGTATACCGGGTCATTAATTATTTTCTTTTTATTCAATCTGTTATAAAT
>NZ_QAIL01000561.1 GCF_003061025.1 Pedobacter sp. HMWF019 | reverse complement strand
GGAGTAAGCCCAGCGTACAAGGATTTGGCTATTATTTGCGTTTGTCGGCCCAATCAAATTTGCAAATTGTACAACAATTAACAATATCAACAGAAATTTTCGCTTCATGATTTTAACTGGCTTAATATTGTTTAGCTAATTTAAACTTAGTTTATAAAAACAATAATCCAGTATTAAATATTTACTTACATCAAGCGCCTAAGAAGTCAAGGCAAATTTAGATTCAGAAAGATTTGGTAATTATTATAATACATTAAACTACTCATCATTTAAACCTTTCCCATTCAAAATTTGTGGCATATATTTCTCTACCCTCGCTTCCCGCGTTTTGGA
The DNA here is from genome assembly GCF_003061025.1 of Pedobacter sp. HMWF019. GTDB lineage: Bacteria > Bacteroidota > Bacteroidia > Sphingobacteriales > Sphingobacteriaceae > Pedobacter. Next base: position 2,260 of record NZ_QAIL01000561.1, on the reverse strand, counting down.
TTGCTTAGGAGATGAAAAATGAAGAAGATATGCCCTTTGCCGCCCAGGTGTCAATCCATAAAATGCGGTTTTTAGAGCAGGAATCTGATCTAATTTAAACTGGAATTCTTTAGAAACAACGAATTCTTCCGTCTTTTTAAGCTCAACTTTCAAACCAGCCTTTTCCACCTCGATAGCCTCATAGATATAAGCCATTAGTGTCGATTTCATTTCCAAAATTTCCAGAACATTGGTAAATCGAACTTGACGTGCTGCCTGCACATTTTTAGTTTGTTGAATTAGGATGCCATCGGGATCCTTCAACAATACCCCCTTAAAAAACAGCAATGCACAATAATCTTTAAATACATGTATCAAACTGATGTTGTCATTCTGAAACGTATAACAAGGACACCCCCACTTCAACTCTTCAGTCAATCCACAATCTAGCGCAATTATTCTTAATTGCTCCAGTTCTTCCTGCCACGCCTTTGTCTTGCTAAAATAAAAATCAACTTTTGGGTTCATATTGGTAAATTAATTATTTTTGCTCTAAACCTTTAACGAGCCGCGAAATCCTCTCGCAGCATAATAAGAATCGGCTCCATTGTGATACGTAAAAATAGTATTATAGCGACGATCGCAAAAGATCGCTCCACCTAGTTTTCTAATATCAGTCGGTGTTTTCACCCAACTTGAAGTTTTTACATCAAAATCACCCAGTTTCTGCAATGCCCGGTATTGCTCTTCTGACAGCAACTCTATCCCGATTGCAGCCGCCACATCCAACACATTATTCTCTGGTTTATGTTCTTTTCTTGTCTCCAATGCTTTCCTGTCATAACAAAGACTTCTACGACCTTTAGGACTTTCAGCGGAGCAATCATAAAAAAAGTACTCACCCGTTTCTTTATCACGACCAATTACATCAGGCTCACCTCCAGTCCTCTCCATTTCATGGAGCGACCACTGTTTTACAGTACTCTCTTCCAATTTCATTTGTATATCAGACCATTCCAAATCATTATGGCGGTTCATATTTTTTTCAAAACGGACTTTCAAAGTTTTGAATAGATGCTCAAGTTCTTCCTGAGACAATTCGTTTTTAATATTGCTCATACTTTATCGGTTAACTAAAAATAATTCTTCTATCTAAAGGCCTAAAATACCAGGAGACAACAATTAAGACAAGTAATAATGCTGGCCCAAAAAACTCTTTAGCTCCATCTCCAACGGCCAGGTGAGAAAAGACAGCACCCGACATTGCAAAAAAGAAACCTGCATAGGTCCACTCCTTTAATAATGGTAACTTAGGCATAAGCACAGCCACAACACCAAGAATTTTCCAAATCCCAATTATGGTTAAAAAATAGCGAGGATAGCCCAATTGAGCAATCTTTTCCACCTCATCTTTCATTTTCAATAACTGAACCAATCCAGTTGACACCATCCCAAGGGCAAGCCAAATCGTAGAAATCCAGTAGATGATTTTATTTAATTTATCCATAATCTTTACTTTGATTTATTTAAAATGTTTTGCAATCGGTTATGAGCCATATTTATCCCCTGAGCAAATGGCAACCGTAGCATACTATCTCTAAGTTCAACTGACTTATATACAACATGCATAGTGAGTTTACTGGTTTCTTCGCTGAATTCTTCAAATTTGAGAAACTCAAGCTGCACATCAAAAGGGGCATTCTCCATTTCGAATGTCCGGGTGATCTGTTGATTAGGAACGAATTCGTGAATAACACCATTTGCCCGAAATACAACATTCCCCTTAGTATCGCTGGTCTCGAATTGGTACCCTCCATGTTTTTTATTTTCAAGTTTCAGTACTTTTGTTCCCATCCATTGCTCAACGATCTCAGACTCTACATAAGCCTTAAAAAGTAATTCCAATGGCAAATCAAATTCCCTGGTAATCACTAAATCTTGTCTGCCTTCTTCGGCATTAATTTTTGTCTTTTGCTCCATGTTATTTGTTTTTATATTCTTTCATTATACTTTCCAATGTCTTAAATCTATCTTCCCACATTTGCCTAAATGGCTCAATAAAATCAGCAACCTCTCTCATTTTTTTTGCATTAATGTGATAGTGAATCTCTCTGCCATTTTGTTCTTGTTTAAGTAATTCGCACTCTGTAAGTATTTGCAAATGCTTTGAAACTGTTGGTCTTGCGGTATCGAAATTTGCAGCTATTGCCCCTGCTGTTAAAGACTGCGAAGCAACCAACAGAAGTATCGCTCTTCTTGTCGGATCTGCTATTGCCTGAAA
>NZ_QAIL01000062.1 GCF_003061025.1 Pedobacter sp. HMWF019 | reverse complement strand
GTTATGAATTATGTGAATTATTAGCAAAAATTTGATTGAATGTGGGGTTAAAAAAGGGCGTTAACATCCCTTAAAAACTACCTCTCTCCCTACGCAACCTCTCTCCCCCAGAGGCGAAGAGAGGTTGCGTAGTGCACTATAGCGAGCGTGAATATAAAGCGTCATAAAGGTTAGGCACCCCGTAAATTCACGTTTTAAACCCCTTTCTGTAAACCTTCGCAGTCTGGCCATTTCTCTGCTTAAACCACCTACAGAAATAACCCGAGTCACAGAAGCCCAGTAACTCCGAAATCTCCTTGACCGAATGCTTGGTATACTGCAATAAATACAAAGCCTCCCGGTAAATCCTGTCCTGCAGCAACTCAAACACAGACCTGCCCAAATAAGCTTTCGCAAACTTGTTCAAAGCATGTATAGCAGTATCCATTTTAACCGCATACACCGTAATATCCCGGTTATACCTAAAATCCAGTTCAATCAAAGACTGCAACATCTTTAACCGCCGAAAGTCTGGCGCACAATAGTCTGAGTCTGCCAGCCTAAATCCTTTGCTATATGATTTCGTTTCTTGCAACATCCTTTTACTTTTTATTAGGCACCCAGGTACAAGTCACATCCAACTGCTTGTTTTCTATTAGATAGATCAGGATACTCACCGCTGTTTCTTCATCTATGTCCAAAGCCACTGCTACATCAACAAGCGTAAAGGATTTCCCTTCCACATGCTCCAGGAAAGTTTTGACAGGTTCTTCAGGGATAAAATTTTGTTTCATAAACTGCGTTTTAAAATGGTACGATACACCAGATTTAGTTCCAGGAAAATGTCTTCCAGCCCCTGGTAAATAATGAGGTGAAAGATGCGGAGTAAACCGGCCCTGATTTCCATCAGGATAGATTGACGTAGATTCAAAGTAGCGTCTGGATGGCATGGATCTATACCATATTTCTTAAGGATTCCTGAACTTCTGGATAGTAATAAAACAACAAACTTTTTAAGAACGGTCCGTTTATGCTCCAGATCTCCTTTCTGAGATAGGATCATCTCAAAAAGAAAACTCGATAAGCTTTGGTAGGCTTTTTCAACTCTAATACGCATAGATGCTGGAATATCAATGGAGCTATCTGCCAGGATATCCAGAAGCTGAACATACAAGTTTATACAGGGTCTTAGTGCTTGTTTTGACATCTTGGTAGAGGTTAAAAATTCAATTGATATTTATACAAGTAATGATCATAAAGCGCATACAGAGATTGACCATAAACTCTAAAATCCGTTAGTTTCTTTCCATTGAAATCAGAAAGGTAAAAACTCAGCTTATATTTCCCATCAGAAACATTGTACACATCAATAGCCGCTCCTTGTTCATGCATATCCGCAGTTTCGTTGTCTGCTTTTAATGCAGAGTGAATAAACAGGTATTTTTCATTAGCCGTACTTTGCTTATTGACATAGACCGGAGGAGCCGATAAAGTAATCTGGTTGCTTGATTTAATCCTGGCTACTTTAATCTTCGCATGCGCAACGGTATCAATTGTTTTCCCTCTGTAAAGCAAGTTCAGGTTCGTATCTGCACAGATGAATTGATTGCGGTAATAATAGGTGTAGAAGATTTTATTGGAATTAGGGACTTTCACTAAATTTCCATCCGTACAGAAAAATCCGTCCACCTGTTTCTGAAGCAAATCCTTTCCGATTTTCAATTGACCTGATGTATGGTCTTGCTTTAAAAGTACCCCCTCTCCATTTTTGGTCGATTTTAAAATCAACGATCCGTTGTCAAGTGTAAGGGCGGCTATAAATCCAGGAGTATTTACTTTATCCATGACTTTTAGATCTTCAAGACTCCCTACCCAAACCTGAGACTTCATACCCTCCAAAAGAAAAACACGTCCTGAATCAATTCGTAGTTGTACATCATTAAAAACATGTAGAGAATCAGGAGCTTTAACTGTTAAGAGCTGAGTTTGTTTCGACTCCAGATCAACGCTGATAACTTGATTAAAAATACCGCGGTTGCCTAGGTAAACAAGATTCTGATCATTTCCAACAAAGTAAAAGGATGAAGGATCCAAAGACAGAAACCCTATACCCACGGCGGCATGCGAGGGTAATCTACGTATAAACGAGTTTGGCGAATTATTCAGATAACTTGATGAAATAAAAAGTATACATACCAGTCCTATGCTGGAAAAAAAGCAAATAAGCAGAGAGAAAACTCTTGTTTTGACCATAGCGTTTAAATGGGTGATTTTAAGAACCGGGAAATAATAATTTCCCGATTCGTTTTTTAGAATTGATGAAATAATGGAACTACACAAGTACCTACTCCAACAAATTCCTGGTTATAAGTACCCAGATAAAACATGGTACAAGCTGGTCCAGTTCCTACAGTAGAACAATCGGCATCAACTTGTGCGTTAGCCATACAAAGAATGTGTCCACTTGCATTATACTGAAATGAGCCTATTATAGGCGGTTTATTTGTTGCGTTCAAAGCCAAGGACATTGTCACAGCTATCATTAATACGCCGGCCATCAATAGGTTTCTTAGTTTCATGGTTTTATTTTTTAAGTTAATTGCCTCTGTTTAGGGGTTCGGCATTCCCTCTTATTGCAATAAGATCTTCATTCTGTTTTGGATAAATTAAGATGGCTAGTGCTCCCAAAAGCATAAAACTGACATTGAAAATCAAATGCTGAGTCCAGGTCATATTCTGCAATATCCCACCGCAAGAGCATGGAATGTATGAGCTGAATTTCAGTATGAACACGATGTATGCAGAGAAAACCACCATCAGGCTAAATGATAAATACAATGCGATGAATTGGAGCCGTTTTGCGACGAGCATAACCGAGATGACAATTTCTACGACAGGTACAAATATGGACACAGGATCTGAAAACGCATTTAATATTGGAGATTTACCAAGCTCTACTCTAAATTTTTCAAAATCCTGGAGTTTACTCACTGCAGCATAAACAAAGAGCAAAATGAATAGGCCGGCAATAACCTCAACCAAAACACTTCTTTTATTTATTTTCATAAAACCCCTCCCTCTTCATAAACCCCAGCATCGTGTCCATCCACTCACTCACAGATAGTCTTTGCGTAAACCCATGATTCCCTTTCGGAAACAAATGCAGTTCCGTATCAACACCGTTCTTCTGCAGCGCCTGGTAAAACACAATACTGTTGTTCACATCCACTACCTGATCATCGCCACAATGAGTCAAATAAGTTGGTGGGGTTTCTTTAGTTACTTGCAGTTCATTGGAAAACAAATCCACTTTTTCTTTATTTGGCTCTATACCTAAAAGGTTAATCTTTGATCCCATGTGTGCCAGCTGATCACCCATACTGATAACAGGATAAACCAGGATCATAAAGTCTGGCCGAAGGCCGATGTTTTCTTTATTGGGGATATAACTTTTGGAGAAATGAGTGCCCAAGGTACTTGCCAAATGACCTCCAGCACTATATCCAATTACACCAACCTTAGCGGGATTAACATTCCAGTTTACCGCATTAGACCGGATCACTTTCATGGCCTGTTGCGCGTCCATGAGTGGGCCATAGCTTTTGTCACTCATCGTTTCTTTTTTAGGCAACCGGTATTTAAGCACAAAGGCTGCAATTCCTTTTTCTGCAAATGCTTTGCCTATCGCAATCCCCTCTTCTTCAAAGGCCAGGAAGCCATAAGCACCTCCCGGGATCACCAGGATTGCCGTTCCTGTAGCTTTTTCTTTAATGGGTAGATATAGGGTTAGGGTTGGCGCCTCCTCTTTGGAGAGTTTTACTCTGCTTCCGGGAATGCTGTCGGGGTAAAGCGGCAGCACTTGTTGTGCTACCGCAGTGTACCCTACCATTAAAAAGAGCATCAGAGTTAATATTTTGAGTTTCATAAATTATAACTTAGCGACTGTATCAGACCAGGTTGGCAAGTTTTTCTTCATTTTCTCTAAGGTTTCCAGAAAAACCTTATCTTGATTAGATTGCTTTACAACCCTCTCCTCCCATTCTATAGCTTGCTCTTTCTTTCCAGTTTTATAAAGCAGGTTGGCGTAGGTGTCCCAGGAAGTCGGATCATTTTGATACCACTCCTCCATAGCATATTTCATGACCACATCACAAGCAAACTTTAATACTTTAGGGTCGCTTACGTTCTCAAACAAAGGCCAGGTAATATTATTAACTTCATACTCTGGACGCTTCAATGCCTTTTCAAAGTAAAGCATATAGTATTTCCCATAATTGCTCCAATCCTTTGCATCTAGGTAGTAAATCATCTGCTTACCATACAACGTTTCGATTCCTATCTCACCAAACCTTGATTTCATTGTCCTTTGTAAATCTGCCCAATCAAAATTGGGTTTCTTTACAGGATCAATGCCTTGAAAATAGGCTTTTGAGATTGCCAAGCGCAGTGCGTATTGTGCTTTGTCTTTTCCTAATACCGCATTTACTTTCTCCGAATTGTTGAGGAACAGCTTAAAAGCTTCACCTTCTGTGTCACTCAAATATTCGCTCATTGCAGTCAAATTATTTTTAGTAAACGAGTCACTTTTCTTTTGTGCTTGTAAATCGTTGCTCAAAAAACCGAGCACAGCAGTCGCCAGAAACAAGAATTTTCTTGTTTTATCTTTTATCTTCATATGGTATTATTTAATTTATTTCAACTCTATTAAAATTGGTTTTCTTGTCATTAGACTGTCTACCGTCTTCTGTTCCTCAGGTG
>NZ_QAIL01000560.1 GCF_003061025.1 Pedobacter sp. HMWF019 | reverse complement strand
GTCCTAATAGACCTGAAAAGTACAATCTAAATCATTTGAATAAAATTGCTGAAGTATTTAGTTGTTCCATCAAAGAATTTTTCCCTGAATATTATATACCAGGAGAGCTACAAAAGAGAATTACAAAGAAATCGTAAGACGTACTAGGTAACTTAGGAAAATCAAGCATCTATTCAATTTCTACTCAGGCAAGAACAACCTTTATAGTTTTTAGATTCCCTCTATTAGCAAATAGGTAATCTACATATCAAAATCCATAAGAGAATTATCCTACTGTCTATCTTTATGCAATTTCAATTTACCGATCATTTTTCAAATAGTTACATGAGTGTATCTTTCGGGGAATGTCCCCCCTCATTCCGGGCCAAACTGGCCACTTTGGCCCGAAAACAGATGGTCAGTTTGGAGCGGAATAGCTCGTCAGTTTAAACCCGGAATAGGTGATTACTTTTGTCGGATTACTCACTTGAAGCTAGTGGCAATTATAATAGCACTTGTTTTGTGGGAGGCAATTGCTTTATAAAAATTGTCATCATAGGGATTTTTTTGAAGAAATGTCTCTACTAGTTATAATTTTTGATTACCCTGAAATAATGTCTCATTAATCAAATCATTGAATGTAGCGGTGTCAACAACAGATGCGCAGCTAAATACCTGTCCAAGATTGCAACTAATGTCTTTATTCTCTCTGATAACATTAGTAAATCTTTCCGTATCTCTGCTTCTTCAAAGCGAAGAAAATCTTCGGGAGCAAACAACAACCTATATTCCGATTGCATGACATTGTATTTGTCCCATAAGACCGGGTTTTCAACAACGGCAAGAATTGATGTGTAAATAACCAACTCCGAAAAATAATCAATCCTCGTAGAAGCCAAATATCCAGAGCTAAGACGGGACGGATGTTGGTAGCCCCTTGTGCCACGTGTTATATCACGCATTCCTTCCATATTAGGAACACAAATGGAATCGTAATCAATTAATTTTAACTCGCCTTCATCAGTTACAAAAATATTTTGGTGTTGAAGATCGCCGTGTGATATTGAATGGTTATGAAGGTCGTCGGTCATTTTAAGAAAGCTGTCTGCTAACTCTTCCAAAATAGCCGGATTATATAGGTTCATCGAAATATAACTCGCCATTCCGTGTCCATTTACCCAACGCATTCTGAGTGTATCTAATAGATTACCGTCAACCAATAGCCCTCCTACAACATATACAAATTCAGAGAAATAAGGCAGATTAACTTGGTCAAGGTATTCCTTAATTGCATCATACCTCTCTTTATTTTCCAAAATTTCTGAAACCCAAACTTTGAACGCCCACTTTTCGTTATTTTTATCTATCGAAAAAACTTGACTAAAGCCACCTGCAAACATATCTGGCCTTCCACTTGCCAAAACTGTAATTGGATTACCAATCAAAAATGGATCTCTAATTAGTTGAGATGTTTTAGCTGCTGCAATTATGTCGGTTACTGGAGGGAAAATCATTGTCTAGAATTTATCCGTTATATCATCTAAAGGAGGAAATTTAGCATTTATTTTTGAGTTTATAATGTCTTCCAGCGGTAGTAACTGTGTTATATCTTCGCACCTTAAAAACTCATGCATTGTACTCATCAAAATTGCAATTTTAGGATTATCTGATTTTTTTAAACTCATAAATAACGTACAGAGTTCTGGAGTTTCCAGATCTTCTTTTGAAAACAAAAGCCAATCTGTATCGTAACTCCAAAGTTCAGGATGCTCTGAATATACAATCAATGAAGTGTAGATAACTAATTCTGAAAAGTAATCAAGTTTCTCATTGATTGTTAAATTGTAATAACGACTCGGATGTTGATAACCACCTTGTCCCTTTATTAAATCAGGCAAGCCTTGTAATCCCTCGACAAAGAACGAATCATAGTCAATAACGGAAATCTCGCCGTCGTCTTGTACGATGATATTGCCATGTTGGAGATCACCATGTGCTATGTTGTGCTTGTGAAACTCGGCAACCATCAACTGAAACTTCGATGCCAAATTCGCTAATTTAACAGGGTTCGTTATATTGCTATTAATGTAATCCTTCAAAGGCGCACCATCCACCCAAGGCATCCTGTGCGTATCCATAAGTACTCCATCAACTAAAACACCATTTTCAACATATTCAAATTCAGTAAAATATGGAAGAGCACATTTTTCTAGCACTTCAGAGACAGTTGTATACCGGAATTTATTATCTTTCAATTCTGTGTGCCAAACCTTAAAAGCCCATAATTCTCCACCAGTATCGATTTGGAAAACTATACTGAAACCTCCAGACCAAAATTTTGGCTTACCACCGGAAGTTTTGGTAACAAAACCTCCACTGAGAAAAGTATCCCTTATCAGTGCTGGATATTTCACCGAGTTGACGATAGCTGTTCTAGACGGATAATTCACGATTAAAACTTATCGGTTATAGAATTAACATCACTGGCGGAAGTCTTATCAATTTTATCGCTACGACGGTCAGAACCTTCATTTTCATCATCTTCATCGTTAGAGACAGCAAAAAAATTAGTGAGCTTCTTCCACAAACTTTTTTTCTTTTTTTTCTTCTTCCCCGGCTTTTTTGTTTCTGAAATTTTCCTTTCAAAAACGTCAACCATGCTATTAATATGGTGTTCCTCTGCTAATCTTTTCTCCAGCAGTCGCTGCTCCGACTCCGCACGACTTTGTTCGTCCTCTTCCTGAATAAATTTTTGACTTATCGAAATGACGGGGTCTTCTATTTCAGTTGACTTTTCAATAGTTAGAAATTCCAATTCATCTTGGGGCAGTCGGAAGATGGTTATGTCTTTATAGTTTAAACTATTTGTATTATCATTTTCTAATTCTATAACC
>NZ_QAIL01000559.1 GCF_003061025.1 Pedobacter sp. HMWF019 | reverse complement strand
TCAGGGTGTTTTATGGTTTTCATAAGAGGAGCAGCCAATTAACTGTTTAATATACACATATATTAACAAAACTGCCCAATCGTGCTCAAACTGAAAAGAAAGCTAGTTCTCCCACAGTCCGTAAAACTGGAGATTAGAAAAAATATTATTAATGAATCCAAAGAGGTGCCTGGAAGGGCATCTCTTTTGTTGCCCATGTTTTGAGGTTAGAGGAAACTTAACCTAATTTTTGCAAGCATTGGGTATATGTTGCCCCGATAGGAATGCTCTTTTGGCCAATCCAAATCTGGAACTTGTCAAACTTACTGACCTTATCTCTATTTATTATAAATGCACGATGTACCCTGATGAAACTTTTTTCTGGTAATAAATTCAACATTTCTGCAATAGGAACTCTGGTACTTAAAGATTTATTGTTCTCTAAATGCAAGATCGTATAATTTCCAGATGCTTCAAGATAGAGGATTTCTTCTACCTGAGTTTTGATCTGTTGATAGCCATCTTTGATGAAAATTGAACTTGGCTGCTTTATACCTTCGGGTCTTGCTCTCAGATCATACATTTCCATTGCTTTATTGCAGGCTTTTAAAAAGCGGGGAAGAGAAAAAGGCTTTAACAAATAATCTATAGCATCCAGCTCGAAACTTTTTACTGCATGTTCGGAATAGGCGGTAGTAAAAATAACCATTGGAGGATTACTTAGGGAATTGAGCAGGTCCATGCCATTAATGTCTGGCATTTTGATGTCCAGAAAAATTAAGTCAATTTTATTTTGTTGTAAGTAACGGATGGCATCAAAGGCATTTGTGAATGTGGCTTGTAAGGTAATAAAAGGAACTTTAGCGGCGTGTGATTTTACTACATTAAGGGCAATTGGTTCATCATCTATTGCAATAGCATTCATTTGTATACATTTTATAGTTGCAAGGTAAGATGTATAAAGAACTCTTTTGCATTTTCTCTGATAATGAGCTCGTGCTTTTCGGGGTATAGAAGTGCCAGGCGTTGTTTCACATTCTGTAAGCCAATTCCGCTTTTAAACTTCTCCGGGTCATTAATTGATTTTAGATGAATGCTGTTGTATACATCAAAATATAAGGTATCTGAACTGTTTTGAAGCGTAATTTTGATATGTGAAGGATATTGCAGACTAATTCCATGCTTAAAAGCATTTTCTACAAAGGGAATAAGCAACATAGGCGCTATCTGAAGCTCGTTTAATTGCTCTTCGATCTGGGTTTCTATGGTAATATCTGTTGAAACCGAGGTTCTGAGCTTCTGCAAATCAATGTAGTTTTTTAAGTATTCTACGTCTCTGGAAAGTGAAATTTTATCTTCCAGATTTTCCTGAAGCATAAAACGCATCATATCGCCAAGTTTTTGTATTCCTTCGCTGGTCCGTTCGGCATTTTCTTGAAGTGCTGTGCCATAAAGTGTGTTTAAAGCATTAAAGAGGAAGTGCGGATTAATTTGTGACTTCAAGAAATTAAGTGTTGCATCTGATTTGCCCAATTCGGTTTTTAGGGTAGCAATTTCTTCAATGTTTTTTCGGTTTCTTGATTTGTAGATGTTCCAGGCAAATATAGGAACCAGAAAAAGTTGGATAGGAGGATTGATTCCCATTAATAGTTCTATAACATTGCCGTTGTTTATGGAATCAAATATGCTAAACAAAAGCACTAGTATGCCTAAAGAAAGAATTGTAGTTAACAATGAATAGCCGATAAATTTTAATATCCGGTATTTTTTATGGATCAGATTTGGAATTACAGCGAAAACCAAGATTGCATAATTTGCTATGGCAATGGGTAAAATGAAGCTGAACGCGGCACGGAAAACTATTGGATTGTTAAGCAGTACGGAGCAAGCCTGAAGGAACATACTGATCGCAAGTAGCACCGTTACGTCGCTATGAAGCTGGTTCTTTTTGTTTTCCATATCTCTGCTGAAATAGTTTGCAATCATCTTTACAGATAATAAGATCAGCAGATAGTGGTCAATGAGGTTTGCGAAAACACAGACTTGAATCAATATATAAACAAAGAAAATGGCATTGGAGGGCCTGGTGTCTTTTTTTTTCAGCTCAGGTTTTACGAATAATGCAAGCAGGAAGTAGCAGGTGGCAACAATGATATATCTAAACAAGGTATTTAACCAGTAGTTGGGTTGATAAGGAATAGAGGCTGGGAAATTATGGATACTGACTGCTTGAATTGTTGAAAATATAAAAATAATTACGATGAGTGCGGTAGCTATCCATAGCTCAATTTTTGTGGATTCGTTTAGGTTTTTCATTGGAATATAGTTTGTTTTTTTTAGGTAACCAAGCTGTCATGTGCTGCCCGATTTTATTTTTTACCAATATGTATCTTCTTTATTGTGTTCAAGAGCTCACAAGTTCGGTTCATGTTGGTTTGTGTGCTGCTGCACAGGATGGTTTCATTTAATGATCGCTGATTAATTTTGACACAGCAATACTACAAAGGCTTTTTCTTTTAAATTATAAAATGTGATGAAACCCTAGAAAAAAGTGATAAATTAATTGGATAGGGGGAAAATATGTTTACTGGGCTCTCTGAATCTTACAGATTCTGAGGTTCGCCTCAGTAAAGCATATTTTCTTAGGTGCAGACCGGGGAGGATGGTTAAGGGGAAGACGTTTTGTTCATTCGTTTGGTTATTTGAGGGTTTTTAAAAAAAAAATATTTTTTTTAGACCAAGGGTAACGGGGGGCGAGAAGGTACTTTACTATATATTAACCAAATAGGGTACCATGCAAAAAGAACAAATAGAAGAACTGGTTAGGAAGTATTTTAACAATACCGCAACTCCACAGGAGCTGGATGAATTATCTGCGTGGTATAGAACGATCTCTTTGGAAGAGGTGGAGTGGTTTGCTGAGATGCAAAATGAGGAGGAAGTTTTGAAAGCGGCGATGCTTAAACATATTCAGAAAGAAATTGCTGAGCAACAAAACAGATCTACTCGTAAATTATGGCCTAGTATCGCTGCGGCTGCTGCGGTTCTTTTAGTTGCTGGTGCTGGTCTTTTGTTTTATAACTATTATACGAATACGCTGCGTCATTCTGATGTTGGTTATTTCCCTGGGCTTGTGCATAATGACATCAAACCTGGTGGCAACAAGGCTTACTTAGTGTTGTCTAATGGCCAGCGCATTTCCTTAACTGATGTTGCTAATGGTGCTGTTGCTAAGGAAGCGGGGGTGGAGATTGCAAAAACTGCGGATGGTCAGTTGGTATATACCGTGAATGACCCCGATCTGGCTTTGCCTTCTCCCTCGAGATGGGCGAGAGGTAGCGTGAGGGCTAGCGTTGACGGGGTAAAGGCCGAGGTGACGACGACGGACACCATCGAAACGCCTCGAGGGGGGCAATATAAAATTGTTCTCCCTGATGGTTCTAAAGTATGGCTAAACGCTGCATCAAAGTTAACTTATCCTACGTCTTTTTATGGGCGTGAAGAACGTAAGGTGGAGTTAAACGGCGAGGCCTACTTTGAAATCGAAAAGATCCTGATACCCTCCCAAACCGGGACAGTAGCTACATCGAGTGGTAGAGGGCCAAGAATGATCAGAATGCCATTTTTGGTAAAAAGTAAGGGACAAGAAGTAGCTGTTCTAGGCACCCATTTTAACATCAACAGTTATATTGATGAACCCAATACCAAAACCACGCTATTGGAAGGGGCTGTGCAGGTGAGGAGTAATATAGGCGATGGTCATCCTGAACTCGTTTTTGGGCCGGTACCTAGAGAAACCCTAAAACCTGGCCAGCAATCCATATTAGCCAATAATCAATTTAAGGTGGCCCAAGTCAATACAGATGAGGTTATTGCCTGGAAAAACGGTTTGTTTGCTTATAAAAATATGCCGCTTCAAAATGTAATGCGCCAAATAGCCCGGTGGTACGACGTAGACATCATTTACCAAAACAAGGACTTGCCGCAAAAGCTGCTCAGTGGTTCTGTATCCAGATACGACCAGGTATCGGGTATACTAAAAGCTATAGAATCTACGGGAACAGCCAAATTCAAGATTGAGGGAAGAAAAATAACCGTATTGCCCTAAAATGAATCATCAACACGGGTTTAACCAGCCCAGAAATAACCATATCAACTAATATAGTTTTTTCTATTATAAACAGTCAGTTATGTCGAGATTGATTCATCCAGTCTGTTTTTAATTGATGGGAACAAAGCCAGGATCAGTACAGGTTCTACAACGGACTATACATTAACGCAAGACATTGCTAGTGCCTATTATACCGCTGCAATTCCTTTGTCTGTAAATTCCTTTCTCTTTAGATCAGTTAGTGGAAGGAATGAAAATGTTTTGGGTAAACAGCAAGTGAGGGGTAAGACTTTTGTGAGAGAGGATTTGTTGACGAGGCAAATTGATGGGGTATTTTGCACAGATGGTGTTCTATGTCTATCACTACCGGAACCAGTTTCTCCGTTTAGACACTAACCTTAGTTTGCTGTATAAGGGAAAGACCATTGATACCAATAGCCTCGCGAAGATCAAGGTTGGCAGGATTAAATCTTCAAATCAATTAACAATGGCTGCGCCACCACTGCTGGTGAACAAGCAAGCTTGTGCCAATAAGGATTATCTGTTTATCCGCTCTGTGTTAAAAGCAGACAATGAAACGGATGATATGCATGATAAGGCAACAGCTATTGATGTTTATTCGGTAAACGATGGAAAGTACAAACTCAGTTTTTACCTGCCGGAGTTCGCTGGCGAAAAATTAACGGATTTCAAAGTATACGATAAAATGTTGGTGGCTCTTTTTGGGCACTACATCTATACGTTTAAACTCAAAATTTGGAACGAAATAGAAATGAAAATATTAATCTCCATGCTCTTTTTAATGGTGGGGTACACTGCGGTAGCACAACAAGTGCTGCCGCTCTACCCCGATAGCATTCCCGGAAGTATAGTAAAACTCTCCAAAGAAGCTTTTGTACTCAAATACCATTTACCGAAAAGAGAAACGATGCGTGATAAAAGCTATGGACCACTCATGGACGCACAGCAAGCGATGAAAGTGATCCACTCTAATACGGTAAACTGGAACCTCAATCCTGCTAAAGTTGGGGTAATTGGGTATAGTGCAGGAGGACATTTGGCTTCGACCTTGGGCACTCATTTCTCTAAAAGCTATATTTCAAATAAAGACAACCTCAACCTCAGGCCAGACTTTATGATCTTGGTTTATCCAGCCATCAGCATGAGCGATCAATTGACCCATATGGGATCAAAGATTAACTTGCTGGGTATGGAGCCTGCGAAAGAAAAAGTAGCTTTGTTCTCTAATGAACTGCAGGTAACTAAGGAAACGCCTCCGACGTATTTGATGCATTGTGGTGATGATCAGGTAGTGGATGTGAATAACAGCATTGTGTTTTACCAGGCTTTGCAGAAAAATGGGGTGGATGCGGAATTGCATTTGTTCCCGAAGGGGAATCATGGGTTTACGCAGCGGTTGCCTGTGGGTGAGTGGATGGACCCGATGTTAGGGTTTTTGAAGAGGGAAGGGTTTTAATGAAATTCGTCACGTATTGCGTGACGAATTGAAGAGGAGAGATGGCACAGCCAGAGAGGGGAATAACCGCTTTTTCCAGCGGAATATAAAGAGGATGTTGTTCTTTGAAATTGTTTGTGAAAGGAAGGTTGTTGTTAATTTTAAATATTACTTATTTTCTTTATGAGTTAAAGGTTATGGTGATGCGCTACTTAACGTCAGTTTTAAATTACATTTCAAATACCACGCACTGCGTGGTGAATTGAGTTGGACACATTACAGGTCATTGCTAAAAGTTGAACGTGAGGATGCGAGGATGTTTTACATGAATGAGGCGGTGAATTGTAACTGGAATACAAGGACCCTGGAACGGCAGATCAACAGTTCTTATTTTGAAAGGTTAGTGATGACTCCTGAGCAAAGCAGGCCTTTACTAAAAGAAGAAGCTGAAACTCAGAAAGTGGAATTAGAGGCTAAAGATTTTATCAAGGATCCGTATGTATTGGAGTTTTTGGATTTAAAGGCGAACCCTGGTTTTTATGAAAGGGAATTAGAACAATCCATTATTGATAAATTGCAGGAGTGCTTGCTTGAATTGGGTAAGGGGTTTTGCTTTGTTGCTCGTCAATATAGAATTAGTTTGGAAGATGAGCATTTCTATTCAGATTTGGTCTTTTACAATTATATCCTTAAATGTTTTTTGATAGTAGATTTGAAACGAGGTAAGCTAACTCATCAGGATATTGGACAGAGGATACTTATGTTCGGTATTTTGAAGATCAGGTTAGGCAGGAAAATGATAATCCGACCGTTGGCTTGATCCTTTGCGCTGAAAAAAACAAGGTTTTGGCTAAGCATAGTTTACTGAATGATAATAAGCATGTTTTTTCGTCCAGGTATAAGACTTATTTGCCTTCAGAGGAAGAGTTGCAGCGGGAAATAACCAGAGAGATTAGTCAGGCGGAGCTTGAAGCCGGGTTAAAGAAATGATAGCGCAATTGCCAGGTAAGGCTCGATACGTCATGTCGACGATAGGAGAGATCTATTTGCAAAGTGATTACAGGTCTCTCGTCGCTGCGCTTCCATCGAGATGACGGGATGGTGATAGAGAGTGGGAATTGGAAGCATCGGCAGCTATTAAGGACTTCTTACAAGTTTAACAAAAAGACAAGTATTTGGTAGTTTCTTTTTTTACGTTTCCTTTCACAAACCATGTTTACTGTTTTAATTGTTATCTCTCTGCGTTGTGTTTCGTAGAGGGATGCTTCGTATATATATAAATCATCATTATTGTCAATTACATTAATTTAACTTCTCTAACTATGACTAAGTATCTTCAAAAAACCGGACCTGAACTTTTCTTTGCTTTGCTGGAGGAAATAGGGAATATGCATAAGCCTATCGAGCCTTTTTTCTCGGAACGGTTGACTCATGCACATTATACCCTGACTACGGAGATCTTTGAGATCATCGCGAATAACAATCAAAAGCAAACGGCGAAACTCTTGATCCGGGTTAGGAAGTTGCTGGTTAAACTCAGGCAGGTTAAGGGTGTGGATTTGCTGGTTCGTTTTGATCCTGAACTGACGGATATTGGTGATGCTGCAGAGAAGGGGGAGCCTGATGTTTTTCGGTTGAAACTGGTTCATCTGGTGTTGGCTGAGCTGGATAGGGTGATTGATTTTATTATTGATTATAAGCCAATACCGCGGGTGCCGAAGAAGATTTGATGTTATAGTCATGTTGCAGGAAACGAATATTTATACAAAGGGATTTGGTTTGGCAGAGGAAGGCTATTCTGCTCCGGACTTTCAGCGTTTGAAGGTGCTGCAGTCTTTGATTGAAATGGATTTTTAGGTATAACCGGGATATTACGGTGTATGCTGCCAGAATGGATACGAGTATTTCTGCTTTGAACAAGTTTGCGAAGGCGTATTTGGGGAGGTCGGTTTATGAGTTGCTGGGGTTTAGTGATTTGCCGTATTTCAGCAGGTGGTTTAAGCAGAGAAATGGGGTGACGGCTAAGGTTTACAGGAAGGGGTTTAAGACTTGAATTTACAGAGTGCTGATGGGGGGAAAATATGTTTTCTGATCCAGCTGAATCTTACAGATTCTGAGGCTTGATCAGTAAAACATATTTTCTTGGGTGCAGACCGCTGAGGGTGCAGAGTTGGGGTTGTAATTCCTCTTATTTAATGCCCTTCCAATTGGTGAATAGTCCAACTTGAAGTCGAAAATTGCGACTTCAAGTTGGGTTGCAAACCGGTAAAGAAATTGGAGGTCACAATTTGTGATCTCCAATTGAAAATAGCTTAGGTGGTTAAGTGGCGGGAGGTTAACTCCTTTTTTTACCATTTATCTAATCAAATTTTTGCCAAAAATTATCAATTAACTAACTAAATATAAATTTTATGATCAAAACTAATGACTTAGTCCAGTACTTCTGGACTCAGGTTAATCTCATCACAACAAAAGAGGGTGTTGAGGTGGTGCTTCAAGGGGATAGACTTATTGAGGTGAGTGTGATGCTCCGTAATCAAATCCCTCGTTTACCCTGATATGCTGTAAACCACTCGCATGTACACCTGTAGCCGCTCTGATCGATCACTACTTTGTGTACTACGCCTGAGCCTTTTACATAGTAGCTTTTTAGCTATTTTAAGGCATTCGTCACTGTGACTTTAAGCAGGGGAGCGTTAATCACTTCCTGGGTTTTAGAAGTACTCCTGCATCGTGATCATATTCTTTACCTAAAATGGGATAATCCGCCAGAAACAAAGTATTGCGATCCGGAGGACCGGATGAACCTGATTTTCTACAGTTCGGATAAAGAGCAGTATCTGACCTTTGAAAACACTGCAGAACGTTCTGCAAGGGAAGTCACTTTACAAATGAACAAGAATTTTGCGGGAGGTACCGTAAATGGCTGGATGCATTATGTGAATAAAGAAGGAACTCTGGTGAGTACTAGCGTTTACCTGGGGCAGAATATATTTTAAACAATTATTATTCAATTCACTAAAACCAAATACATCAGACAATCGTTTATCCGCAAACAGATTATTGATTGGGCTATGTTGTTGAAAACGAAAATACCATTTAGTTATATATTCAAAAAGATAAGAGTAGAGCTTATTTATGTATTCATTATTGGTCTGGTGATTTACTACCTCACCTTTGCATTCCGAAATGTGATTCCGGAGATGCCCATAGGAATTCCGGCCTTTCTTGGTACGGCCATCTCCGTTATTCTTTCATTTAAGCTCAATCAATCCTATGACCGCTGGTGGGAAGCACGCAAGATTTGGGGAAGTATCGTGAATGATAGCAGGACCTTGGTTTTACAGCTGCAGTCTTTTTTGCCTAAAGATTGTGAGGGTGAAATCAAGACGATTTCCTTTAGACATATTGCGTGGTGCTATAGTTTAAACCGCTCTCTGCGGGGGCAGAATGGTGCTGGTGGTTTGGAAGGCTATTTGACTGATGATGAACTGGCCAAAATTAAAAGACATAACAATAAGCACCTGGCGATTCTTCAGCTTAATACCCAGCATATTTCCAGCTTAACTGAGAAAGGTAAACTTAATACTTTTAGCCATGTACAGATCAATAACACATTTGTTAGTTTTTCTAATGCCATGGGGATGGCAGAACGGATCAAGACAACTGTTTTTCCAGTAACGTATCGGTATTTCCTGCATTTATCTATCTATCTTTTTTTAGTGACGCTTTCGATCTCGCTGAGAGATATCGAAAGCTATTTTGAGATCCCGTTATTATTGGTGATTTCGGCTGCTTTTTTCCTTTTAGAAAAAACAGCAAGCCATATGGAAAATCCATTCAGTAACCTCCCAACGGATACGGCGATGAATGCCATTTGTAATACGATAGAGATCAATATAAAGCAACTGTTATCAGAAGATGATGTCCCTGAACCCTTGACTTCGGAAACGTTTTATATTCTATAAAAACAGAAAGGGGACCAAGTCTTTCAACTGGCCCCCATTCATTAAATTAACGCTCTCGGTATAAACGTATAAAATTTTTCTAACATTCTGGCCTTAAATTTAAAACTTATAGCTATAGCCTAGCCGTATTACTTGTATTTCGTAATAATCGTTGCTGGTGTATCTAAATCCAAGACCCTGAATTTGCTTCTTGGTTACCATGGTGTTAAGTAAATCGGTTGCGTTAAAGAAGATCTCTCCTTTACCTTTCTGAACTGATTTTTTCAAACCTGCATCTATTGAATATCTCGATGAAATTTTACCCTGGGGCATAATGTCGGGAGCTAAATAAAGGGCTGTTAATTGTGCGGTCCAACCCTTTGAAAAATGGAATACATTATTCAGCTTCAGGTTTCCTGATATAGCTGATTGTTGTGCTGCAGAAAAGATATTGGGTTGCGGATATAAATTTTCAACGGTAAAGGCATTGATCTGGTTTCTGTAAATATTCCCGTTGATGTTGAAGGAATATACTTCAGATATTTTTTGGTTCCAAATAGCTTCCAGGCCGGTATTGTAGCTTTTTCCTGCATTTTGAAATATGGCATAGACCAGTGTACTGCCGGGAACGATACTTGAAATTCTTGTAATTGTGCCATCGGCGAAGCGGTGGTATAAGGCGGTATATAAATAACCATTGTTCCAATTTCTTTTATACCCTAGTTCTATTGAATTGGTAAACTGTGGACGCAATGCCGGATTGCCGACTTTTATGATTTCTGCATCATCATATTTGGGGAAAATACGGATATCCACTTCATTAGGTCTGTCTACTCTTCGGTTATAGAAAACAGAAAGTTTGTTGTTATCATTCAACTTGTAAGCTAATCTTAGATTAGGGAAAGGCTGGGTGTAGTTATAACCATCACTTTTATAGGTGCTATGATTGGGATTTACATTATACTGTATTTTTACATACTCTACGCGTAAACCTAATTCTGCCTCCCACTTTTCGTTCTCAAAGGCATAGTTTCCGTATAGTGCAGGTATCAACTCCTTATAAGTAGCCCAACCTCCGGCATCGGTATCTAAAACAGAATTGGCCCCTGGAATAAAATTCATATTGGTTGGAATGCTCCTGTTACGCAATTTGATACCTGTTTCAATGCGTCCGTATTTTAGGGGCTTGATATAATCTATATTGAAATCATAAACCTGTTCATCGGACAATAGTTTGAAAGCGTCTGTTCCTGTTGACAATGGTAAATAGTTATCGTAAAAATATTTTTCATCTTCACGGTGAAACGTATAATTGAAACCTATATTCAATAAATGACCCGCTTCTTTAAACCGGTGCTGGTAGGTGGCCGTAGCCATAGCTGTTGTTTTCAATTCATCTTCCAAAAATTGCCAGAGGCGTAGTCGTTGCGATACATCGCTATTGAAAAATGGCTGGTCGCCACGGTCAATTATTTTCTCACTTCCATACATTCCTGAAACTGTCAGGGTATTTTGATCATTGATGTTCCAATCTACGCCAGCTTTTGTGTTTAGGAAGTTGGTGTTCCTATTCCGTTTTAGTTGGGAATTGATTATAGTTCCATCATCATATGTCCGTGTTACGAATTCATTTTTGTTGAGTGTCTCTGTATATAGATTGTCGGCTTGTAAAAAAATATTTACTTTTTCTTTTCGGTAATTGAGCGATAAAGAGGAATTGATTTTTGGTGTGAAATTGTATTGAGGTCTTATGGTTGGTAAGTTTTCTTTTCTTTCCCAAAGAGCGCCCAGACCTGTAGTTAAACCAACTTTACCATTGAATCCATTTTGCTTGTTTTTCTTCATTATGATGTTGATAATGCCTGCATTTCCATTGGCGTCGTACTTTGAAGATGGGTTATTAATGATTTCTATTTTATCAATTGCTGATGCAGGTATGTGATCTAAACCTGCCTGGCTGCCAAAACCCGTTAACGCGGTTTGTTTCCCATCTATCAAAACAGTAATTTTTTCATTGCCTCTTAACTGCACTTTGCCATCCTGTATGGTCACTCCTGGCAGATTCTGCATGCTTTGCAAAACGGAACCTCCGCTTTGGCTAATGTTATCTGCAAGCGAATAAGTTTTTTTATCCAGCTTATTGCTTATATCACTTGTTTTTGCTGTAACCGTTATTTCTGCTAAAGCTGTTGCTTCTTCTTCCAACTCTAATGCAGGTATATCTAAAAATGCGGTAATACTTCCAATAAATAGGGGTTGTGTTTTGCTTTTAAAGCCCATAAATGAAACTTCTATAAGGTAGTTGCCCGGTTTAATATTTTCAATGGAAAACCTGCCATCATTATGGGTTATAGTACCTGAAACAAAGGAAGCGTCTTTTTCATTTTTTAATACCACATTTACATAAGGCATAGTGGTTTTGTCTGCCTTGTTTCTTACCATACCTGAAATGGTTACTGATAAAACCTGCGAAAATGCTACTGGAGAAATCATCATAGAAATCAGAAAAAAGAATACTCGTATTTTACTCATCATATTAGTCCTTAATTGAAGGTTTAAATGCAATGGGTCAAAGATTCAATCTGATTTAGAAGAAATTTTGAATTTTAGAAATGAATAGAGAAACTATGGGAATTACCTGTAAATTGATAACGGATGGTCCATTGATGACGGTTACAGATTTGCTGAATTATGGATAATCCTAAGCCACTCCCTACACTTTTATTTGAGGTCTTTGCGAAGCGGTTAAAAATAGCTGATGGGTTTAGTTCGGTATTTCCCGAATTGGAAATGATCAACTCACTTTTGCTGAGGGAAATATAGATTTTACCGCTGGGTGAATTGTGCCGGATTGCATTTAGCCATAAATTGTTGAGGAGAATTTCAATCAGTATTTTGTTTCCTTCAATAACGTTGGGGGCTATTTCTGTTTGAACAGTTATGTTCTTATTGTCGGAATGTTCTTTGAATTGCTCTACACATTGTTGGGTTAGCTGGCTGATGTTGATCGTTTCGTTATCGTCAAACTGATGGTTTTCGATTTTGGCAAGCAACAGCAAGTTCTTATTCATGCGTGTAATACGTGTCAGGGCCTGGTTTATTTCTTCAATAATTTGATACTGACGGTCTGTTACCTTTTCCTTTTGCAACAATACATCCAATTTGTTTTTGATAATTGCCAAAGGGGTCTGTAATTCGTGCGAGGCATTTTCTGTGAATTCTTTTTGTGTTTTGTATACGGAAATAGTGTGTTCTAACAGCTTATCCAAAGCGATATTTAATTCTTCAAATTCCAGTGTGTCTGATTTTTCAAATGTTATTGCAGTCTGGTGATCCAGGTTGAATGTTTTTAGTTTGGATAGCGTACTCCTGAAAGGTTTCCATAATCGGACGGATAGCCGCCTGCTTAAAAACAAAAAACCAACAACTAAAATCAGGAAGAATAAAAGGGTAATCACTGCAACGGCAGCAACTGTTTCTTCTGTTTCTTCGACATTTGTTTCTACGGTTAAATAATAGGGTTCATTATTGACATGGACAAGCCTTACTAAAGCTCTGAAACGGTTAATGTCTGTGTGTTCAACGTAAAGATTTTGTCTTAAAACGGTATAGGTGCTGTCAAGATGAGCAGCTGTTTCTGTAGCTTTTTTCAGGTTGGTACCGGGTTGTATTTTATTCCATAAAGCTATGCTTTGGTTAAGCTCCGTTTCGGTTAATTGCAACTTGTTTAATTCCTTTTCTGTTCTCTCTGCAATAATTTGGTTGTGTTCGTCTAATTCGCGCAGCCATATCCTGTCTACCAAATAATAATAAGCTGGAATACTGGCTGCCAGTACAACCAGTGAATAAAGGGCAAAAGTTCTTAGCGTTTTATTTAATAGTTTGTTCATCCTTCCCATTTGTAGCCTGTTCCGTAAACGGTTTTTAAATAGGTATCGCAACCTGCCTCGTTGAGTTTCTTTTTTAGGTTTTTGATGTGGGCATAAACAAAATCATGGTTGTCTAACATATCGGCAAAGTCTCCTGAGAGGTGTTCTGCCAAGGTGCTTTTTGAAATAACCTTGTTTTTGTTTCCGATGAAATAAAGTAAGAGGCCAAATTCTTTTTTGGTTAATGAAATCAATCTGTTGTTTACAGAAACGGTTTTGGCAAGCAAATCAATCTGTAATTCATTTTGCTGAACTGTATTTGAGTTTCCAAACTGCTTTCTACGGATAACTGAATAGATTCGTGCTGCCAATTCCGAAAGGTGAAAAGGTTTGGTTAAGTAGTCATCAGCACCGATTTGCAAGCCCTTTATTTTATCATCCAAAGAGTTTTTGGCAGAAATGATGATAACACCGTCTTGTTTATCCTGGTCTTTTAGTTTTTCCAAAATGCTCATCCCGTTACCGTCGGGCAGCATAATGTCTAAAAGAATGCAATCATAGGTGTGGGTCTCAATTTTATCCAATGCCTGGTTGTAGGTGGATGCAAATTCACACAAGTAGCTTTCTTCTGACAGATAGTCGGCTATGCTCTGTGCAAGTTGCGGTTCGTCTTCTATGATCAGGATCTTCATGTAGTAAATTTACTAATACAATTTTGAATTAATTTTGAAGTTGCTTCATCTGGGAGTATTTACAATCAATGTATTATGGGTGGTTTTTTTTAATTTAAGTATGTTAAGTTGTTGGTTTATAGG
>NZ_QAIL01000558.1 GCF_003061025.1 Pedobacter sp. HMWF019 | reverse complement strand
CTTCGGATACCTGCAGAGATCATAAAACGCGGATCGACCCCCAACCTTGCCGGGTGATCTAGAACGGCGAAACCACTTATTTAAAATAAAAAATTTTATAGATTTAATTTATCCATAAAAAAAGGATTTTTTTTACCACTTTTGATAAAACGTTTTATCATATCCTTAACAAGAATACTTTTTAAACCACCACAAGCCCTAAAATGAAAAAAAACTTTTTACTAACCACCTGTCTGGCAATCGCATGCACTTCCTTTATTCATGCACAATCTAATGAACTCATCCAGAAAAAAGGTTACAAGTTAACTTTTATCAACCAAGATGCAAATCTTGACCAAAACTTAAAAAACAGGCTGATTGAAACCTTCTTTGTTGTCTATCCAAAATTGGAAAAAGAGTACAATAAAAAAACAGCCAAAGACATTACATTTGTCATTGATACCGCATACGATGGTGTAGCAGCAACGGCTAATGCAAGAGTAGTATATAGTTCAAAATACATGGCAAAACATCCTGGAGACATCGATGTTGTAACCCACGAGGTGATGCACATTGTACAGGATTATGGCAACAACGGTGGCCCGGGCTGGCTAACCGAGGGCATTGCAGATTACGCCCGGTATAAATTCGGAGTAGATAATGCCGGCGCTCAATGGGAGTTACCTGCATTTAAACCTACACAACATTACAGTAATGCTTATCGCATCACAGCGCGTTTTTTAGTATGGCTGGAAAAGAATGTAAAACCAGGTCTGGTCAAAACGTTTGACAAACAATTACGCGAACATACTTTTACCGACGACAGCTGGAAAAAAGAGACCGGTAAAACGGTAGATGAATTATGGACAGCTTATGCAGCCCATCCTGAATTATCCTAATCAATATTCAATACGCAAATGAACAAACTTCTATTAGCTCTACTCTTAAGTCCAGTGCTTTACGGCCAGGCACAAGCCCAAAAGACAGAAAAATTAGTACCCTATGTAAACCCCATCATTGGCACCCAGCGTATGGGCCACGTGTATCCCGGTGCTACAGTACCCTTCGGTATGGTACAATTGAGCCCCGAAACCGATACCATAAGCTATGAGCTCAATGGCAAATACAATCCGGATGTGTACAAGTATTGCGCGGGCTATCAATATGATGACAAAACCATTTGCGGTTTTAGCCATACCCATTTCAGTGGTACAGGGCATTCTGATCTGGGCGATTTTTTAATTATGCCTACTACAGGAAAACTAAAACTCAACCCCGGTACAGCTGACCTGCCCGGCAGCGGATACCGCTCCCGTTTTTCTCACCGGAACGAAATCAGTCAGGCCAATTACTACAAAGTAAAACTCGACGATCATAACATCACCGCAGAAATGACCACCAGTACCAGAGTGGGCTTTCACCAGTATACTTTCCCAAAATCAGACCAGGCGCATATTGTGCTCGACCTGATGTCAGGCATATATAACTATGAGGATAAAAATGTATGGACCTATCTTCGCATACTCAATGACTCCACAGTAATCGGCTACAGACAAACCAGCGGCTGGGCAAGAACAAGGACCTTATATTTTGCCATGCAGTTTAACAAGCCATTTGTTAAATCCGGTTACAAAAAATATGATAAAAAAGAAGTATATCGCGGCTTCTGGGGCAAATTTGGCCAAACCGAGAATTTTCCTGAAATAGCAGGTAAACAGATCAGGACCTATTTCGACTTCAAAACAGAGGAAGGTGAAAAGATCAAAATCAAATTTGCCATTTCTCCTGTAAGTATGGCTGGTGCGATGAACAACATGCATACAGAAATTCCAGGCTGGGATTTTGAAAAAGTAAAAAACGATGGACAGGAACTCTGGGAAAATCAATTACACAAAATAGAGATCAGCGGCAATAAAGAGATCAAAGAGAACTTCTATACTTCCATGTACCATACTATGATCAATCCAACCGTTTATATGGATGTTGATGGTCAGTACAAAGGTCTGGATCAAAACGTACACAAAGCCGAGGGCTTTACCAACTACACTACTTTTTCCCTCTGGGACACTTACCGCGCCCTGCATCCCCTGTTCAACATCATAGAGCCAAAGCGCAACGCCGACATGGTGCAAAGTATGATGGCCCACTTTGATCAAAGTGCAGAACATATGTTGCCTGTATGGTCTAATTCCGGAAATGAAAACTGGTGTATGAGCGGCTACCATAGTGTAACCGTTTTAGCCGATGCCATCATAAAAGGAAATGTCAACCCAGGTCTGAACCTGAACAAGGCACTGGATGCCTGCGTAGCCACTGCAAGAAAAAGAGACTATGAAGGTATAGGTGAATATATAGATAAGGGTTACATTCCAGATGAAAAAACAGGTATTTCCGTATCCAACACCCTTGAATACGCCTTTGACGACTGGGCCATAGCCCAACTCGCCAAAAAACTCAATAGGAACGACATCTACCTGGAATTCATCAAACGTTCTGAAAACTACAAAAACGTATTTGATAAAGCCTCCGGATTTATGCGCCCAAGACTCAATGACGGTACTTTCCGCAAAAAGTTCGACCCTCTGAGCACCATCAATGAAGGATTTATTGAAGGCAACTCCTGGAACTATACCCTTTTTGCTCCCCAGGATCCGAAAGGACTGATCAAACTCATGGGTGGCAACAAAAAATTTACGACCTACCTGGATTCCTTGTTTACCATGCACCTGCCGGATAAGTACTTCGAGGAAACAGAAGACATCACCAGAGATGGGATCATTGGAAACTATGTACATGGTAACGAACCCTCTCACCACGTGGCCTATCTGTACAACTGGACAGACAAACCCTGGAAAACACAGGAAAGAATCCGTATGATCCTACCTATTATGTACAAACCAACACCCGATGGTTTAGGTGGAAATGATGACACCGGACAAATGAGCGCATGGTACATCTTCAGTTCACTGGGTTTCTACCCTGTTGCACCCGGATCAGATCAGTACGCAACCGGCAGCCCTGCAGTAGACGGCGCCACCATCAATCTCGAAAACGGAAAAACCTTTACCATACATGTACAGAACCAGGGTCCAAAAAATGTATATGTTCAAAAAATGGTATTGAACGGCAAAGTACTCCCCAATCCTTCAATCAGCCATTCCGATGTCATGAATGGCGGAGAGCTTACCTTCTATATGGATAACAAACACAAATAAATACCTGAACATTCAAGGCCTCCCACAAAAAAGGGAGGCCTTTTACATTACTGAAAATTAACCCCTTAAAACACCAGATGTGGATAACCTCCCTCTTGTGTAAATCTATTTCAAACATTCCGTCCCGCCTGAGCCTTATTGCTGTATAAAATCCAAACATATGCAACAAAAAGATACTTTACTCAGCACAGATCTTCAACGTTTCATTGACAAATTTGAGCCTTCAAAATTCAAGACATTAACCCGTGGTATAGAGGTAAGAGGCACCAATAATCTGCATCAAAGTATTGCCGGGGCAAAAGAACTCATCGAGAGATTGAAACTTAACCTTTCGGTACACCATACCGCTGAAATGGCCCTATACGGCAGTTTCGAAGTGCTAAGCCGGCAAGCTCCTTAGTCTGTTTAACCATTGCCAGACTGGGGTATTTCCTGCTTCGCGGATAACTGAACACTTAATATATTCATAACATAGCCTAAGCTAAAAGCAAATCTGATCTGCTTAATTTCGCGGGGTGCATGCGCTAGTCATTCACTCAAACGTAAAATTTAGCTCCTTATACATTTATGAAAAGAAGATCAGTACTTAAAAGTATTGGCGGTATCGGAGGCTTGTTACTGGCCCCATCGATCAGTTTCGGCGCATCATCGCATGAAAAAAGACCAGTACTTCGCATTGCCCATCTCACCGACGTTCACCTTAAGAATCACCTGGATGCCCCGGCCAGATATGCCAGATGCCTTCATCACGTGCAGCAGCAATCTCCAAAGGCCGACTTGATCCTAAATGGTGGTGACATCGTTTTTGACATGAACAAAGAACAACTCAACACCATTAACGAACAATGGAAACTGACTCATCATATCCTGCAACAAGAATGCAGTATACCGGTAAAGTATTGTCTTGGCAATCATGACATCTGGTGGGATGAAAACAACAAAGGCCAGGCTATTTACGGCAAACAGTATGCAATGGACCAGCTGCACCTCAGCAATCCTTATTATAGCTTTAGCAAGAATGGCTGGAAATTTATCCTGCTCGACAGCGTTCACCTGGATATTGATGGCACCTGGTACATTGGAAAACTGGGCGATGCCCAGTTCAACTGGCTGGAAAACGAACTAAAGAATACCCCTTCAAATGTCCCAGTGCTGATTATGTCGCATATTCCGATCTTAACGGCTACCCTAATGATAGAAGACGATATTGTAAACAAATGGCAAATGCTTGGCGGAGATATGCATACCGATACGGCCAAAATCATTAAACTTTTCTATCAGTATCCTAATGTAAAACTATGCCTCAGCGGTCATATACACCTGAGAGATAAAGTTGTTTATAACGGAGTAACCTATATCTGCAATGGCGCGGTAAGCGGAGCCTGGTGGAACGGAAATAAAAGAGAAACAGCTCCAGGTTACGGACTTCTGGACCTATATGCCGACGGTACATTTGATGAATCTTATGTGAATTACTAAAAAAAACCCCGGTCTAAAAATGGCCGGGGCTTAATAAAAAGACTTGAAGCAAATCCTAATCTACAGGAATATCCTGCCCCGGAATGTTGGTTTCCGGGTTTTTAGGCAATACCACTTTCAATACACCGTCAGCATAACCGGCAGTAATATCCTCGGTCATCACCTTTCCATTTAAGGCAAAAGACCTTTCAAAAGCACCATTACTGTACTCTCTTCTGCTGAATTTTGTTTCAGTCTGTTCATTTTCTTCCGGAGTATAACTGATGGTTAAAACATCGTCTTTTGTGGCTACTTTTAAGTATGCCTTAACCAAATCAGGGGCAAAAAGATGGACAATGAAACTATTTTCTGTTTCTTCAATGTTTGCAGGCACCCTTCTGATATCCTGTCCAAACCAATCCTGTCCATGACCTCTGAAATGAGCTCCAAAAGCCCCCCCAAATCTTCCTCCTCTACGGCCGCAGCCTCTGTGCATTCTTGATGAATGATGTCTATGTTCGTTAAACATATTTTCTTGTTTTAATTGTGATTTACTATGTTAATTTTAAAATCCAGCCGGTCTGGATACCCTTTTTGCACCGCCAATGCATTTAATCCGTAAAAGGTTGCTCCTGCAACAAGCAGTGTCAATACTATTCTGAATGCTCTCATCATGACTAATCGTTAATATCAATATCCCTTACCAAACCTTTTTGTGCTACACCTGGTCTGTACCACTGATTATCAACAGGCACTATCTTTTGGTATCCGTTTCCATAATCAGCAAATCTGTTTCTGAAGAATTCCCGCTTGCGCTGCCTGAAGATGACAATCAGTGCAATTCCAAAAACCATTGCCGCAAGTACAAATGCAAATATGCCCGGGACAAAGAACAAGGCTGCTCCAAGCACCATCCCCATTCCTATAGATCTAAATATTTTTTCCATTTTATCTTGTTTTATTTAGGAAGACGGACAGCAAACCGTTTTACTTTAAATGATTTAAAAAAATATTCTTAAAACAAAAAAGCCGGCAAAAAGCCGGCTCTTTATACTATGTGAGATAAAATCTTATCTGAATCTCTTCCTAAATTCTTCCTTAAACCTGGAGCGTTCTTCTCCTGTCATATCGTGCCATTTTTCCCGCATACCAGATCCACGACGCCCAAATCCCCTACCCGGGCCACCAGGCTTAAAATTACCAAAGAGGATTCTGCACAAAACCAGCAAACCAAGAG
>NZ_QAIL01000557.1 GCF_003061025.1 Pedobacter sp. HMWF019 | reverse complement strand
ACGCAACATTTGTATAAATATTATATTTTTATTTAAATTCTATTTGAAAGAATTTAATATTGTCTTACATTTAAATTTAATTTTGTTGAGTGAATTAACAGATCAACAGAATTAAATTTTGACATACCAAATTAACGCGCCTTTTGAATTGTTTTATGAAAGCAATCTTCTCCATCACTGGTTTATTTTCTGTTCATAGTGAAATACTTCGCCCGTTAAATTTCCATCGGCATATTCGTTTTATTCATTACACATATCAAAATCAAATTTTATGGATCCTATACTAGGAACAATTATCATTTTCGCGGGTAATTTTGCCCCACGGGGCTGGATGCTTTGCTGGGGCCAGCTTCTCCCAATTTCACAGAATCAGGCACTCTTTTCCATTTTGGGCACCTTTTATGGTGGAGATGGAGTTACCACATTCGCATTACCCGACCTCAGGGGAAGAGTACCTGTTGGACAAGGCCAAGGACCTGGGCTTTCCAATTACGTTTTAGGGGAAAAAACGGGCACAGAAAACATGACCTTAACCATCAATCAAATGCCTATACATACGCATGTTGCAACAACTGCGATGAAAGTAAGCAGTCAGCAGGGTGACCAGGTAACACCAGTAGCAGCCAGCTCTATTTCAGCGGTTAAAGACATTAATGGTGATCCAGCCAAGGGTTTTAGTTCGCAGAGTCCAGACGTAGGCTTAACAAATGCCGTCACAAATACAAATGGAATGACCGGTGGCAGTATGCCTTTCTCCCTTCTCCAACCGATTCTTGGTGTGAACTATATCATTGCCATGCAAGGTCTTTACCCATCAAGGAATTAATTCAAAAGATACAAGTCCATGAAACAGTCATCTTCATTACGTCTCATTCTCACCACATTTTTATTAATTGTTCTTTGCTCTTTAAGAACTTTTGCGCAACTCAGTCCGGGAGACATCGCAATTGTCGGCTTTAATTCCGATACTGAACCCGATGAACTCGCCTTGGTCACCCTGGCCAGTATTCCTTCAGGCCAGGTCATTAAAATAACCGACAGGGCATGGACCGGGTCAAATGCATTTGATATGAGCAATACTACGGCCGAAGGGCTGCTAACATGGACTACAACCTCGGTTATTCCTGCCGGGACCTTGCTTAAACTCACTATTGCCGCAGGTGGGGGTACCGGAGGTACCCTAACCTCTTACGGAACAGTAAGTCATTCTGGCTGGACAGATTTTGCAGTTGCCAGCGGAGGAGACAATTGGTTCATTTATACCGGAACGGAAGCCTCTCCTACTTTTATTTATGGCTTTGCAAACTGGTCAACAGATGCTGCCGGGGGAGGGAACTGGTTAAGTTCTGGAACGCCTTCTACAACCACCTCTTATAAACCATCTGGCCTTACTTCAGGAAGTACCGCTGTGGCCCTAACCGGCATGGCATTGCATGGAGACAATACGGTTTACACCGGTATTATCAGTGGCACCAAAGCACAAATCCTCGCTGCTATAGGAACAACAAGTTCCTGGCAAAGCAGTGAAGACACACCAAAAAATCTAAATCCGGGAGGTACCATATTTACACATCCAAACCCCTCCTTTACCATTACCACATCCGGTGTAATTTTATCCACCGCACCAACGCTTACTTTTTCAAATGCAACTGGTTTTGGAGACCATATCGCACAAGATGGAGATGGGGGCTCTGTAACCATAACCGATCTTGACCTTCAAACCTACCCGATCAACAGCTCCGCTGTGCTGTTAACCGCAGATCCGCTGCAATATCATGATTCAAGCCAACAGGGCTGGACATCATATCCTCCTATTATTACCTACGGTGATATCAACCCCAATTATGGTTGGACTATTAAATCTTTAGGCGGAACTAATTTCTCCCTTGAATCTTTAAATTTCATGGATTGGGGCGATGAAACTCCTGGAATCGTGTTCAAAATAGAAGGTTTTGATGGAGGTGTTTCCAAAGGCTCATTTACTTTCCCCGGAAACACAAGTGTCGCGTATATTCCACTTTCACAGACTTCAGGCAACGCCGCCTTTAAATTGCCTGCATTTTTTAAAAATATTGATGAAGTGAGGCTTTCCCGTGCAGACGGGGCAGGTGCTTACATTGCCTTAAATGACATTAAGGTAAATACACCCTCAGTTGTATTAAGTAATAATGCAGATTTAAATAACCTAGTTTTAAGTTCTGGGGCATTAACACCGGTTTTTGCAGCCGGAACACTAGCTTATACGGCAAGCGTACCTAACTCCACTGCAAGCGTAACCATAACCCCTACCGTTGCAGAGAGTCATGCAACCATAAAAGTAAACGGAACTACGGTGGCCAGCGGAGCAGCTTCCGGAGCCATAGCACTTGCCGTTGGCACCAACACAATTACAACAATTGTAACCCCACAAGATGGCTCTACAACCAAAACCTATACCATTACCATTACCAAAGCTGCACCCACTGTTATTGCCCTTACACCCTCAACTTTAACAAATCCACAAATTGGTGTTGCTTATAGTAAAACTTTAACTTCATCAGGAGGAACATCTCCATACGCTTATACTGTAACAGCAGGAACTTTGCCCACCGGCCTGAACTTTTCTCCTGGTGGAGTACTGAGTGGTACGCCTACAGCCTCTGGTACATTCAATTTTACCATCACAAGTACGGATGCCAACTCCTTCACAGGATCGCAAGCTTATACTGTAATAGCGCTAATACCTGTAATTACAGTTAATCCGACCAGCCTTCCAAATGGAAGTCTGAACACCGTATACAGCCAAACAATAACGGCATCTGGAGGAACAATTCCTTATTCCTACAGCGTATCTACAGGAAGTTTACCCCCGGGGATCGACTTATTTGCCGGAACCCTTTCTGGCACGCCAACTGCCGCCGGGGATTATAATTTTGTTTTAACAGCAACAGATGCTTCTACCGGAACTGGCAGCCCTTTTACAGGCAGCAATTCTTATAGCCTGACCATTACGAAACAAACGCAAAACATTACCTTAGCAACAACTGCCTCAGCCGTTTACGGAACACCTGACTTTGATCCTGGGGCAACCAGCACAAGTCTCCTTCCTGTTACCTACAGCACAAGTGATCCTGCAATTGCTACAGTTATCGCCGGAAAAATTCATATTGTTGGGAAAGGTACAGTAACTGTTTATGCGGATCAGGCAGGCAACAATCAGTACCTTGCTGCACCACAAGTATCTCAAACTTTAACCATCACTGCAAAACCAATCACGGTAACTGCAACGGCTGGTCAAAGCAAAGTATATGGTGCATCAGATCCAACATTCGCTTACACCATTACTAATGGAAGTCCGCTTTTAACCGGAGATGCCTTTACAGGAACCCTGGAAAGAGCTGCCGGTGAGAACATCGGAACTACCTATGCCATCAATCAGGGTACGCTAAGCGCAGGTGATAACTACACCATTACATTTGTTCCAAATAACTTTGCCATCACTGCAAAACCAAT
>NZ_QAIL01000556.1 GCF_003061025.1 Pedobacter sp. HMWF019 | reverse complement strand
CTATAGGAATAATCTCCATTAACATCTTCTAATTTAAAATCACCAGGTTTAATTGCCGCTTTGGTGTATTTTGCTGCTTCGGCCATCTCATTTTCCTGCCAAACGCCAACAACTTTATAATCCCAGATCACATCAATATCTTTTCCTATGAACCAACCATTTCCTGGATCATCTGCCGGCAAGGCCAAACTCACAATCTTATTTCTTGAAAAGGAAAAATTAAAATTGGTATTCCATTTTATCTTTCCATCTGTGATATTTTTACTGTTTAAACTTACCTCCATTCCTTTGTTCCTGATCTCTGCAAGATTTGAATAGACATAAGCATAACCGGTAACATTTGGTACGGTTTGTTTAACCAAAAGATTATTTGTCTTTTTATCATAAACATCAATAGACCCACTGATTCTATCACTCAGAAAAGAAAAGTCGAGTCCTAGGTTTAAAGCTTTGGTCTGTTCCCATTGTAAATTGGCATTTGGCATTCTTGAACCTATAGCCAAAGTATTTACACTTGATGCCGTTCCACTGCCATCAACAGTCTGGTATTTATCACTGCCAAGTGTTGCCAGTGCTGCATAGGGCTCTACAGTATTGTTATCCGGATTACGCAGATCCCGGTTACCGTTAACGCCATAAGATATACGAAGTTTTCCATAATTCAACCAGGTAAGTGATTTCATAAAGGATTCTTCCGTAAAATTCCAGGCAAAGGCAGCGGCAGGAAAAGTCGCTCTTTTGTAGTTAGCACCAAAAACGGAATAGCCATCTCTTCTTATGGATAGTGTTAGATTGTACCGCTGCATCAGGCTGTAGTTTAGCCTTGCCATAAGCGCATCTCCTGTATACACTTTATCTTCACTGTTTACAGATGGTTTAATACCACTGGCAATGTTATGGTAGCCTAGAACATCGCCTGGTACAAAGCCTTCATTTCCTGCTTGCGTCCACCAGGTCTGATACTTCTCCGCATTGGCCAGTAAGGTCACATCAAAATTGTGAATAACTCCTATAGTTTTATTCCATTTTAGCAGGTGATCGACTTGCCAATTGTAACGGGTTTCATTTGCACGCGTAACCGAACCGCCGGGAGTGGTCACATTAGGGTTTTTAGAAGAAGCATGATCAAATGTGCGGTACATATCAATACCAGGACTAAAATTGAGCTGATAAGTAATTCCAAAAGGCAGTTTAATTTTTGTATACAAACTGGCGAATAAAGTATTCTGCCGATTCATTCTTTCGTTATAGGTCATATTCAAGAAAGGATTCCTTGCATTCAAACCGTTATCATCTGTCGGAATACGTCTCAAAGTTCCGTCCGCATTATACATATCGCCATAAGGAGATAGACTAATCAATTGATTCCAGTCTGCTTCTATAGCGCCTTCATCGCGGTCTGCATATTGTGCGTTAAGTCCTATCGTCATAAATTTGGCGGCCTGTCCCTCTAAATTAACTCTTGCACGCACGGTACTGAATTGCCCTCCCTCTATCAGGTTTTCATTCTTCTGATACCCGAGAGACATATAATAACTGATTTCATCCTTCTTGCCGCTCATGCTCAGGGTATGATCCTGGCGCAAACCGGTTCTGAAAATCTCGTCATACCAATTCACGGTTTTCCCGGAAAGATAATTGGATTTTTCATTAGCGGTAAGTCCAAGCCTGTTTAGCCATAGGTCTACAGGATCTCCTGTCTGACCATTCAACCATTGCGTCATCGTTATACCCGAGGGTAAATTTCTAGGATCATTGTACAGATAAGTTGCAGTTGCTCCCCCACTTCTCATAACATCAGCTCTCCAGTCTAAAAATCCCTGCCCGGTATAAGGTTGCATATTCTGTGCAAGAGTAGCCAAACCGATATTTGTGTTAAATGTGATCGTCGGTTTGTCTCCCTTTCCTTTTTTTGTTGTAATAGCGACTACCCCGGTTGCAGCTTTAGCTCCATATACGGCCAACGAACTCGCATCTTTCAGTACGTCTACAGTTTCAATATCATTAGGATTAATATCAGAAAGCTGTCCGTTATAGATCACTCCATCCAATACGATCAATGGTGAACTGCCTGCAGTTAAGGTTGATTTTCCCCGAACGAGTAAATCTCCGCCTCCCTTGGCACTGGTATTCAAACTTACTGAAAGACCGGCAATATTGCCTTTTAGAATGTCAGCTACACTTTGAGGATTCTCATTTTCCAGTTGTGTTGCTTTTATACTGGAAATAGCCCCGGTTGCATCTTTTTTGGTCGTGGTGCCATAACCAATCACCACCACTTCAGACAGCCCCTTAGATTCTTCCTCAAGTCCCACATCAATTTGGTTACGATTATTTACTGAAATTTCTTTAGTGGAATAACCAATTGCAGAATAGATTAAAGTTGCATTTCCTGATGCTAAAATTGAATAGTTTCCATCAGTTCCGGTAGAGACACCGATTCTGGAATTTTTGATTTTTACGGATACACCAGGTATTGGTGTTCCTTGTTTGTCTTTCACAATACCTTTTACCGTACGGTCCTGAGCGAAGGCCAGTACGCAGCTGGTTAGAAAGAATACAATTAGAAGAGTAATTCTTTTTTTCATTTGCTTATTTGGTTAGAATTAAAATTGGTGGGATAAAACTATTTGAATAAATGCATATGAACAAGAAAAATATTTCATAATTAATTGTAATTCAGATACTTATAAATAATATTGATACGCTTAAAACACAAATAACAAACTGCTTTTTCGTTGATTATGATGTCCTTACTCTATTTTGAATATTTACGTTTGATACGGTAAAAAAGCACGAAAAAAAATCAAAAAAACTTATAAACACGGGTCAAAAACAGCATTTAAACCTATTTAAATGGCATATTCAAAATATAGGAGATGTGTTTTTGTCCTAAAAGATTATATATTTGATCAGGTAATTCTCTTAAATAAAAAAATCATGAACAATTTCCGGCAGATCAGAGGGCTGATTCTCATCAGTTTGTTTCTTTCTTTGTGTTTAAGTCTTACTGTAAAAGCTCAGAAAAACAAATTTAAAGTCATTGCTTTTTATACCGCCGCAAACGATCAGGCGCACATCAGTTTTGTACACGAAGCCAATACCTGGTTTCCAAAGATGGCCTCAAAATATGGTTTTGATTATGATTCGACCTCAAACTGGTCTAATTTGAATGCTAAATTTCTGGCACAGTATCAGGTGGTACTTTTTCTTGATACCAGACCTGAAGATCCTGAACAGCGAGAAGTTTTTAAACAATACATGAGCAATGGGGGTGCGTGGATGGGATTTCATTTCTCCGCTTTTGCTCTGGAAAAATCAACTTATCCAGACAATTGGGATTGGTATCACAACCATTTTCTGGGCTCTGGGTCTTATGGAAGTAATACCTGGCGTCCTACATCAGCCATATTGCGGGTGGTGAACAAAAGACATCCTGCAATGAAAGGAATCGCTCTTACTTTTAAATCATCTCCTAATGAATGGTATCGCTGGGAAAAAGACCTCCGTCAGGATCCTGACATTGATATTCTGCTTGCTATAGACAGCACGAGTTTTCCTTTGGGAACAGGTCCTAAAGCTAATGAAATATGGCACAGTGGTTATTATCCAGTGGTCTGG
Source organism: Pedobacter sp. HMWF019 (assembly GCF_003061025.1). Classification (GTDB taxonomy): domain Bacteria; phylum Bacteroidota; class Bacteroidia; order Sphingobacteriales; family Sphingobacteriaceae; genus Pedobacter. Next base: position 4,886 of record NZ_QAIL01000556.1, on the reverse strand, counting down.
AGCAATAGGAAATACAAAATGATCTATCTGAATATGGGGCATAATGATATTGATTATGAACATCATACCAATAAAGACCTTTCACATACTTTCGATAATCCTACCCAAAACAGGATGATCATTAATGCATTATTGTGGCTGGGCAGCCCAAAAAATTGAGTTTCGGAATAATGTGGTATAAGCAGGGTTCTTAAATAATTCAGGTCCATGTCCCATAAAAACATATACATTTCGGGCTCCAATCTTAGGATTTGTCCAGACGACCGGGTGATCCCCCATTTTAATATCGGATCCCGGACGATAAGAATCTTCGTTAACTGAGGCAAGGACTTCTACATTTGATCTGGGACTTTTATTGTAGGTATACCATTCCTCTTTTTCTATCGTAAAATTCCTGGGCACTCCTTTCGTAACAGGATGATTCGTTTGCTCTACATTGACTTCTCCGGTGGAGAAATCGGGTATGTAGTTTTTAAATTGTATCCCACCCATAAATTCGAAAAACCAGGGCCACATTTTATAGCCGTCAAAGTCACCAAGTAGGGTAGCATGATGAAAGCCAATCCAGCCGCCCTTTTTTTGATGCAGATATTTTTTAAAAGCAGCCATCTCTTGTGCTTTCCAGCCATATGGAACATAATCCAGTTGGATAAGCAACTGGTATTTGGCCAAAAATGAGTCACTAAACAAATGTGTGTCCTGAACATAGTCTATCTTAAAACTACTGTCTGCGGCCAGTTTATCCAACCAGACTCTCGCTGCCTTTGAATAGGCCAAATGGTGACCCCCATTTTCTGCAAATGCCAGCACACGAAAACGTGGTTTATTGATTCTGGCTACAGAAGGTATTGAATCTTCTTTAACCGTTGCTGTTACAGCTTGTAAAAACCAGGCTGCATGCGGAAGCCACTGTTCTGTCCAGCGCCATTCATTGCCATTATCCTCTTCTTTAAACAGGATTCCACGACCATCCTTTTCCCTTCCGGTAATCCCATTGGATATCCCACCTGTTTCTGATCCATGCCCAAAACTAGAATGCATGTAAGGCACATTTTTCTGACCAAATCCATACATAAAGCACCTTTGAAAGGGATTCATTCCTAAGATCCAGTTTAATTGGTTATAAGCAAATTTCGTCAGCGCATGGCCATTTGCATTTAAAAACCCAGATGTAGCTAAAGAAGCTAATCTGGCATTTTCTCCCTGCCACCACCAGCCCGTTTCATTTTCATGAGGAATAAAGAATCCATCCTTTAATTTCCCCTGGTAAAGAAACCTTTGACGCGCATACTCAAAAGGATTTTCTATATTTTTGGATAAGCGAATCTGATCGTCTAGTATTTTTTTAATCATTTCAGAGGCGCTATTTCTGAATACCGGCTCATTTTCCTTTTCTAAATACCTGTTTAAGGCAACAACTGGTAAACCTGCATCAGATGCATGCCAGAATGGGCGGATCCCGTCATCTGCCAGGAGGTAACCTAGTCTGGTTTGTCTTGCTTTCAACCGCGTAGCAAATCTCCTGGCTTCATCCTTGTAAAAACCACGATCTGTTGATATCCACAATTCTGTGGCCGCCATTAAAGCACAATAGTCATCAATAATATTGTCTCTCCCGTCATCTGTGTACTTATCATTGTTTTTAAGCAGATGCGCATAAGCCCTTTCTGCGCCTTTAAGATATTGTGATGAAGTAAACATGCCATTTAGTTTCCATCTGGAAATCCGGGCCAATGCAGCAACAGCCATTCCCCCACCTTCTCTGAAAGCACATTGATACTCCTTAGTGGTCACACTGTTGGCCCGCAATCCTACTACTCTTCTGTCTTTTGGATCTTTACTGAAATAACTGAACAAAGTCATGTAAAAGAAATCCTCTCCGGACAAGGAACGCATCAAATAATCAGCTCCCCATATCGCTTCTTCTCTAATGGAGTCCTGAAGGTGAAGTTCTCTCAGCAGTTTCGGAACTTTTTCTGCGGTGTTAACCAATGACCAGGTAACCAAGGGGATCTGCTGGGGAGACATAAAATTCGCATAAGCAAGATGAGAAAAGTATTTACTTACATCTCCGGAAGCATCACACCAACCACCTCTCAAGTCTACTGTTTGCTCACTGCCATATAACTGCACGTGCTCATCAGCTTTCCATTCTTCAGATGTATTTGCCCGCTGCTTTCTAAAATAATGTAATAGTGCAGGCAATGTGATTCTGGCAAGGGCATTTTCTCCAATTTTGAAGGATACTGAAGACCAGGATTTCCCATGCTTTGTGAGTAAAACCTTATATGTTCCATTCAGATGGAAACGAGAAAAATCTGCCTGATAATAGGTTTTATTGATATCCCATTCTTTCAATTTAAAAGGACCATTCAATTTGCTTTTATACAGAATTTTAAGTGAAGAGGCATCTACCACCTGAAACTCAGTGGTCTGGTCAGATAATTGATCAAATGCAACAACAGCCATCTTGCTTCCTGCTGAATCGTAAGCCACCTGGTTTACGTAAATAACTGGTTGAGCCCATCCTGTACCATAACAGCCAAACAGAATGCCTATAAACCATAAAACCTGAACTAATCTCTTCATAACAAAAGGCATTTAATTAGATTCTAATACGAGTTTACTCCATCCCCCATCTCCTGCATTTTTCAGTTCCTTTTTCCTTTCTTCCAGCACCTTCTGCATTTTACTATTGTAAGACCAACAAGTACTTTGACGTATCAGCAGCAGTTCTGATAATTTATGAGAAGAAATTTTTCCTTTTGTAGAATACACAAGGAAAAGCATATAAAAGGCTTTATTGATCGGAATCCGGCTGTTCTGGAAAAGAGTATAAGCTATAACTGATTCATCGTATCCACATTTGGTGCATCTTCTGCTATAGGGCAGATATCCGGTCAGGTATTGTTCATTGCTACATTTCCTGCAAGCATATCCTTTAGACCATTTCAACTCAGAAAGGTATTTAAAACAAGTTTCCCTATCCGGATATATCTTGCTAAACTCTGCAAAATCTACTTCATGGGACATTACTCTTGCCCTGGTTACTTTTTCTATATTGGTATGCAATTCCTGGTTGTCTTTTTCAAGCATAGCATTCATCATCGAAATCTCCTCATTCTGCTTTTCAATAATTGAGGCTTTGTCTACCAATTCTCTCGTTCTTTCATCAACTAAAGAGCTCAACTCCCTGTTGAGGGTATCTTTCAGTTTTTCATTGATCTGCAATTGGTCAATAATGCGCTTCTGCGCTTTGTCTTTTTTTCTTCTTAATGTCCGGACACTGTCGCCAATTGCGAAGGAGACCAGGATCATCTCAATAACAAAACAAAAACTTAAACTGTAATAGGTAAAAGGGCCATAGGGTAGCCATCTTATATTAAGGAGCAATAAAATTTTGATCACAAAGCCTAGGAGCAGAAAACTATAGCCCATTACAAAAAAACGTGCAGGACGATATCTGTTCCTGAAGATATAAATTCCAGTTCCCCAGGCAAGCAGCAAAGGAACAAGTTCTATAAGCTTATAGCTAAAAAGATTTTTGTTAAATAGACAGAGTATAAAAAACAGGGAACGCAAAATGATCATCCCAATAATCAAACGATATAGTTTTGGTGCTTTCGATTTAACATACAGAAAATTTAAAGTAAAAAGCAGACCAAAAATGCTACTAAAGAACAATGCAAAACCGAATCCATATTCATTCCACCAGGGTTGGTTGGGCCACAAATATTGAAAAGCAATTCCGTCACTGCTCATTTCATATAGGCCGATACTTAAATTATAAAGCACATAATACAGATACTGCCGTTGTTTAATGGCAAAGAACATCAGCAGATTATACAAACTAAAAACAATGACCATTCCGTAAAACAATCCAAAGATCAAATACTCATTCAATGCATATTTAATAAACCAATGCACATCCCTGAGTACGATAATCGCTCCCACAGACTGGGAAGATTTAAGCCGGACATAGTAGGTCAATTCTTTATCCGTATCGTTATTAAGGTCAAAAGTAAAATTTTTATGCTGGTACTGTCGCTCTCCAAAGGGATATGCGGTTCCAAAATAAAAAGTGCTGTATTTCCCCAGACTGTCTGGAACATACAAGCTGATGTTATGGATACTTTGATCAAAAAATTCAAGGATCCAGTTTTTCCGGCTTAAACTATTGTGTTTAATTTTAAACCTGTACCAGTAGGCTGAACTTAAATTGTAATTTTTGGGTGTATAGTTTCTGTTTGGCTTAAATTTAGATGCTATTGATGGTTTCAAAACATCTTCAAGGGTCAAAACATTGGACTTATCTTCCAGATAATCAATTTCTCCGTAGGAAATAATATGATGAGGCATATGATCACGAACAGCGACAACTTCCTGACCAATAAGCCTATGGCTTAACGACAAAGTAAAGATCAGAATTAAGGTAAAGATTCTAACAGAACTATAAAGTTCGGATAAACGATGACGATCTGGCATTAATTTTAAACTTTGCAAACAATATATTGTATTTAAATACGAATCATTTCGTTCAGAGATAGGGTATGTGTTTTTTGATCTGCAACCGTAAATTTAATGTAGTTTTCATTTAAAACAAACAATAAAAATACTGTAAAACAACACTTTAAACACAAAACAATACGCTTAAAACACAAAAACAAAAATAAAAAATTGTGGTAAAAAATGGAATTGGAGTAGACACCAGCCGATAATAAAAAACGGTTGATACGCTTTAAGCACAGTTATTTTATATAAAATAATAATATTTTATTCGAGCCGGGCGTAAATATTAAGGGAAAAAAAGGCAGAATAATTAGATGTTTAATTGAATCTGGTTATAAAAAAAGAAAGGGTTGTTCCATCCAGACACTCCCCTATTC
>NZ_QAIL01000555.1 GCF_003061025.1 Pedobacter sp. HMWF019 | reverse complement strand
GTATAATCCATCAAATAGGCCTTTCTTTTATTGATACAGTAGGCCCTGTATCGTCGAAAATTCTTCTGGAGCATTTTGTTACTGCTGAAGCTGTGTTTAATGCAAGGAAAAATGACCTGCTTGCTATAGAAGGTATCGGTGCGGTGATGACCGCCCAGATTCTGAGTGGTAAGGCATTGCTTGCTGCAGAACAACAGCTTAAATTCATAGAAAAAAATAAGATCAGACCGTTGTTTTTTACAGATCCTGACTATCCTGCGCGTTTAAAAGAATGTCATGATGCACCGGTATTGCTCTATTATAAGGGGACTGCTGATCTTAACCATCAAAGGATGTTAAGTGTAGTGGGGACAAGGATGGCTACCGCCTATGGGAAGAACCTCTGTGCTGAACTGGCAGAAGCTTTACGGCCTTATGATGTGGTTGTGGTGAGTGGGCTTGCCTATGGTATTGACGTGGCTGCACACCGGGAAAGTTTGAAACATCAGATTCCTACGGTAGGCGTACTGGGGCATGGTTTAGACCGCATTTACCCACATGTTCATAAGGAAACGGCCTGCAATATGCTTAAAAACGGTGGCCTGTTGACGGAATTTGCGATACATACCCGACCTGAAAAAGGTAATTTTCCCAGAAGAAACCGGATCATTGCGGGGATCTCGGACGCCACTTTGGTGGTTGAAGCGACTTTAAAAGGGGGGGCTCTGATTACAGCAGAGCTGGCCAATTCTTATCATAAGGATGTATATACTTTTCCTGGCAGGGTAAATGACCTGTGTTCGCAAGGCTGTAATTATCTGATAAAGACCAACCGTGCTGCGCTGATCAGCAATACTGATGATTTGCTGGTGAATCTGGGCTGGGAAAATCCTGGAAAGAAAAAGACATTGCACCAGGCGAGTCTGTTTCCTGACCTTTCTGTGGAGGAACGTAAAATCATTGAAATTCTAAAAATTGGTACTGCTTTGATTGACGAAATAGGAATGAAGGCCTCACTGCCGCAAAACAGGTTAAGTGTGCTGATGTTCAATCTGGAGATGCTGGGTATTGTTAGTGTTTTGCCGGGAAAACGTTATCAGCTCAATTAGGAAATTTTGATTCACCTATAAAAATAAAGGTTTGTAAGTCTATTGGAGTAGTAGATTAAAATTATATTTTATATATTTTTATTATGTAAAATTATATTTTAAATTTCTATTTGTAAATAGAATTCTAAGGGCCAAATTGTATTTTTGTATCATGTGGT
>NZ_QAIL01000554.1:11719-33651 GCF_003061025.1 Pedobacter sp. HMWF019 | reverse complement strand
TATTTATACCTCTATACACAAACATCAAAATATATAGATATAAAAACATTATTGTTCTTAAAGAACTTTCTGCTTATCTTTTATTTAGAATTATTTTAAATAACTTGAAATTTCAAGATGCATCTATTACTTTTGCCTTATTAGTAATTAATCCAAATAACCAACATGTTTAAAAAACTACTCATACTAACAGCAGTGATGTTGTTTAGCAGCTTAATCACATTTGCGCAACAGCCGGCAATCATAAAAGGCAGCGTTAGAATATCCAATGGAAAAGCTGCACCTCAAATCTCTATTACACTAAAAGGCAAAAATATAGGCACCACAACGGATGAAAAGGGAGAATTTACCATTAAACATGTCAAATCAGGAACCTACATTATTAAAGCCTCAGCTGTGGGTATTCGATCCTCTGAAAAGAACATTCTGGTAAGCCCCGGAGAAACTAAAACTGTCGATTTCGTTCTAGCTGAAAATGATGAAGCTCTGCAAGAAGTGAAAATTGCAGCTATTAAAAATAAATACAAAGTCAGCTTGCCCTCGGCCACATTAAGACTAAATGAACCTTTACTGGAAGCCCCTCAAAATATTCAGATTGTTAGTGAACAAGTCCTCAAAGACCAGCAAATCACCAGTATGAGTGATGGAGTGATCAGAAATGTTAGTGGCGCCATACGCACCCAACATTGGGCAGACATGTACGCCAACATCAAAATGCGTGGTTCACAGATCCAGGCTTTTAGAAATGGCTTTAATGTAGTGAACTCATTCTGGGGGCCACTCACTGAGGATATGAGTTTTGTAGACCATATTGAATTTGTTAAAGGACCAGCAGGCTTTATGCTTGGCAGTGGAGACCCTAGTGGTTTATACAACGTCGTTACTAAAAAACCTACAGGAATCAATAAAGGAGAGGTTTCCTTTACAACAGGAAGTTATGGTCTTTATCGCACAACGGTAGATTTTGACCGAAAACTCACTGACGACGGCAAGCTGCTGTTCAGACTCAACGCAGCCGCACAGAATAAAAAATCACACCGTGACTTTGAGTACAACGATCGCTATAGCATCGCCCCTGTCCTCTCCTATCAAACTGGTAATACCAAAATAACGGCAGAGTATACTTTACAACAGGCAAAAACCAGTCAGGTAGGGTCTTCTTATGTTTTTGGCGTAAATGGCTATGGTACCTATCCTGTCGATTTTTCACAATCTGACCCTTTAATTCCACCTACTTATATCAATGATCAAAGTTTCACAGTTAATGTGCAACAAAAATTTGATGAACACTGGAAACTCACTGCCCAAGGTGCTTATTATAAATATAATATGTTGGGTAACAGCGCCTGGCCTTCTAAAGTAAATGCCGATGGCACGATGATCCGTAGAGTTGGAATATGGGATGCAAGTAGCAGTATGAAGCTCGCACAGGTATTTTTAAATGGAAATTTCAATACCGGTGGTATCCAGCACCGGATCCTTGCTGGTTTTGATGCAGGAGACAAAAAATATGAGGCGGACTGGAATGCAGGTGTTAATCTCGACACAGACGCCAATCCATTTGATAGTCAACATCCAGTTTATGGCACCAATCCTATAGCTTATTATGCTTTTGACACCAGAAGGTTGACTCCTTTAAAAGCGCGCGCCATTGAGGCTGGGGGATTGATCGGCTCTAAATACCATTCTTTTTATCTGCAAGAAGAATTGGGCTTCTTTAACAACAAATTGAGACTAACTCTTGCCGGCAGGTATACCAGTTTGAGTGAATATAGCTGGGGCGTAGATCCGGACGCACCAAATAAGGCCAGCCAGTTTACCCCAAGATTTGGACTAAGCTATTCAATTGATAACAATACCTCTTTATATGCTGTTTATGACAAAGCTTTTATTCCTCAAAGTGGTATACTTACTGGTGGAGGTAAGATCAAGCCAATTACAGGTGTCAATACAGAACTCGGCATCAAAAAAGACTGGTTTGACGGTCGGTTCAATACCACCTTATCAGTTTACCGCATCATAAAACAAAACGAGCTGACAGCCGATCCTACCGATACAACAAGAACACATAGCATTGTTTTAGGTGAAAAAAGAGTACAAGGCATTGAGTTAGACCTGAGAGGAGAAATTATCAAAGGACTTCAGCTCATTGCCAACTATGCTTATACTGATGGGAAAGTAACCAAAGTTACCCCAGGGGTGGACATTATTCAGGTCGGGGATGTTGTTCCAGGCTTCGCAAAACATACTGTTAACAGCTGGCTAACTTATACGCTTCAAAATGGCCCACTGAAAGGCGCAGGAATTTCAACTGGATTCTCATGGCAGATTGGCCGTGTACCGGGCAGCTGGAGCAGAACAGATGATAAGCCTTTGCCAGATTATTTCCGTTTGGACGGTGGAGTGTTCTGGGGATGTGGTAATATTAAAATCACAGGCAATGTATTTAACATCTTAAATAAATACCTGTATGATGGTGAAATCAATTATTTTGGTAATGTTACCGCCTATGCATGGCAAACAGAGCCCCTGCGAAATTATAGAGTAGGTATTGCTTACAAATTTTAAATATTTGAACCCTGGCCAGAGATGGCCAGGGTTCAAATATTTAAAGCGCCATAAATCCGTCCTTGAATTGATTTTCTCTCATCCCAACGTAAGAATAATGCCGGGGAAGAAACCAACCTAAATGACTCATAACATTTCTGAATATTTCCTCACTGCTAAAATCTGCCGGGGTTAAATTAAAAACCAGGTCCTGGGAAGTCTTCTCTCCCAGAGTTGTAGTCCTGGACATCAGCAATACTTTTGGCAATTTTACACCATTCGCAGATAAAAATTCACGTAGTATCGATCTTGTCATCTCAGGCAATATCAATTCAGAAGGTTGACCTATCAATACCTTTTCGTTTTCACGAATCGTCTCATCCTCCTTTGCACTTGAAAAAAGTGTAGGCTCCGTTGTATAAAACGCTCCTGTCAGATGTAAGTTTAGAATATCTCCATAAGATAAAACCCAATCCGGCTGACCAGCATCAGGATTTATAACAACTCCATATCCAGCTTTCAATAAAAAATCATCTTTCATTCGATCGATCACATAACACTGAAAACTTTGGTTCGGTTGAGGCATAAGCAACTGAAAGTAAGGAAAACCATCAGGGCCAGTAATCACCTGCGGATCACCACAACGAAAACTGGCCAATATTATACTTTCCAGGAAAGCTTGTTTCCATAATTCATCCCGGTTTTCCAAGGGTACAGAAATCAATTTAAAAATCAATTGTGTTTTATCTAGATTCCCCAGATAAGGTTCTTTTACCAGCTCTGACTCAGCAGGCTGAGCTGGTGTTTTTTTATTAAAGAGATTAAATATTCCCATAGGTGTAGCAGTCTAAATATTTACAAATCAAATTTAGGATTCAAAGCTTATAGTCAAAACCAAAGAGTATTTTATACTGAAATAAGCAAAATCACAATTAAAAATGGCAATCCCATGCCAAAATAGCACAATACTATACTCAACAACTTGATCATTTGATTTCAAATAATGGCCACATTGCAAACCTACTTTGCAGAATGGTTTATTTTTTCGCAAAGACCATATAACCATTTATAAATTTTAATGTATGAAAAAGGAATTTTCCACTAATTCTGTACCTGTTTTTCTAAAAAAACACGGTAGCAGGCTGTATGCGCTCGCAACCATTTTCCTCTTACTCATCTTTGGGCAACACGTACAGGCACAAAGTACCGTTACCATTTCAGGTGTAGTAAAAGAGAGCTCTGGGCAAAGCATTCCAGGAGTAGGTGTAAAGTTAAAAGGTACAGCAACCGGAACTGTTACAGATATTTCCGGAAAATATGTATTAAAAGTGCCAGGTCCAGGATCAGTACTTTTATTTTCTTCTATTGGCTATAACACTGTCGAAGAGATAGTAGGTAGCCGTCAAACCATCAACATTATTTTAAAAAGCGCACAAACAGACCTCGAAACCGTAGTTGTTGTAGGTTATGGAACGCAAAAGAAAGCCAATCTTACGGGAGCCATAGCCACTGTATCCGGAGCAGACCTCACCAAAAGAGTAGCTACCAACCCAACTCAGTTGCTACAAGGTAAACTACCGGGTTTATCCGTAACCCAAGCCTCAGGAGAAGCAGGAAATGAAGGAAATGTACTCAGAGTACGTGGAATGGGAACCTTTAGTAAGGCTGGAAATGAACCACTGGTCATTATAGACGGAATTCCTGGAAACCTGACTCAACTCAATGCAGAAAACATTGAAAGTGTAACAGTATTAAAGGATGCAGCCTCCGCCTCCATCTATGGCTCACGTGCAGCAAACGGAGTTATCCTTGTCACCACCAAACAAGGAAAGGCTGGTAAAATGCAAGTATCTTACAGTTATAACTTTGGACGTACCAAGGCCACAAGCCTGCCTGATCTGGTTTACAACTCAGCACAATACATGCAAATGTATAATCAGGCAGCAACAAATTCGGGTGCTCCAAACAAATTTTCCCAGGAACAAATTGATGCCTATGCAAACAGTACAGACAGAAACCTTTATCCAAATTACAATTGGCTAGATGCGGTAATAAAACCAGCAAATGTGCAAACCCATAATTTAAACCTGACGGGAGGAAGTGAAACCACAACCTATAATGTAGGCTTAGGTATCGTCGATCAGCCGGACATTATGCTCGGTTTCAAGTATAAGAAGTACAACCTGCAGCTCAATCTAAATAGTAAGATTAATGATCGCATCACTTTTGGAAGCAGCATTACCTTAAACTATGGTCAGCGTACCTACCCAAGACCAGGCAGTCAAGACATATTTCTATCGACCCTCTCACAATCTCCCCTATACGGACCAGTTTTACCCGACGGAAGCGGGCGATACACTGCAACTGCCTATTCTTTCCAATCCGCAAATAAAAATCCAATAGCAGTTGCAGAGAATGCCCTGGCTTCAAATACAGATTATTTTATGCAAGGAAATATATTTCTTGACGTTAAACTTTTGGAAGGTTTACAATGGAAAACCAGCGTAGGAACCAATTTCGACTTTCAAAAAACATATGATTATAAACCAGTTATAGGACAATACCTTTGGTTTGCAGGTCCCAACGATCAACCTTTCCGTACCTTGGATGTAGGCGGACAGGGCTTACAGGTTACCGATAATAATTACATTTATCCAATTGGCTATACACAACTCACCTACTCTAAGAAAATTGGTGACCACGCTTTCAATATACTTGCAGGAACGCAGGCAGAATACTACAAAAACCAAAGCCTTTCCGCTTCCAGGGTTACCTATCCAAACAACTCTGTACCGGAAATTGACGCCGGAGGTACAGGCTCCCAGCTCAATAGCGGAACAGCTGCTGAATGGTCGATTAATTCTTATTATGGACGTCTGAATTATGATTATAAAGGAAAATATCTTTTAGAGGGAAACATCAGATATGATGGTTCATCGCGCTTTGCTCAGGGAAATAAATGGGGTTTATATCCTTCACTATCCCTAGGTTACCGAATCTCACAAGAAGATTTCTTTAAAAATATACTCCCAGTGATCTCAGATTTAAAAATCCGGGCCTCTAACGGAAAACTGGGCAATCAGAACATAGGTAATTATCCTTATCAGGATGTATATACAACAGGTTTTTCTTACCCATTTGGAGCCAATCTTGGTGATGGAGTTCGTAAAACTGGTCTCGTTGACCAAAGTATCAGATGGGAAAGCACCAAAATTTTCGATCTCGGACTAGACATCTCCTTTTTTAAAAATAAGTTGAGCCTAACCGCAGACTACTATAATAAAATCACCACTGACATTCTAGACCAGGGCCCCTTGCCAATCTATGTCGGCTATGACCCTCCCATTGTAAACAATGGAACAGTAAGGAACCGGGGTATGGAACTATCCCTCTCTTATAAAGACAAAATAGGAGAAGTAGGATATTCCTTTACAGCAAATATCCAGGCCAACAGAAATAAATTACTCAAATACAGTGCGACCAAAATTAATGCAACAACAATAGATAAAGTAGGTTTACCTTTTGACAGTTACTATGTCTATGAATTTGAAAAAATCTTTCAATCCACCGATGAAATTGCCGCTTCACCAAAGCAGCCTTACAATCCGGTTCCGGGAACATTTAAATTTAAAGACTTAAATGGAGATAATAAAATTGATGAAAACGACAGAACCGTTGTTTCCGGAGCCTTTCCAAATTACGACTATTCATTAAATGCCAATTTCGAGTATAAAAATTTCGATCTTTCTATCTTCCTGTATGGCTCACAGGGTCAAAAACAATACGTAAACGGATGGGGTTTCCAGCCCTTCAACCAGGGTTCCGTCCCAACAACAGATTGGCTTAATGCCTGGACTCCAAGCAATCCAAGCACCACAATGCCATTAATATATATGACGGGTACAGGAACGGTTAGTCAAAATATTAGTACAACCTCAACCTACTATTTAAAAGATGCCTCTTTTTTAAGAATCAAAAATATACAATTAGGCTATAACCTCCCCGAAAAACTAGTTAAATCAATAAAAATGAGCGCTTTGAGGGTTTATTTTGCCGGAGAAAACCTTTTTACTTTCACCAAATTCCCTGGACTGGACCCGGAACGCATAGCAACCAACACGCGCTATGTAACTCACCCTCAAAACAAGACATTTAACTTCGGCGTTAGAGCCACCTTTTAATTAAAGACTATGAAAAAGCTATTTTTATTTATCATAACCCTATCTGGACTAGGTATTTTTAGTTCATGTAAAAAGGACTTTCTTCAAAAAGATCCCCTGGCACAATTGTCACAAAATACTTTTTGGAAAACACAGAGCGATGCAGATCTGGCCCTGGCAGGCTGTTATAATTTCCTATGCCGGGGCAACAATGCAGTAAGTGTAAGTAATGCAGGCGCCGGTTTTGGTGGCGGGTATATGTTTTGGGAAACCTTGACTGATAACGGCTATACAATTTCCAGTGGAGGCAATTTTTCTATGGTTTCGACTGGTAATATTGAAGCAACCATGACGGGGATTATTTCAGATGCCTACAAATATAGTTATCAGGCTATCGCAACATGCAACCTTTTTCTAGTTCGCATCGGCGATATTCCGCTATCGCAAAGCTTGAGAAACCAGTACATAGGAGAAGTGAAGTTCATCAGAGCATATCATTATTTTCTTTTGTCTCAATTGTACGGAGATTGTGTCCTTACCTTAAAACCATTAAGTTTTGATCAGGCTAGTATAACTATTCCACGTTCACCAAAAAGTCTGGTTGTAGATTCCATTCTTGCCGATCTTGATTATGCGGCAGCCAATTTACCCAACACAAATTATAACGGGCACGCGGTAAGAGGCACAGCATTAGCCTACAAAGCGAAAGTACTGTTAGCCAACGGTCAATACCAAAAAGCAGCTGATGCCGCTAAACTGGTGATGACAGAAAACAAATTCAAACTTGCAGATGCCTACAGCAGTCTGTTTTTAAAACCTGGTCAGAATAACAATCCAGAAATCATGTTTTCAGCACGTTATTCGCCTCCAAGTTTTTACAGCCCTCAGGACTGGTTATTTTCCTATCTCAACAATGTAAATGTACTCAAATACCTTGTAGATGATTATGAGTGCACGGATGGCTTACCAATCCAGTCTTCACCATTGTTTAACAGTACAACTCCTTACGCTAATAGAGACCCCAGACTAAAAATGAGCATCATCGTTCCTGGCGACTGGCGAGGCACAACTGCCGCCACAGCTTTTGACCCTAAGGCCGCAGCAGTACCCAGTGGTTTTCTGCCGCGCAAAGGGATCGATCCGAGCCGTTTTCCAACTACTTATGCTACACAAAGTGATCAGGATTGGGTACTGATGCGTTATGCAGATGTATTGCTCATGTATGCCGAAGCCCAAAATGAAGTTGCAGGTCCAGATGGGACAGTTTACGCCGCAATAAATGCAGTAAGAACCAGACCAGACGTTAATATGCCTCAGATTCCTTTAGGCCTGTCTGCAACAGATATGCGCACCAGGATCCGTCACGAAAGAAGAATTGAATTTGCAATGGAAGGACAACGCTTTTTTGATCTCAAAAGATGGCGGTTTGATCGTACCATCATTCCAACCATTAAGGATCCGAACAATGCTTACCGGTCGTTCCCGCTCAGAGATACCATCTGGCCAATACCACAAACAGAAATTGAAATTGCCAAAAGTGTCGGTAATACAGGCTTTAAACAAAATCCAGGCTATTAATCAACAGAAAATTCCATATTATCTTTTTCACATTTTAGTAGACCACAATTAATCTTAAATCAAAAAGCCCTGGCGAAATTCGAATACCTCAAATTGCCAGGACTTTTTAGTTTAAACAGAAATTTTAAAGATAAAATACGATACCCAGTCTGGGAGCTAAAGTAGACAAGCCAAAACTGAATGAATTTGAAGTCGTTTTTTCGTCTGTTCGTTTATTTTTAAGTTGACGATGAGCGTAATCAAGTCCATTAGATGAAAGCTCAAGGCTTATCCTTTTTGAAGGAAAAAACGCCAGTCCAGGCTGGATACTCACCCCATAGGAAGTCGTTTTATATTCCTGATAATTACCTGGATTTGCTGCACCAGATTGCTTCTGTGTTCCAGAACTTATCGGAACCGAGACTTGTCCGAAAAATTTAAAGTTATCTGCCAGACCAACATAATAGCGTGCGAAAGGATTCAGAAAGAACAGATCCGACTTACTTTCCCCGCTATAAAATAACGGCGAAGGAATTTGTAAATCATTATAATAGACAGTTCCATTCAAATTAGATTTGATATGGGAGTAGCCTATTCCCATACCAATTGCAAAATTATCCCGGATAAAATAGCCTGCATTAACCGCAACAGAGTAAGAAATTGTCTTTACGCTATCTTCCCCGATAAGTTGTTCTATCTGAGCATTTCTGGAGCTTGATTTACTGTTAGAATACCCAATATTTCCACCAATAAGCAATTTACCCTTTTCAGTTTGGGCATTTACAGTCCATACAGACGCACAGAGTGCAGCGAGCGTTAATAATTTTTTCATAATTTTATTTCATTTGTGTATCGCAATAATAACGATAAAACACGAATTAAAAACAAGCCAATACAAATATGGCTGGTTATAGCAATTACAACCAGCCACAACAGCAAACAATTAGTGACTTTACTTAATAAAGGAAGAGATTTTTTCGTTCACATCTTCGCCCCGCAAATTCTTCGCTATGATCACCCCTTCAGGATTGATCAGGAAATTCTGTGGAATGGCTGAAATACCGTATTTAACAGCAAGATCGCTCTTAAAGCCTTTCAGGTCACTTACCTGTATCCAGGGCATGCCGTCTTGCTTTACTGCGTTTAACCATGCCGCTTTGGTATCATCCAGGGAAACACCCACCACTTCAAAATTTTTATCTTTCAACTGATTGTAAGCTTTCAACAGGTGCGGGTTCTCTGCACGACATGGTCCACACCAACTTGCCCAGAAATCAACCAATACGTATTTGCCTTTTAAAGAAGACAGCTTAAATTCATTGCCTTTATCATCCGTTTGAGTAAAGTCTACAGTTTTTCCAAGAGCAATCTGCTTAGCCTTATCGTATTTAGCTGTCAACTTTTGCCCAGTAAAGCTACTCAATACTCTTTTGCTCAGCGGCTTGTAATAAGTTTCAAAAACTTTAGGATCAATTACAGCAGTCTTTTCTGTAGCGATCAGATCCAAGGCTACATAAGAATCCGGGTGACTAAATAGAAAAGAATCCAATGCAGCTTCAATTTTGGCGTGTACTGGCCTTGCCTCCGCCTGAATCTTTTTGATCGCTACCGTATCTTTCACTTTTGCATAATAAACTTTGCTAAATCGCTGGGTAATCTCTCTAAACTGAGTCAACAGCGCTTGTGATTTTGAGGTCCACAACAGAAAATCATTTTGCGCTTGTGTTCCCGTTATACTGGCTTTAGCCACGCTATCTGTACCCGCTACGGTATAATTACCTTTTTCCAGATAAAATTCCTGGTAATCAGATTGACCACCACGCCGTGTAGTATCCCTTTTTACCGGCATGAGTGTCAGATACGCTTTATTACCAAAAGCTGTAGTACCCTTGATCAAGAATTTACCGTTTTTAACCAGGGTACTGTCTTTGGCGTCTTTACCTTCGCTGTTCGTATAGTTCAGCATTACCATCTTATCCTTACCTGCTTTAGAAAGCTGGCCCGATATTTCAAACTTATCCTGAGCCATACAAAAACTTGCAGGCAACAATAAAAAGGCTCCAATAATTATTTTGAGGTTCATCATATTTACTTTATGTTATTTAATCAATTTGGATAATTTTGCTGGGAGGTCTTCACCGCGAAGATTCGTAGCGATGATCACACCTTCCGGACTGATCAACAGGTTTTGCGGTATCGCTTTAATGTCTAGCATTGCTGCCAATCCATCTCTTACTTTCATCCCTTTTAAGTCAGAGACCTGCAACCAAGGGAGTTTATCTTGTTTTATAGCATTTTCCCAGGCAGCTTTACTTTCATCAAAGGATACGCTTACAATTTCAAGATTTCTGTCCTTGAGTTGCTCATAGGCTTTTAACACATTTGGGTTTTCCGCACGACACCAATAACACCAGCTGGCCCAAAAATCCAAAAACACATATTTACCACGCAATGATCTTATGTGAAATGGTTTGCCGTTAATATCAGTCTGTGAAAAATCGATGATTTTTACACCCACCGCACGCTTTTCATTTGCTAAAATTCTATCTATAGCTAGTTTTCCCAATGATGACGACTGAAGCTGGGGAGAAAATTTATAAAACAAAGGCTTTACCTCTGCAGAGTCAAAGTGACTACCAAGGATAGAGGTGTTAAACGTGTACAAACCCATGAATGAATTCGGGTGTGATTCAACAAACTTCAATTGGATGTTTTTGATCTGTTTGACATAGCTGTTTATGCTGTCTTGCGCTTCTTTACGCTGCTCCAGGGTTTTTCCCTCTACTACCCCATGGTCTTTTGTAAATTCCCGCTGGATTTTCATAATCCTTTTCGTAAAAGGCGTAATTAACGCCGACAGCTCCCGGTCTTCGCGATCTGACACCGAACCGGCAACGGTAGCCGTTTTAATAGAATCTTTCCCTGTTAACGTAATCTTAGAGTTTTCCAGATAGAAACTTAAATTATCCGTTTGCTTACCAGATTCAGGTGATCTTTTGACCGCAATAATTGCGCTTTGAGGCTGGTCTACTTTCCCGGTAAACTGAAATTGTCCATTCTTAATAACCACAGAATCAGTCTCCTTAAATTGATCACCCTGTAAAGTAACCAGGTAAGCTTTGGCCTGGCCTTTAACTGCGGGCAATTTTCCTGAAATGGTATAGCTCTTTTGAGCCGCTGCCAATAAGGGCAGCAGCGACAAAAATAAAAATATTGATTTCTTCATTTGTATGTTTTTTTTTTTAGAATAGTTAACCTATTAGGGATTAGTTTCTCATTACAATTTCGCCCACAAAACCTACACTGTAACCAGAATACGGAGCAGCAGCCAAAATGGTGAAGCGCAGATATCTGGCGGTGGTTAATGAAGGCAGATTTAAAGTTTGCTTTCGCTCTGTATTTCTAATATCCACCGCATAAGTCCCCTTATCTGCCCAGGTGATGTTATCCGAGCTTGTTTCCAACTTAACAGAAGTGGTATTGCCCCCTAAGGTTGCGTAATTTACAGCCGTTGGAAAAAAGTAGTCCAATCCAGAAAATTTAATTTCCCTTCCAAAATCAATACTCAGCCATTGGGGCAATGATTGTGTAATATTACTTAGCCAATAGGTCCCCAGATTATTTCCGTCCACCGCTCTGCTGGCCACATTGGCTCCATTTGTGGAAGATGCAGTAGCTATAAGGGTGTATCCAGTATGGTCTACATACACTGCGTCACCTGTATTAAACACATAATAAACTACCCTGCGTGTCTTAGGATCCTGTACTTGTCCATCAACAGAGGCAATAGCCAGCGGAAGAACGTAGGCAGTATGCGCTTTTAATGCGGTCTGAAAACTAAGGTTCAGCACTGCTGCTTCCGAAATGTTGGTTCCAGCCGGGATGGCTACCGTAGATTTGTAAAAAAGGTAGCTCGACGTAGGAAGTAACCGCGCACTGCTTCCGTACTTTGTTCTGTATTCCGCAATTTTATTGGTATCTGTTGTGAAAGTCACATAATGCACATCTGAAGAAGCGGCGCCTTCCAACACAGCTTTCATCTCTGTACTAACTAACGTTGTAGTCTTAATGTCTAATGCGCTTGCTACTACATCTGTTGATGCCGGCAGATTAAAGGTTACACGTCCTTCTGCAAGAGCTTCGTGACCAGATTTGTCTTTTTTACAAGCCATGAACAATAGCACTACGGTGCATATTGCCAGTAAATTCAACTTATATGTCTTCATCTTTTGAACTTTATATTTATGGGTTCTGTATCATATCTGGATTAAAGGCCATCACCTGGATGGGTATCTGCAACGTATATCTGACACTGTGTGGTTCTAATGTGGCAATCACTGTATTCTGCGCATTCGTGCGAGTTACCGCTGGCATCCTGTTCTCCACATCCAACCTTCGCATATCAAACCAGCGTAGGCCATGGAAAGGTAATTCCCGTCTTCTTTCTGCCAGCACCTCATTCAAAACCACATCCTGAATGGTCGAACTAAAATCTCTGCTGGCAACTGGCGTACCTGTATACCTATTCCTGCGCACCTCATTCAGATGGGCAAGTGCTATAGTCAGATTATTGCTTCTTGCAGCACCTTCGGCTGCAATTAACTGCATCTCTTGCACACTCGTACCCGAATTGGTCCAGGAAAAGGCCGGTGTAACGTTAGCCGCGTAAAATAGGGTTGCTCCCCTTACCGTACTAGTGAAACTGGTATACAAGACAGTTCTTCTGGCATCATTGCTGGCGAAAGTACTTTTTAATTCAGCAGATATCGGCAATGCCAGGGCAAGAGACGACCTCCCGTAAATCACATCCGGATGTGACACCACATTAGTTGTGGTTGGGAAAGTTGCAGAATTGGTATAATCAATCATCACAGCTTTGGTATTGGCCAAGGCCAGCTCAGCATATCGTTGTGCTTCGGAATATTCCCTTCTGTACAGGTAAACACGTGCCAGCACGCTGTATGCTGCAGCCTTTGAGCCTCGAAACCTAGCATTGCTGTTATCTTCCGGAAGGTTGGGGATCGCCCCATTGATGTCATCAATGATATGTTTGTAAATTTCAGCCGTCGTACTTCTAGCCGGCGTTTTTTGACTTACATCATCTGATGTGATATAAGGCACAGCCAGGTCTGTTGCAGCAGTTGCTGCATCATATGGCTTGGCATATTCATTCACCAGGTAGAAATAAGAATGTGCACGACCTAATAAGGCCTCGGCCTTCAAACTGCTTTTCTGTGACGCAGTGCCACCCCCCGCTGCATCAATACCCGATAATACCGTATTAAACAGGCTAATACGCTTATAGTGTTCACCCCATAAATAGGTCATTGTGCTTACATCAGTAGTAAACTGCGGTGCCCAGGTATAAATGAGTTCCACGAGGGTGGTTGGTGGGGTATTGACGTTCTGCATATCATAATTGTCCGTCATGTAATTCATAATATTATCAGCCGCCGTTTCACTAATAAGCATACTGCTATTTAACCACAAATCGAAGTCATTAGTCGTTTTCAGCAATTGCTTGCCCTTTGGTTCAATATCCAGATATTTGTCACAACCGCTGAAAGCCAGGCAGCAAAGCAGCAATTGAATGGCTATATATTTAAATTTTTTCATTGGTATAAATTTTAAAAATTAGTGAATAAACCCAATGTATAAGTCGGGGTTACATACGGTTTCGCGTAGTTTCCTGTAGCCATACTAAAATTATAGCGATTAAAGCCTACAGTATACAGATTTGAAGCCTGAGCCTTGATCTCGAAGTTCTTAAAGCCAGCCTTTTTTATAAAATTCAGGTCGTTTAAACGATACGAAACCGTTACATCACCAAGTGTTATATAATCACCATCAACCACATAATTGCTGTTGTAATGGTAAGCCCATGACGGATTTGGGGCATTCAGGTCAACCAGGTTTGGAATATCGGTGTTCAACTCATCTCCCGCAGCCCTCCAATAATTATTAGCTCCTACCAACGGTCTGTTATCTGCTGGTGTAGGCCTTGGCACCCGTACCTTAAAACCACCATAATAGTTAACCATTGCGAAGAAGTAAAAATTGCCTACATCGACGCGGTTACTTAATCCTGCACTAATCGTTGGAAGAGTACTTCCCGAATACTGTACAAGTCCTGAATCTTTACTGGACATCGCAGTAACTAGGGGTTGCCCTGTGGTACTGGTATTTACCACGTATTCCACCCCATTCTGATCCACAATAATTGGATGGCCTTGATTATTAAGTCCCTTGGTATTGTAAGAAAACATCGAACCTACCGGATAACCGCTTACATAGCCCAGTAAATCAAGAGTTGGTGGATCATACCGCCCCGTTCTGTAAACATCCAGCACCTTGCTGTTATTTTTAGCAATCACGAGCCCCGTATTCCAGTTAAAGTTTTTAGTAGATATCCAATCTGCTTTCAGGCTAAACTCCAAACCATTATTTCTGATGGTTGCATAATTAATCAGAGCAGAGGCTGCGCCAAGAGTTGGGTCGATGGTAGAATTACCCATCACATCGGTTGTTTTTTTCGTATAATAATCAAGGCTACCAGTGATATTTTTGAAAATACTAAAATCCAGTCCCATGTTAAAATTTTCTGTCTGCTCCCATCGAAGACCGCTATTGGCATTTGAGGCTAAAATGAGCGAGGTAAGGGTAGGCGTATTGGAAGTATTAAGCGCAGCCTGGGCAATTACCTGCGGAAGCGAAAGTTTGGCCACATTTCCGTTAAATCCAAAGGCACTGCGCAACTTCAACTGGTGAAGCCAGTTCAAATTGCTCATAAAGTCTTCCTTTTGAATGTTCCAGGCAGCGCCTAAAGACCATAGTGGTTTGTACTTATATTTTGGATCGCTACCAAAAAGGTTCGACTGGTCAACGCGGATACTTCCTGACAAAGAATAAGTATCCTTAAAGGAATACACAACATTAGAAAAAGCCGATACAAATCGGTCTTCACTATAGGTCTGGTTAAAGAAATTAGTTAAAGATCCAAGATTATTTGAGGTAACAAGCGTTCCCTTAACTGCCGCCAAACCATTAAATATAGACGCGTAGTCTACAGGTTGCTGCAGCAAACTCTGGTCGTTATAACCAAAATAAGAGGCTAAATTACCTTTGTCTAAAATGCTCCGTATTTCAGCACCCGCAATGGCATTAAAAGAATGATTACCAATTTTCTTATTATAGTTCAATTGCGTACGCGCGGTATAACCGGTTGAGCTGGTATTCTGCTGGCGAAGAAAATCTCCATCAGGAATATTCCTTTTAAATGTTCCCCCCGCAGTCACTGTATAATTATTTACCCAGGCATTCACTTCCGAAGACCCTTGACCGGCCAAATGCCTGATCTCTGAACGGGTCGTCTCGTAAACCCCGCCAAACAAAAGGTTAAAGCCCTTTCCGATATCGTAGTTAAAATTGGCAATCGTCTTGTTATTCACCGTCCGCGTTTTGTTGCTTACTAAATTTGCTTCAATCAGCGGGTAATAGTTCTGATCTAACAAGCCCTGCGACATGATGAAACTGTTATAAACTGGTGCATAGCTTTGTGAAATGATAGCAGCAGGATTGCCGTTTACGTCTTGATAATGCTCATAGCCTGCATAGTCAGAAGCCCTGGGTACTGGCGCACCGTTAATGCGCTTCTCCTGATACTCTGTTGTCAGTTCTAAACTTAGTCGTTTCGCCAGTTTTAGTGTGGTTCGACCAGTTAATAAAAATCTGTTATTGTCATTCAGGATCGCATTATCGAGGTTACCAGTATAATTGGCCGTGATGTAGTACAGCGCATTAGGCACACCACCTGAAACGTTCAAGGTATGCGTTTGCGTAACTGCCGTCCTTTGGAATAAGCGATTGTAGTCCTTAAGATTATCATAATTAGCCAGTTCTGCAAAAGAACTTTCGGCTTGCACAGGCGAAATGATACCGGCGGTAAGCTGAGACTGGATAAAGAAAGGAAGCGAACGTCGTACGTTGCCTACACCCGGGGTAAACAAGCTTGCCCAGGTAGACTGGTTGATATTCAGACTTTGCCTTTCCCGTAGGTAACTGGCATTGATGGCCGATGCATTTGGATCCCAGCGGTAGCGGCTGTAATTTTCCTCTGGTGTCAGACCCAACGTAGTCCTGAAACTGAACTGTGCAGCTCCCGGATTAGCCTGTTTTCTCTCGATGATAATTACCCCATTTGAGGCCCTTACCCCGTATACCGTAGCAGATGCTGCATCTTTAAGGATCGTCACCGACTTAATCTCATTTGGATCAATCATATCCAGCGTCAGCTCAGTTGGATAGCCATCAACTACAATTAACGGATTTTGGTTGGCCGACATGGTGGAAATACCACGGATGTTGAACAAAGGCCTTGATGACTGATTACCGTTGGGGTCCGTGCTGTTAAATAATACCGTATTGTTAATCATCAGTCCCGGTAAGCGGTTTACCAGTCCATCCAGAAAATTAGTACTAACCCTGGATTCATACTCCTTGGTGCCGATCTGTGAAACTGCACCTGTACTTTGTTCAGGCTTAATACGCTGGTAGCCGGTATTCACCGTTACCCCAACTTCCTGAAGATTTCCCACGGCAATATCCATCCTGATGATTCCAACATCTTTTGAGGACATTACCTCTTTCGTCTTATACCCGGTATAAGTGACCACCAATATCGCATCCTTCTCCACATTTTGCAGTAAGAACGACCCATCCGCCGCCGTTCTTACGCCCTGTTTTCGTCCTTTAATCATTACATTAGCACCTGACAGCGGCTCGCCCGTTGCAGCATCCACAACCTTACCAGAAGCATCAATATTTATAAAAACAGCACGCAAATTATCTATAAAAGAAGGCCTGACTGGCTCAATGACAATGAATTTATCTTTCACAGAATAATTGAGATCCAGATCCTTGAACAGTACCCTGAGCGCTTCTTCCAGTCCAACATTCTTTACATTTATGGTTACCTTTTTTGCATCTCTCACCTCTTTAGAGTTAAAGACAAAATCGTAACCAGTTTGCAACCGAATTTTATTAAAAATATTTCCCAGAGAAACATCCGTTTCATTAAGTGTTACTTTTTGCGCGTACCCGGCAGCGGCTGCCTGAATCAACAGAGTAGTCATCAGTACTATGATTAACTTCATAATCAATAGAATTTTGTAGGGTAGCCATTTATATGGCTTACCACGGTTTAAAGCATAGTTTTCCATACTTCGTCGTTGGTTTGTATCAAACACAGGAAGGTCGACGACAGACCGCCATTATTGCTTTCTTGTGCAATAATGCCTAAGTTTGAATTGGTTTGAGTTGATAATTGACTATTAGCACATAATTGTTTTTCCTGATCTTTGTCAGGATGGTTGCTCAAACTTTTGCCGGAAAGTGTTAGTAGCACTTTTCGGCTTCATTTAAAGGCCCATTTTTTCTCCTGATCTTAATTACGTAGAATTTCTTTCATAATTTGGTTCTTTGTTTAGTGATTGATATGATTTATTTAGTTACGGTTACTATTCTTCCTTCTATTTTAAACTTCACACTTCCTGTAGTTTGCATACGCTCCAATACGCTTGATATATTCCTTGTTCTCGATACAGCGCCACTAAAAAACTCATGCCTTGGAGCATCGGCAGCATAAACAACGGTAATATCATACCAGCGGGATAATTCACGCATAATACTTTCCAAAGTTTTATCCTGGAATACCGTACTTCCATTTTTCCAGGCCACAACTTCCTCTACATCAACTTTATCAATCCGAATACCCCCATCATTTATCGCCTGTTCACCCGGTTTCAAAATACGTGAAGACGATAATAAAGCATTGTTAGTACCAGAAACTGCAACCCGCACACTACCTTCCAATAAGGTAGTTTTCGTAGCTGCTTCATCCCCATAGCTGTTGATATTAAAATGCGTACCCAACACGGTTACTTCCTGCTTATCCGTAACGACAACAAACGGAATACGTTCTTTTATCGACTGATCACCTTTAACTTCTGAAAAATAGTTCTTCGCTACTTCAAAATACGCCTCCCCCTTTAACGATACTCTACGCTCCCTTCCAGAAAAACTTGAAGGGAAAGAAAGTTTTGAATCTGCATTCATCCAAACACGTGTACCATCCGAAAGCGTAATTTCATAAGCACCTCCACGGGGAGTAGTTGCAGTGAGAAGTTGAGGCCGTGTTCTTTCTGCAGTTATTTCCGTTCCATCATAATATTTCAAATCCTTACCAACTGTCACACCTTGCTGAGCATCACTTAGTTTTATGGTTTTCCCGTTAGCAAAAGTCAGTATGGCTCTATTTTTCCCCGGGGCAATGTCATTTTGATAAACAATCTCAACCTTAGGGTTTGACAACATATTCGAACTATAAAACCAAAGTCCAAAAACGACAGCTACTAAAGCGGCAGCCACTGAAGCAATTTTATAATAGCGAAGACGAATAATACGAATATGATCTATTCTACCGTTTATATTAGCCAGCATCCTGGTTTGCAGAACTCCAAAATCAGCAACCGGCAAACCTGGTTCCTGCAACGAATTACACCATGCATTGTATTGACCTAATTCATCATCACTCGCAATTCCACATGAAATACGCTCAATCAGCTCAAGCCTTTCTTTATCATTCATCATCCCTTATTCTTGTCCTTTAGTATATAGGGACATGAAGGCTATCTACCCCCCAAAAGAATTTATAAATTATTTTCTGATCAAACCAAAACCGACCAGAACGACATCTTACCAAGGCCAGATTTAAGTTTTTTCAATACAATTGTTATTTGATTTTCGACCGTCTTTTCTGATATACCGAGCCTGGCGGCGATTTCTTTATTAGAAAGATATTCATTACGGCTCAATTCAAAAATCAGCCTGGCCCTTTCAGGAAGTGAGATCACAAATTCCTGAATGGCGTGTTTAAGTTCTTTTATTTCTAAATTATCATCTACAAAAAACTCTTCCCGTAAAGGATTTAAAGCCAGGATTTCTGCCTTTCTTTTACTACTCTGAATTACCCTGGTTAATTTATACTTTACTGCAGAGATCAAATAGCTTCTTAATATATTTACATTAATTTTCTTTCCATTTTCCCACAACCAGACAAAAACATCCTGAACGGCATCTGTACATTCATCTTCATCCCTAAGTATATTTAAAGCATATTGATACAGATATTCTGCATAACGATAATAGATTTGATTAAAGGCCTCACGATCTCCCTGCTTTAACAAGGTAACTAATTCCTGATCTGTATGTTCTGTATAAGATGCCATTATATTCCTTTATGCTAAAATCTAATATTAATCATTCATCGTAATCATTGGTAGAAACAAAGGATATAGCGTCATTAAATTAAAAACAAACATATAGAATATTTCCCTAAACCTGAGATTTAGTAAATTCAAGAATTAATCGGTCTCCAGCAAGATGATCAATTATGCAGATACCAACTTATATTTCAATGATTAACTCCTTATTGTAGCCATTATACTTTTCATTTATATATCCATGTGGATTACAAATAATTTCAGTTTCACTAATATTATACCTCAATGGTGTATGAATATGGCCATGTATCCAATATAAAGGTTCATATTTCACAATAAGCCATTCAAGATCAGAAGCATACGCAGAACTCACCGGATCGTTTTTATATACTTCAGGTATTGACTTTATACTCGGTGCATGATGGGTGACGACGACATTCTTATAACCTACGGACTCTTCAAGACTTTGCTGCAGCCACAACTTTGAAAACTGATGAATTTTATAGGTATCTATAGTTCTCAGCTTAGAATAAGAAGAATCCCTACGGATCTGTTTGTAATCGTTCATCTTAGCTTGACAAATAATCCCATATTCAACCGGATTTCCAAATAAGGAAAAGTCCGTCCATAAGGTTGCGCCATGGAATCTTATTCCATTAAATTCAACCCTGTTATTTTCAAGAACAGTTACATTTGAATCTTTTGATGCCTCTATAATCTTATGAAGTATATTTGGGTACGTCCCCTTATAATACTCATGATTTCCCAGAATATAGATCACGGGCTTATTCAATATGTATTTTTTAGCCCATTCTATCCCCTTCGTTCCAAGATTAGTATCTCCGGCTAAAATAACCAGATCAGCATTTTCAAAGTTAAAATCTGAAACACCAAACTCCTGATGCAAGTCACTTATAATCTGTATTCTCATTTTTTAACTACTAAATTATCGTTAAAATACAAGAATAGAATATTAATTCTCAACACACCCTAATGCTTTCGAATTCTATACAAAACATGTTCCTTTAAAATATCTCCCGCATTTACTGCAGGGTGCATAAAATGCCCTAACTTATGCATTCCAATTTTTTCCATCACATTTTCAGAAGGCTTATTTAATACCGAAGTAAAAGAAACAATCTCATCTAAGTCCAATTCGTTAAATGCATAGTCCAGACATCTTTTCGCAGCTTCAGTGGCATAACCTTTATTCCAAAACTCCCTTCTCAATCGCCAGCCAATTTCTACACAAGGCATAAAGTCAGCTTCAAACTTCGGATTGTTTAAACCCACAAAACCAATAAACTGCCCACTTGCCAATTCATCCAGCGCGTAAAAACAATAACCATATTCTCTGAACTGCTCCTTAAATTTTCGCATAGATTGTTCAGACTCCTCAAGCGTCCGCACCGAAGGAAAGTAACGCATGACTTCACTATTCGCATTCATTTTAGCAAAAGGAATCAAATCAGCATCGGTCCATTCGCGGAAACCAAGACGTGCAGATTGAAAAAGATAATTGATAAAAGGTGTCTTTTTCATTATAAATTATCCCCTTTAATTAAGTTATTCCGATAGCCCCTTTTCTGAAAGAATGCGTCTTGACAAAGTGTACACCAAAATAGCATTCCAATCATCCATATAGTTATAACTCTTGTAAACCTTAGGGTCATTTTTAGAAAAAAGAGCATAATAGGTTCTATAAGCTTTAGTTCCCACATTTTCCCAAGAGATACGTTTACCTTTTATTACAATACCTTCTTTCTCAAATGCGGTTTCAAGCAATTCGAATTTACCCTCGCTATTAAGAACTTTTATTGCCCGATTTACAATATCGTTGTGATGCGTGTCCATAAAAGAATTGATGATTTGACAATATTTCTCATCTAGAGCTTGTTTCCCTATACCATAAAAAGAAGTCATTCTTATTTTTATATTTCGGCCATATGAACCTTGTATGTCTATGCAAAAGGTACGGCCAATGGTAAACATGTAACCCTTTAAAAATTTAATGCCGAATCTAATCGCTTCAACTTCTCCTTTATTAAATCTAGCAACAGTATCCGTGTCCCAATTGGTATCGTCAAATTCTATGAAATCAGAATTCAGCAGTAGCTTTCTTGACCTATCTAGAATATTTGGTTTTATATCAAGTTCTAACATGGAGCATTATTT
This sequence comes from Pedobacter sp. HMWF019, assembly GCF_003061025.1. Lineage (GTDB taxonomy): Bacteria > Bacteroidota > Bacteroidia > Sphingobacteriales > Sphingobacteriaceae > Pedobacter. Next base: position 11,933 of record NZ_QAIL01000554.1, on the reverse strand, counting down.
ACAAACGAATTTAGATTTAATTCTTTAAAAAACACAAAGATACTCACTAACCAGATTTCGCCATTCCTGTTCCAACGTCACATCCGGTTTTAAACGACCCGCCTTTCTATATCAATAATCCGCTTTCCATACATCTCCCTCTTTCCTGTGTAAATAAGCATGTATGTGAGCTGAAGCCAAATCACTGAGCTTGTCAATCAAATCATATGCTACT
>NZ_QAIL01000554.1:0-11709 GCF_003061025.1 Pedobacter sp. HMWF019 | reverse complement strand
AAGATACTCTGTACTTAACAATACAACTATTTTTATCGAGAAGCCCCAAACAAAAATTCACGGATCTCAGCAATGCGCTTCTTCCTGGTCTCCTCCTTACGTGCAACAACCAACCGCAGGAGTAGTTGCTTTTTCACAGACTTGCTTAAGCTGTCGAAATAAATTCTCGCAGCAGGCATCTCATCTAATACAACCAAGAGATCTTCAGGTATAATCAAAGCTTCTACACCATCCAACATTTCCCAGGAACCGTTTTGTTTGGCCATCTCGATACATTTTAAACCTGCACTTTTCATAAGCCCATTTATTTCGAGTAGTTCAACTTTATCTTTATTAATTTTAGACCAGGCACTTTTCACCTTCCTTTTACTAAAAAACTGCATATATCTCCCATCATCAATAGGCCTTGATCTGCTGTCTATCCAGCCAAAACAAAGCGCTTCCTCTACGGCTTCACTCCAATTGATTCTTTGCTTGTTAGCAACTTTTTTATCATAGATAAGCCATATGCTCTCTTTTTTATCATGATACTGATCAAGCCACTCCCGCCAATCGTTACGATTTTTCGGATAGAATGTATCTAACTGTTTATCTGCCATGTCTGATATTCAAATAAATTATTTTGCTTAAGCTAAGCCACAAAACTAAAAGCAATCAGTGACAACCCTATGTCACACAAAAACATCACAACCGATTTTTCAAAAAAATTAACTTAGATAAACAACAAAATAAAAAGAATGATGGCTCTATCTGCAACCACCTCCCGAATTTGCCGTTTCAACCCGCATTTTTGCCTATCTGCCCATTCCATATTTTCAAGCACATAAACTTCACGTAAATTCATTTTGTAATTTAATTGCTACAACTATGAACAATCTAAAAAACATCATTACCGGTCTACAAGTTACATTTGCTATAGCAACATTCCTCACTCTGGCCCTAAAAATGAATCAACAGATAGAAATCATATCCTTCCTAATGCTGAGCACATTTCTGTTCTTTACCTTTTTCCTCATCAGCCTGGATAGAAAACCCGCACCAAACAAAGTATACCAATTACTTAAAAAACAAAGGAACTAAGCCTCCCTAAAAAACATCTTTTTCAAAACTTCACAGAAAAGAAAACTATTTCTTGATCAAGGGGTTGTATCATTACCTTAAAAATGGATTGAACATGAAAAAGATACTTGTACTAGATGACAATCCTGATATTCTAGAGATCATCACCATCCTCTTAGAACTGGAAGGATATGAGATACGGACAATGGAAAATGGTCATGAAATCCATTACCAAATTAAAAACTTTCAACCCGATCTTCTCATCATTGATGTAATGCTGGGCGATTTAGATGGCCGTGATTTGTGTAATGTATTAAAGCAAAATTTTGCCACCTCCTCCATGCCTATCATTATGATCTCAGCCAGTCATGACCTTAACCTAAAGAACAAAAAGAGGGCCTGTAAACCCGACGACTTCCTGGCCAAACCCTTCGATATTCAGTCACTAATTGATAAAGTTGCCTTTCAATTGGCCAGTTAGCTATATTTATGACATTCTTGTTTAACTTTTAATGAATTTTGTTTAGCTATTTGTATATTTATCGAGATTTATTCTTCTCCCATGATCGAAAATACCTTTGGAATGAACATTATTCCCGAGAATGATGCTGAAAGATTAGTAGCACTAAGACGCTACAGGATCATGGATACCCCTTCAGAAGCCTCATTTGATAATATTGCCAGTCTTTGTACCAAGATATTTAACGTCCCCATCTCCCTGGTTTCCCTTGTGGATGCAGAGCGTGTTTTCTTTAAGGCTAATGTAGGAATGGGAAAAGCAAAGGAAGCCAACCGAGGTAAAAGTCTTTGTGCGCTTGCAGTACTGGACCATGAAATTACGCTTTTTAAAGATGCATTTGAAGAGCCATGCCTCATGGCCAACCCCAATGTGGTGGGAGATTTTGGCCTGCGCTTTTACGCTGGAGCACCCTTAATTACTCACGATGATTTCCTGATCGGTACGCTTTGCATTATTGATCAAAAACCAAGAGAATTTTCCGAGCAGGAAAAAGTCATCCTTGCAGGTATGGCCAAATCCGTCATGGATCAAATTGAACTTCGCATCTCAGCATTGGAAGAGATAGAAAATCACCAATCAACAAATTCCCTGCTTCTCGAACAACAAGAAGAGCTACAGGTCATGAATGAGGAACTTACAGCTTCCAATGAAGAACAAATCCAGGCAAGAAAGGCTGTCGAAGAGATCAACCAGCGTTTACAGATTGCCCTGGATGCCAGTAAATTGGGTTCTACAGAAGTTGACCTCGCCACTGGATCGATGCAAAGCACAGACCAGTTTAAAGCCAATTATGGCTATAGCAAAGAAGAAACCTTTACATACGCTGACCTGTTTAATGCAATGTTGCCCGAATACCGCGACCGCGTAAAGGGACTGGTTCAGGAGTCTATTGCCAAAAATGAAATTTACCGCGCAGAATATCCCGTGAAATGGCGCGATGGTTCTATTCACTGGATCAGCGCACATGGCCGGCCAAGATATGATGAGGACGGCAAAGCGAATCGGATGGTGGGGATGACAGCTGATATTACTGAAAGCAAATTATTTGAACAGCGTAAAGATGATTTTTTGAGTATTGCAAGCCATGAACTAAAAACTCCAATCACAACATTAAGAGCTTCTTTGCAATTGTTGCATAGGATTAAAGACAAACCTTCATCACCAATCCATCTAAAACTGATTGAGCAATCTAACAGGAGCATGGAAAAGATGAGCGTACTGGTTGATGACCTGCTGAACATGAACAGACTCACTCAAGGCCAACTGGAATTGAGCAAAACAACCTTTAACATATTTGAAATGCTCAGTCTTTGCTGCAATCATGTGCGGCTTGAGGGAAAATACGAGTTAATCGTTGAAGGAGACACAGATTTAATAATCCATGCAGATGAACACCGCATCGAACAAGTAGTCATCAATTTCGTAAACAACGCAGTTAAATATGCTCCGGATTCCAAAGAAATACACCTTTCTATAGAAAATTTAGGTCACTATGCTAAAGTCTCGGTAAAAGATAAAGGTCCGGGTATAGAAAGCGATATTCTTCCAAATCTTTTTGACAGATACTATCGTGTGAACTACAACAGTCAAAACTATACCGGATTAGGACTTGGGTTATACATCTGCTCAGAAATCATCAAAAGACACGGAGGGAAAATTGGCGCCGAAAGCGAACTTGGTGTTGGTAGCGTATTTTGGTTCACAATACCTATATAGACCCAATACCACTATCAGAACAAAATTCTTCCAGAGCAAAAAATATCCAGCCCAACAAAATTTTATAAGGCACACGAAGTCCTTAATAGAAAATTGTCCCAAAATAAGCCAATCATTAAACAATAATAATCTAAACAACAGAACTTTACACCACTAAAACTACTCCTATATAACCGAATATTAAGATAGACCATGAAGATAAAAGCCTTTAACGCTCTGCACCCTGAACCTGCCTGGTATAACAGTATGATGAGCGGAACTGCAGAGCGGAAGCATTTTAGGCAAACGCTGGAACCAGCACAAAATAATTCGGTATCATTTGAGGCCTGCAAGATTAATTTGGAGGTTCTTAAAAACCTGGGTAGATACAGGCAGGAAGAGGTACCTGGGATTTATATTTATGAAAAAGAAACCGCATACGGATCACAATTCGGAGTTTGGGTGCAAACCAGTCTGGAAGATATGATCAGCGGCAATATTGTTACCCACGAACGTACCCTCGAAGAAAGAGAAGATCGCTTAAAAGCCTACCGAAAGGGTCTTGGAATAGAAGGCAGCCCAATACTTCTCACCTATCGTAAACATTCAACAATGACCCAACTGATTGAAAAAGTTGCCGCCTTTCCACCCATAGTTACCCTGGTACAGGACCGCTGCAGTCATAAAGTTTGGAAAATACGGTCGCAGGAAACGATCCAGGAATTTACAAGCGCATTTCAGCATATCAAACACGCCTATGTAGCTGACGGGCACCACCGTTTGGCAGTTGCGGCGGCAGAGCATCAATTTAGCCCCCAGTGGATCAGTACACTCTATGTGTCCAGTGGCCAGATCAGTTGCCGGGAATTCCACCGTATGGTATGCCCTGAGCTTCCCCTGGAGACCAATCTATTACTTGAAAAGCTGAGCAAACAATTCTACATCTCCGAAGTACCGAATAATGCCGCCTATAAACCTTCAAGATCGCACCGGTTTGGCATGCAGCATAAAGGTATCTGGTACCAGCTCGACCTGAAACCAGAATACATCAACGAACTCTTGGACGTACAATTCCTTCAGGAAATGGTACTTAGTCCTTTGTTTGGCATTCATGACCCAACAACAGATCAACGCCTTCGCAATTTTCCTGCAAATAAATGGGAAGAGCTGCTCGATGTACAACAACAGGAATCTGAGTCTGTAACCTTCACCCTATTTCCCATGAGCGCAGAAGCACTTATTCAGCAGGCAGATAAACAAAATGACTTACCTCCAAAAAGCACCTATATAGAACCCAAAGTACCATTTGGTTTGCTGCTGTATCAAAACGAGATGACAGAAAAAATACATTCTTCTAATCCAGCATTACAGTAGGCGCCCTACCAAACTTCCTCTTAAAAGAATGCGGGAAATGAGAAAGACTTTCTGCATACCCAGTTTAATAGGGCACAAACCTGCTCCTAAAAGCAAGAATTACTCTTTTTGCCCGAGGAACAAACAATATAGCCAGAATCAAAACCACTAAGGCCCAAATCATAGCCGCATAATAATCCATAGATGCACGCAATGTAACCTGTTCACCAATCATCCTGTTCAAGATACCAGAAGACAACGATTTCACCGTTTTTGCATCCTGTCCTCCCATGGCAACATGCTCCTGGATACGAGTCACTGTTTCGCTCAAAGCAGGGTTCAGATCCGTAATATTTGCCCCAAACCAGTTGTAATGCATACTCTTATTGTATAACTGAAAATAATTAGCAAGAGAAATGCTGGTACAAAAACCTATAAAGCGAAACCCAATTCCCAGGAATGAAACTGACCCCACCAGCGGTGCCGGAACTGATGAAGCCGTAAACAGCACAATTGGTACAAATAAAGCACCCGATCCCAAGCCCTGCATAAAGAATGGCATGAAGAAATCGCTGGTAGAAGAAACGCTGGAAAACAGAAAATACATCTGTATATGATAAAGTAAAAGACAGGAAAATCCAGCAACCAGAATTTCCTTTATAGAGGTTCCATAAAGTACAAAGCGGGAGGAAACAAACATACCCACAACAATTCCAACAATGTTAATCACCCAGATCGGAGTAAGATGAATAGGATCAACACCCAGTATCCCCTGCAAATAAGCATATGCAAAACCCGTTGTTCCTTTAAAAATATAATACACCATCAATAGCAGTAAGCCGTTTCTGAAATTCGCAAAACTGAATAATCTCAGATTTACAAAAGGTCTTTTTAAATGAAATTGGCGCAAAGTAAAAAGGGCCGTTGCAGCAATTATAATTAGGCAAAGGTTAGCGATCAGCGGACTATCCAGCCAATTGAGCTGTTGTCCGTATACAAAAACATAGCCCACACCGCAGAAAATGACCGTATAGAAAATGTAACTCACCCAGTCTAACTGATACAGGGGCAGCCTTTTCCTAAAGCGTACATTATTGCTGAGGAGCAACAACAACACCACGCCAGGTACCTCCAGAACAATCAAAGCATAGAATAACCTGTTAAACTCAAAATAATGAAGCAACCAACTGCAGAATATGGCACAGCCTGGAATAGACACCTGCAGGGCTCCATAAAAAATAGAATATCCTATTGTTTTTGCACGGGCAGAATGAATCCTCGGAAAGATCAAGTTCATACAAATACTGCAAAAAATCGCACATACTGCACCTTGAATGAAACGGCAGATCATAAAAATCGTGATGTTCCTGGTTAAAGCGCAAATCAGATAGGTAATCGTATTCAGCATCACACCAAGAATAAAATACTGCCTTGGTGCAAAATATTTCACAAAACGATCGTCAATAGGCAGGATGGCCACCAATGCAGCATACATCATTATTACAGAATATTGAACATCTGCAGGCTCCATGCCATAATATCCTGCCGTTTCAGCTGTATTACTGAAGTAAAGGGCAAATGCGACAAGAGCAGGCAAAAGTACCAGAAAGATAGTCGACCGGATCAGCCATTCAGGGGCCCAGGTTTTAAAAATCGGTAAATGATCCTTATTCATGATTTTCTTTTTTGATGGACACGTTTGCATTCATTCCTGCCGACAACATCGCGATCTTTGAACGCTCATCGGTTAGTTTAATACGTATTGGAATACGCTGTATAATTTTAACAAAGTTTCCTGTAGCATTATCCGGCGGCAACAGCGAATATCTAGATCCCGTTGCAGGCGAGACAGACTCTATTTCTCCATTAAATTCTTTGTCAGGGAATGCATCCACCGTAACCATGGCTTTTTGGCCAGCCTTAAATTTACCAATTTGCGTCTCTTTGAAATTGGCAACAATCCACTTTCCCCCTTCCTCATTAATGATAAACGTCATCGTCTGCCCTGCCTCAACCAATTGTCCTTCCTGAATGACCTTTTTACCTACTTTACCCCTGTAAGGTGCAGTGATCACCGTATAGCCAAGTTCCAACTTATTTCGGTTTAAAACATACTGCCGTCTTTTAATTTCTGCAAGTACCGATACTTTCTGCGCCTCCACATCTTTAATTTTGGACAGAGCTGCCTTATAAGTATTTACTACTGCCTGGTATTCAGAGATCGCAATATCCAACGCCGTCTTTACATTATCAAAATGCTGCTGTGTAGTCGATTCTTCTTTCAACAAGTTTTGATAACGATAAAACTCCTGCTGCTGCCTCACCATTTTTGCCCGGGCCGCGTCAATTTGAGACAAGCCTATAGTCGCATTGCTTTTCAGCGTACTGATATTCGCTTCCAGAATACCAGTTTGGGACTTTGCATTTTCAAGCGCAGCCCCTGCTTCATCCTGCTGTACACGATATTCACTATTGTCTATAACCAGCAGTGTATCACCTTCGTTTACCTGCTGATTTTCTATGAAACAGATTTTTTTAATATATCCACCAACTTTTGCATTGATTGGGTTCACATATTCTTCCACCTGTGCATCATTAGTCTGTTGGTATCTCAGCATTGTCCTTATCAGGCTAATGCCCCATAAACCCAGGCCACATAGAACAACAATGGCAATCCCTCTAGTAACTTTAACAACGATTTTATCTATTTTATTCGGTTTTATATTCATCTTATTGCGTTTAAATTTTTCCTATTATTCTTTGTAACTGGTAAAACTGTACCTGTGCACTCACTTCTGCTGAGGTTAGATCAAATTTCGATTGAAGAAGTTGGGTTTCAGCATCCAGCAGATCTGTTAAGAGCGATTGCTGATTAAAATAACTGCTTTTCAGAATCCTCAATGCTTCCGTAGCCTGTGTAATATTTTTCTTGGCGACCTCAATCCGTTCTAGTGCTTCAGTATAGTGCAGATAGGCGGCCCTCACCGCATTTCTGATTTCATCCTGTTTAATTTCATGATGCACGATCTGTTCGTTCCTTTTAATATCAGCCACCTCTTTTTTATACTTGTTCAGATAAAGACCGGAAATGGGCATACTTATTTTTACACCCGCCTGTCCAATGCCAAAAAGTGCATCTGAATAAGGATAAAACTGCGATTGTGGGTAGGTATAACCATAGGAAGTAAAGAAGTCTGCTTTAGGCAGTATAATTGATTTCACCTGCTTCAGATTCAAATTACTCAGAGCAACTGCATTTTCTGAAAGCCTGAACTCAAAGGAGTTTTTATAAGCGATGGCCAGATAATCTTCATAACTTAAAGCATAAGGCTCCACAAGTTCAATATTTTCAACAACGGGATCCAGGGTTGCCTGATCTGCACGGCCCATGATAATGTTTAACTGCTGAACCGATAATGTAATATTGTTTTCTATTTCGGAAAGCAGCATTTTTTGATTGGAGATTTTCAGCTCTGCCCGCAACAGATCACTTTTCAATACAGTTCCATTTTTATACAAATGACCAATTTCTGTCAGTTGCTTTTCCTCATAAACAATTTCCTGCACTGTAAGCTTTTTAAGCTGCAGGTTTCTTATAAGTTCATAGAAGTAGGAAGCACTTTTAAACTTCACATCGGCCAGTGAAAGCTGCTGTTGGTTCAATGTTGCCTCAAGTTCAACTTTTTTAATACTGATCTCCCTTCTTGCTTTTCCACCATGATACAAGTTGAGCGAAGCTTCTGCACCAATACTGTACGATTGGTTGATGACCGGAGCAACAGTTGGCCGGTGAAAAATGCCGTTTTCATAGATCGGCATATTCGTGAGCCTGGAATAGGAACCATTTGCATTGATCTCAGGAAGCCGTTCGCTTTTGGCATCTTTCAATAATACTTCTCCCTTACCTACCTCTAACCTACTGAACTTTAATTCTTTATTGTGTTCTATTGCCTTTCCCCAAACCTCATGCAGGGTAAACAGGCTATCCTGGGCGTTTCCAGACTGACTGCAAAGCAACAATCCAAGAAAATATACGATTGATAATTGATGTCTCATTTCTAATTCTAATGATGCACCACAAAATTATCCTACACGAGAAACAAAGGTTTTATATAATAGGCCAATATTTTACTTATTTTAGCCATTATGGATTTGCTGAAAAAGTTTGAAAGAGAAATTGATCTTGATAAAGACGCCATTTACATTATGAAAGAACAGCTGGAGCATCGCTTTCCAGCACATAAACATAATAAAGGCCAGCTTCTATTGGTTTCAGGAGGCATAGCCTACCTAAAAACACTGGAGAAAGAATATTATATCCCCTCTCAGCATTATGTATGGATTCCTAAAGGCATGATGCACAACGTAAAATTCAACACTGGTGAACTCACCATTTTAAACATTTATTTCAGAGATGAGCTAACCTCAGAACACCAGCTTTATAACGAACTCGGTATTTATCCCGTTAGCAGTTTACTCCGGGAAATGATCAGTTTTTCAGAAAACTGGCAAGGCGTGATATTGCCTGGAAGTTGGGAATACGAATTCCTCACCACGATGAAACATTTACTTGCCCACTCCCCCGGCAAGAGATTTTCTATACTCCTGCCAACAACAGAAGAAAAACGTCTGTTGGAAATAACAACCTATTTACACGAACACCTGCAAGAACCTTTAACACTGCCTCTGGTAGCTTTACAATTTGGCATAAGTGTAAGAAACCTGACCCGGCTATTTCAGCAACACCTAAACATTTCCTTCCTTCAATACCTTAAAATGCTACGCATGATCAAAGCAATGGAACTGCTAATGGGTAAAGAAAAAAACATAAGCGAAGTAACTTATGAAGTTGGTTATTCCAGCATCGCCGCATTCAGTAACACCTTCCAGCAACTGGTTAATATGCGACCAAGTGAGTTTCAAAAGGTAATGAAAAGCTAAATCCCTGTCAAAATGATTACTACCTCAACTCCAACACAGATCTCATACTATTGTTGATCATGCCTCGTATTGGAATAGATCCCTTATTTTTACCCGCCTCCCTGAAAAGATCCTTAAGGACACTGTCAGGAACAAAAACATAAGGATTTATTCCGATGATCTCTATACTCGCACTGAATTTATTCATTACCTAATAATTCAAATAAAAGACCGATACCATGTAAGTCCTACTATTATCCCAACATAATTAAGTGATTGTTAGATTAGAAAGATCAAGCTCCACTTAACTCCTTAATAGCTCCATAGGTATCAAAAAAATACACATCACTTAAAATTTTTACATTTTTTATTATTTTAGTCACAAAAAAAAATGAGAAAGGCTCATCTACCCCTTGATCATTATATAATTATACTACAATGAAAATACGTACCCTCATCTTGGCGTTCAGCCTTCTTCCCCTAGTCGTTTTTTGTCAAAAAACCGTTATTCCCGGTAGCTCAGACATCAATACCGCTCATCTAAAACCCGAAAAATCCTTGTACACGGTCTATTATGTAAAAGACACCAGCTGGACAAAAATGGGCTCCCTTGCTTACGACATATCCTTTTCCGGTAACCAGTTAACACTAATTTACACCTATACAAACAAGGATAAAGCCTGGTCCAAACAACGAATCTCTATTGCTGATGCAAAAACCCTAAAACCAATCAGCTATAAATCAGATGGTACAGAAAACAAATTAGACCTGAATTTTGGAGAGACCATAAAAGGGACATATTACTCCAAAAAAACAAAAAAAAACAAACAGGTCAATTTACACCCCAAAGGCCCATATATAGAATTCAATCTGGCAGATCATCTAATTACAACCCTGCCACTTGAAGTAGGCTACAAAGCCGTCATACCAGAGTTCTATTACATGGACAATTCCGACACCTTAATCACAAACTATATTGTTAAAGAAGTGAAAAGCTATGTCTATCACTCCCCCAGCACCGGAAATCATAACTCATGGTTAGCCACTGTAGTAGAAGAAAGCACCGGTGCCATTTACAATTATGTTGTAGACAAAAAAGACTACCGTCTTTGGCAAAGGGAAATGTCAATGGGAAAAGGAATGTGGGAAATTTGTGTAAACGAAGAGATTGACTATCAACCCATCAAAAATAGGTTCGATAAACAAAGAGCTGTTCAGCAGATTGCAAAGGGCAGCAGTGTCATTATCGGAACCGCTTTCGCTAAGGATAATTCCGGTAAAAAACTTGGTGGTTTGGTCAACACCTCCAAAAAGCAGTTTGCTCCAAGAGGTACAGAAATTACGCTCTTCCCAAACTCAGCCTATTATGAGGAATGGCTCTCAGTAAACAAAAAAATCAAAAAGGAGAAAAAAATGGCAGAGGTCCCTTTGGATCCGGATTTTGGTTTCGGTGTCAAAAAAGCCAAAGTATACGACGACCAGGGCCATTTTGAATTTGCTGATTTAATGCCAGGCACCTATGTCATCATGGCCAGCTTTGATTTTACAAATTCCTACAACTATTCCTACGTTTCAGGCTATACAAACTATTACAACTATTGGGGCTATACCGGCTCCAGTACAAACTATGGCAGCGCCAGACAGAACTATCAGGACAAGGCACACGTAGAAAAACAAGTGAGCATAGACAAAGACGGCGAGAAAAAAGAAATCAGTCTAAGAGAATAATTATGCCGCCTGGCATTTACAGTTCCCTTCCAGATCACCCACAAAAAAAAAGTCTACACCTCTTTTATCACCTCAGGGCCTGAAGCTTTTCACATAAGGTCCAGTGAGAAAAGAAGTGCAGACTTTTTTCACTCAAGCCCAATCAATGGCAAACTAAAAGTAAAAGTAGATCCAGACCCAAAAACACTTTTCGCAGAAATCTCCCCCATATGCCGCTGAATAATTTCCCTACATAGGTAAAGACCAATTCCAAAACCCGAAATAGAGAACATCTGGCTTCCTTCAACACGATAATAACGATCAAAGATCCTTAACAGATCATCAGGTTTAATCCCCATCCCCTTGTTGGAATTGCAACAATAAAGTAGACATTCGGTTAAGCTGCAATATTTTGTTTGTTTAAGTTTCTACCAAACTCCTCCGGAGACAAGTAC
>NZ_QAIL01000553.1 GCF_003061025.1 Pedobacter sp. HMWF019 | reverse complement strand
ATCTTGCACAATAAGATGGCGTTGCGCCATCATTATAATCCAAAAAATTAGTGTTTTGTATGTATTCAAAGCCGTGTTGGCTCACTTTGCCAGCAGGTACCGGCAAATGCCATTTCCCTACATACCCGGTTTGATAACCTCCATCTTTTAAAATTTTGCCCATCATTAACAGGCTATCCGGCCATTGTCCATCCTTTTCCGGAGCATTGCCAACAAAACCAGTTTCAAAAGGCATTTTACCACTAAAAATAGCTGTGCGAGAAGGGGTACACAAAGGTTGTGCACAATAGGCCTTGGTAAACCGCACTCCATTTTGCGCCAGTTTATCCATTGCCGGGGTGTGCAGATCTTTATTTCCGGCACTGCTCATCGCATCGGCAGTTTGCTGATCGGTTATGATCAGCAAAACATTGGGTTTAGTTTGGCCGTATAATATTGGATTCAGGCCAAAAAGAATAAGGATGGCTAAGGGAAATATCTTCATATTAATGTGGGTTTATCATCCATAATCAGTTAACCTGGATATTGATCAAATAGCATGACCAAATGTTCTTGCTCCGCTTTATAAACAGGATTATCGTATAGATTTACTCTTTCTGCCGGATCTTCAGAAAGATTATACATCTCCTTTAATTTCTTCCCGTCATTAGTGGTTATTCTCAACTTCCAATCGCCCTCTTTTACGCCCTCTAAAACACGGTTTACATAATAAATAGGTTTATGCAACTTATTATAATTCTTAACACTCAACAGATCTTTAACAGACTCCCCATCAAGCGTATATGCAGGCAGCTTTACTTGTGCCCAATCAGCAATTGTGGGCAGCATATCGATATTTGACAAAGGAGTTCTTATAACCGTGTTAACAAGCGTATGGCCTTTATAATAAATGATAAAAGGCACCCGGTGTCCTGCCTCATAAGAGATCCCTTTTGAGCCCTTGAAAATACCAGCTGTACCAATATGGTAAAGTTGGGTAATACCATCTTCAAACATTCTTTTTGGCGCATTTAACCAAGGTCCATTATCGCTTGTAAAAATAAAGATGGTATTGTCTGCTTGCCCATTTCTTTCCAATGCCTGCCAAAGTTTAGCCATTGAATGATCCATATCCTCTATTACATTACCTAATGCGCCCCCTGCAGAATGTAAACCACCCTTTTTTGCACCCAATGCAACAGGCAAATGCGGCATATTATAAGCAAGATATAAGAAGAACGGTTTTTTTTGCTGTGCCGAGGAATTAATAAACTTAATGCTTTCTTTGGTGTATAAATCGGTTAGTGTGGTATCTTCAGGTCTGTATATTTCTGGTCTGGTATTTCTAAAAATCTTAATCACGGTGTCGGTTTTCACATATGGGGCCCGATAATCATGACTATATAACATACCATAAAATAAGTCAAAACCTTGTTTATTAGGTAAGGCTGTACCATAGTCGCCCATATGCCATTTGCCTATGCATGCGGTTGTATAACCTGCAGGCTTTAACATTTCGGCAATAGTAACCTCGCTGTCTTTCAGACAAGGTTTTTCTCCGGGGCCAACCGGCCAGTTTAAATCGGTCCGCGTGCAATATCTACCCGTAATTAAAGAGGCACGCGAAGGCGAACAGGTTGGCGAGGTCGTTACAAAATTGGTCGCTAAAACGCCTCGTTTGGCCATGCCATCAATAAATGGCGTATTTATTAAGGGATTGCCATAACAAGAAAGGTCGCTGTAGCCCATATCATCGGTAAGGATGATCACTACATTGGGTTTCTTTTGTGCTAAAGCATAGCAGCATATTGTAGAAAATAATAGGATAGTCATCATATACTTACCAAGTTTCCCCATCATAATTATTGTTTTAGTTAGACCTCTTACCATATGTATTTAAACTTTATCAAATTGCTTTTTTATTTTTTGGTAAGCAAGCAATGCTTCCAAAAAGTAGTAATCTGCATAAATTAAACCGCCATCCAATTCCGATTTCCTTAAAAAATTACCTGTGGCATGTTTCAACAAATAATCACCTTGGCCACTGGTATTTAAATAAGCGTCAGAAGCAAGGCTTTGCAACATCCGCTCTGCCGATTTAAAATATTTCTTGCCGTTTTCGGGCGATAAGGTAGCAAGTTTCAACAAACCCGAAGCCAGCAAAGCCCCTGCCGAGGCATCCCTTAAGGTCGGATACTTGGGTGCTCTATAATCCCAATAGGGCACCATATCTTTTGGCATATTTGGGTTGTTTAAAATGTATGATGCCACATTTTCAGCCTGTACCAAATATTCTTTTTTACCCGTGCTTTGGTACATAAATGTAAAGCCATACAAGCCCCAGCTTTGTCCGCGGCTCCAGGAGGCAGTTGCAGGGTCACTGTTGCCATTGTTCCAATCCCGTTTACGCATTTGTCCGGTAGCGGGATCGTAATCTACAACATGCGAACAGCTAAAATCATCACGGTACTGGTTTTTCATTGTCGTATTGGCATGGTTAATGGCTATATGATAATAAGTACTATCGCCTGTAAACTCGGTTCCCTTTAACAGCAGTTCCAGGTTCATCATATTGTCAATAATCACCGGGAATTTCCAGTCGCGGGCGGTATCAGGGCTCCACGACATGATCGATTTCACCTCCGGGTTATATCTTCTAATAGCCGTTTTAGACGCTTCAACAATTACTTCCTTGTATTTCGGATTTTTTGTTAACCTATAACCATTACCATAACTACAATAGATCATAAAGCCAATATCGTGATCGGTACTAAAATACTTATTATTTTCTACCAGCGCAGTTGCATATTCCGCTTTTTTAAGGATGTCTTTATCTTTTGTAAACTCGTAAGTAAACCACAAATTTCCGGGATAAAAACCACTTGTCCAATCGCTTACCGTTTGAAAACCTTTTGCGGTTGAACGGGGCAACTTTCCTGTTTTCTGTACCGTATTATAGGCATTGTTCAAATACACTTTTTCGAGCGCAAATATCGATGCAATCTTTTGATCACTAAGACCAGAACTGGTTTGGGCAGTAGAAGCATTTACAGTAATGCTCAAAATAAATACTGAAAGGCCCGCTGCTACCCATTGCCTTAATTTTGTTAAATGTTTTTTCATTAAAAATATCTTCGTTCCATCATTTGTCTATACTCTATCCGGGACCTATTTGGCTATTTCTATAGTAACCGGTGCTCCATTGTACAATTCAGCCTGATAATTATAAAAAGCTTCATCCCTTTTATCCGCCAGTTCGGCTACAATTTTCGCTCCTGTTCCTTCTGCCAAAACCGTTACATATTCACCTTTGCGGGGATAAATGCCACCTACATTGTAGTTGTACCGACCAGCTTTTAAAGGTTGCGATACATGAAAAATCAATTGCTGTCTATCTATTGCCGGCGATGGGTTGCTAACAGTCAGCTTCCATTTGTCGCCACTATCTTTCAGTATCATTAAAGCAGGTGCTTCTGCAGTAACCGTTAAATTGCCTAGAGTAAGCGTAGCAGGTTTAAAAAATGCCAGTTCCCAGATCTTTTCACTCTGCAAGTACACCCCATGTGCACCATTGTCTTTTTTATAGATGATATCCCTCGCATACTTTTCTAGCACAGCATTCATTTCATCGGCAGTAACATTGGGCACCAGACAGTAAAAATAACCTTTGGTTGCATCCGGATTTAAGCCGTGATTAATGGATATGATAAAATTGGGTGTTTTATCTGCTATAGTTGGGTCGGTAATATTAATTTCCTTCCCGGTTTTAATGTTCAATTGTTCTTTTCCTTCGGGGAAGATGATATAGCCCTTATCTCCGCTATGCAACCACATTGGTCCGTTAATATCATATTTCAGATCAACTGCATCACCAGGTTGTATGACTTCTTTTATCCCATCACGGAATACCGTTAAAGGATTGATGAATGAAGATTGGTCTACCGTGGTTATAATATCTTTTTGCTGGCCAGGGTGCACCCTTTTAATGTTATTGCCCAAAGCAATGATTTTGTCGCCCGCAAAATAATAGCTTTTAAATGCAGTGGCTGAGCTGTATTTTTCACGTGGTAAATGATGGTATATAGCAATACCTGTTTTTCCATCGGCCGTAACACCTGCCACATCGTTATCGCCGGGCAAAGAAGCCTGTGCGTGCCCAACCGGCATAGCATCGGTACGCCATTCCTCGGTTAGTCCCGGTAAAGCATGCCAATCCATATTTGCCAAAACCTTTTCCGAATATTCATCACCCTTAATTTTTAAGGGTAAAATACCATATCCTGCGTACCAGGATCTACGTACTCTTCCAAAATCCTCCGCTCCAACAGTACGTTTCGATTTCAGTTTTAACGACACATAAAAAGTTTTTTCGCCTTCAACACGCCGATGTACTAAAAACTCGTTTACCCAATAAGCGTCTGTACCGGAATATTCCTGTTTATTGCTTTTAATTTTATGGTATGCATCATCCAGTTCTGCCTGGTTCATGATTTTCGTATCTTCGCTCTGCACATTTTTTAAATCCGAAATAGCTTTTAAATAAGTCTCATTAACAAATTTTTGTAAATCATCTCCATAAGATCTTCCGCTAATTAAAAAATCAAACCTGTTTTTATAAATGATTTTGGGGTAGATCCTTTCCAACCTATCCGCCGGAAACTGATATGCACTGCTGGGTAGCTTAAAATCGGTATTCTTAAACTGGTTAAAGCCCACAAATGCATCGGTTAGCCATTCAAAACCATAGGCTACCATAGCAACATCAGTAGCGTTGGCAATATGATGGGATACTGTACCATCTGGCTGAAAACCAGATTGTATATATTGATGTGCCGGTACTTTGTACTTTGTCATCCAGCGGGCTACATCAGCTACCACACCGTTTGGACTCCATCCCGGAGAAAAGCTCATCCCTTTAAAAGGCTGGCCTTTATAATAATCGCTGTACCAGTATTGAACGTAGGTCATCGGCCGGTTATAATCTGCCCACATAATCGGTAGTGCCAGCATCATACGGCTACGGTGTCCCAGATTGGCATCGGCCCAGGCACCAGATGAACGTAAAGTATCTGTAATTTTCCCCCAACGTTCTGCCGGATCGTTCACCGCCCTTCTATTCGCAACCTCTGCCATGGCAGTTTGGTAAAAGCGTACCAAATCGTAATATACACGTTCAGCTTGCTTATCGCCATTCTTCATCTCGGCAATCATTTCGGGCATCAAATGTACAACCGGAGCGATCAGCGCATCAGAAATTACCCATTGGTGGGTTACAACTTGCTCCTCGATCAGGTTGTGCAACCTCAAATTTGCAAAGCCATCACCCGTGCAATTACCTATTGGTTTTCCAGCTATAATAACATCTTTTCCTTCTACAGGTACAGCTTCGGTATAAGCAATAATGGCACTATAAATCGTTCTTTTTAATCTTTCCCTTTCAGCAGAATTTCCTGCTGGCCCGTACTTTTTTGAAGTCGCATACGCATAGCCCAAACCTCCTATTTGATTAGAAACCGATTCCCAATCATATTCTATGCTTTTGCCGACAGGTTTATATTCGTTAGGATTTTTATGGTAAAAACCATATTGGATAAATTCGCCCTTAGTTGCTTCTAAATTTACAATGGTTTTTTCCACCTCAGCATCTTTTGGCTTTTTACGCCCAAACATCCTTCCATTTGCTGCAGTAAGCGTTTCATCTTTATAACGATTAAACAAAGTTTCCCAAAGCGTTTGTTTAACCACTTTTACTGTAACCGGGAAAGAATTAAGCTGTTGAGCACCATCTTTTAAAACCACGGTTAACTGTTGGTTACCCAGCATTTTTTCGTCTAGTTTTTGTTTGGTGGTTATGATGCCCATAATCCTTCCTGCAGGGTCAAATTTTGTGCTCATCGCAAATAAATCCCCTTTTTGGTCTGCAATGGCAAATTGATAGCTTTTTGGGATGGGCTTACTGAGCACATCTTTGTTCCGCTCTAAATGGATACGCCCCGTTACTTCCGTATTTTCCGGACTGTTTACGGCTATGTCGAAATAATTGGCAAATACTTTTTCCTGCGCAAAGGAAAAGTGCATTTGAAACAGGCAAAATACCCAAAGAATCATTTTTCTAAAATTCATTATATTATGGAATATTTAATAGGTAAGCCCAGCTTTGGTTGGTATCTACGTCTTGCGGATAAGCCAGGTACCCCACTCTTCCCCCTATGGAACAACGGATGCATCTATTTCTCTTTTTGGCTGCGCGTACCCGGCCTCCACATCTAACCAAAGAATATCATTAGGACCATAATTAAATTTAAAACCCTGGATTTTGTCTGGTTATATTCTTATTTACATCTATTTCATTTTGCGGAATAGGATATAATTCATGTTTACCTTTCACAAAATTAGTCCCTGCTACGTAGTTGTATTGAGTCCGGATGGCTTTTACAGCAGTTTGTGTGGCCACTATCTTATCTCCTAACAAATTCCATCTAATGAGATCTGCACGGCGCATACCTTCAAAACAAAGTTCCCAGGACCGCTCATTTTGGATCCTTAACAAAAAATCATTTTTGCTTAATCCCGAAGGAAGATCAACATCAACATTGTTCTTTTTAGGTAAAAGCGTTACAGTTGCGGTAGCACCATTGCCAGCTCCGTTAAAAGTTACGGTAGGTGCAGAGGTATAACCTCCCCCTTGATTAAGCATCGTTATCGCTGTGATTTTACCCGAAGCCACCGTCGCTATCGCATATGCATCTGTACCACCTCCTCCAGTGATACTGATTGTCGTATTGGTTATAGCAGTTGTATTGTCTTTGTAACCTGTACCAGCAGCCCCTAAAGTAAGTTTAATACCACTTCCCGGCGTATTGGTACCATAAGCTCTTCTTCTAACGGCATTTATGGCATCATATGCTTCTGCTGTTGGGCCGTTGTTCAGTTCATTTTCAATTTCTGCCTTCATCAGCAGTACATCTGAGTAGCGCATAGATACACAATTGATATTGGTATAAGATTTTTCCAATGCCCCATTTTTTTGATACTCCCTGCTCCATTTTCCTGGTGTCCATTGTTCATCTTGTCTGCCGGTTAATAAGGCGATTCTATTTCCATTGGCATCCACAGCATACCTTGCAATCGCAAAATCACGCCGTAAATCACCGTCTGCAAAACTGGTATAAAATGAGGCCGGGACAAAAGTGCGGTTCAGCGTATTTCCATAAATTCCGGCAGTTGTTAATGGCGCGTTAAAAGTACCGAAACTCGAATTGTTCGTATTGGTGGCAGTAGGGGTATAAATAGACATTTCAAACAAACTTTCTTTTGGTTCAAAAACTTGCTGACTTTGGTTTTTGAACACCTGGCTATAGCTCGCATTTAACTGATAAAGTCCCGAAGACATCACATCATTAACCTGTGTTTTTGCAAGTTGATAGTACTTTGTGTAGTCAGAAGCCCTTTTCATGGTACCATCGGCGCGTAAGGAATATCCTCCCGCAAATAAAGCGACACGGGCCAACATGGCTTTCGCACCAAATTTGTTGATCCTTTCATCGGTTGGGAGTGTTGATGGTAACACCTCGATGGCCTCCTGCATGTCTTTGATAATCTGATCATAAATGGCAGCCCGGTCTGTTAATGGCAGTCTCAAATCATCTCCGGTTACAGAACTTTTGGTTTTAAAAGGCACATCGCCCCAAAGCCTAATCAGTTCTGAATAGTAAAATCCCCGGAGAAATTTGGCTTCACCCAGCATACGGTTCAGATCTGTCTTTTGGGCGGCTGTTCCACTGGCGTACAGGTCCATTTTCGGAATGCGCTCAATCACCACGTTGGCGCGGTCTATACCACTATACAATGCACCCCAAGTACTAAAGAACAATGAATTTCCAGCCAGATAGTAATAGTGGGAAACTTCTCTGAAATCGTTGGACGTTGCTCCCGGGCTTAAAAACTCTACATCGGTATCTGCATCATAAACCAACGGAATGTACCAGGCATAGGTATTTGGGTTTTTCATTACCTCATAAACGCCTAGAGTAGCCGAGTAAGCTTCACCAACAGACTGAAAGAAATTAGCTGAAGTAAATGATGAATAAGGTATGGTTTCAACAGCTTTTTTGCATGAAATGAATGGCGTAAGCATTATTAAACCTGCAAAGGCCATTTTTCTTATATATATATGCTTTGTTCTCATTTTTATATTTTTTTTTATAGCGATAGATTTAAACCAGCAACAAAAGATCTTCCTCTTGGATAGGCACTAAAATCTACACCAGGGGTTAAAGGATTATTTGTTACACTTACTTCCGGATCGTAACCAGAGTATTTGGTAAATACATGCAAGTTATAAGCTGTAACGTAGATACGGGCATTTGCAATTTTTACTTTACTTAACCATTTTTTAGGTAAGGTGTATCCTAAACTGATATTGTTGATTCTTAAAAAGGAACCATCTTCTATAGCAAAACTGGTCAATCTTCCCGCCGTTGTACCTCCAATGGAAGCAATGGTGTTTTTACCCTTGTTCAAGGCTTCAAGTTCTGCAGGATCGGTAACCAATTGCCCGGAAGCACCTACGTTTGTCCATCTGTTGGCCTGAAAGGCTAAATTACTGTTGAAATCTCCGGAGATAACGAGGTTGTTCTGTATGTTGGCATTGTAAATATCATTACCATAGGTAAAATCGAGAAATACACTTAAATCAATTCCCTTATAACTGAATGTATTGTTGATACCTCCGGTAAACTTCGGATTTGCATTTCCGATAATGGTGCGGTCCTGATCATTGATTAAACCATCCGGCACACCATTGGGCCCGCCGATGTCTTTATATTTCGCATAACCAGGCTGAGGCGCATTACCACTGTTTACCACACCTGGCTTCAACACATAGGTGCCGGTTGTTGAATTGTAATTAAAGTCATTGACCTGGTAAAGCCCATCACTTATATAACCATACATCATTCCAACGGGCTGCCCTACTTTAAGGATATAATCGTTAAATGAAGTATTGTAACTGCTGGTTAACAAGGAGTTTTCCTCATTACTTAATTTAAGCACTTTGGTTTTATTAAATGCAATATTGAAATTCGTATTCCATAAAAATTCACTGTTTCTGATATTTACAGTATTCAAGGTAAATTCTATACCCTTGCTGGAAGTTTCGCCTATATTCTGAAGTTGGGTACCAAAACCAGAACTTGCCGGGATTCTGGTGTTGTACAACAAATCTTTAGACCGATTGTCGTATAATTCTGTAGTCAGCATAATTCTTTGCTTAAATAAGCCCAGATCCAAACCAATATTCTTCTGCACTACTGTTTCCCATTTCAAGAAAGGATTGGCTAAATTTGCCTGATACACTGCACTGATCACCTGATTATTGAGCGGATAGTTACCGGTCACATAGGTACCCAGGGCAGCATAGTTCGCAATACGGTTGTTGCCCGAACTACCATAACTTACTCGGAGTTTCAGATCTGAGATCGCGCTGAATTGTTTCATAAAAGCTTCTTCATTAATTTTCCAGGCCAACGCACCAGACGGGAAGTATCCAAAAACATTCTCCTCACCAAACTTGGATGAGCCATCTCTTCTGATCGATGCACTTAGCAGATATCTACCCTTATATGAATAATTTGCCCTGGCAAAAAAGGACAAGAGTTTGTCGTCTTCTGCATACGAAGTGGGGAAATTGGCAATGGTTCCGGCCCCCAGGTTATCAAAGCCATTGTTAACCGTCGGGAAGCCCGCTGCACTGGCCGAAAAGCTTTCTCCGTAATTATAAATATACTCCTGTCCTATCGATACATCCATTTTATGCTCTTTTCCAAAGGTGTTGGCATAGGTAATGACGTTGTTGTAAGATAGCCGTTGAGTTAAAGCATCACTTATGCCTCCATTTGGCCCGCCAGACCTGATGGCCTGGATGTTAGTGGCATCGATAAACGTTTTTATTTTATTGGTTTGACTACTAAAGCTCACCAATCCGTTGTAGGATACATTCTTAAGAAAATTATACCTGATGGTTGCACTGGCATTTAAATTTTTTATAGATTGTTCTATCTTTCTGGAATTAAGCGAGATCAACGGACTTTGAAATGCCGGATTGCCCTGGTTATCTAAAGGATCTATCGTATCATCAATTAAATCCAGATCGTTGTTATTTTTACCGTTTATTGGCCGGTATTGCAGCAAAGTTTGCAAAAAGCTTAAGCGGGCATTCCCCCCTGTTTGCGTACCTCCTGTACCATATATAAACTGATCAGAATAATTTACGATACCTGTTACGGTGATATCTTTACCAATGTTGTTTACAACGGAGAGTTTAGCGATGTCTTTATTGGACCCACTGTTCAGTAAAATACCATCGTTTTTACTTTTGGAATAAAAAAGGTTATACTTAATTTCGTTCGAGCCGCCATTGATACCTACTTTATGATATTGGCTTATAGCGGTTTTATCAAAAACTTCTTTTTGCCAATTAATTCCTGGTCTGTTTGCGTACCGGGTTTGCAAAGAGTCGAAAGAACCATACGTATTCAAAAAGGTTGCCATTCTGCCCACATTTGGCAACGCGTTTTCATATGCATACTGTACATATTGATACGGATCTAAAACTGGCAAATAGCGGGTGATCGTTTTAGCCCCCACATAACCATCATAATTAATAGTCGTTTTTCCGCTCTTTATTTTTTTGGTTGTCACCAAAACAACGCCATTGGCCCCACGCGCACCATAAATAGCGGTCGCAGATGCATCCTTCAATACATCAATGGATTCTACGTCTGTTGGATCCAGAAATGCAAGGCCTTCTGTTTGCGGTACCCCATCCACTACGTATAAAGGTTCATTGCTCTGTGTTATAGATGTACCTCCCCTGATTTTAATAGAGGGTGCCGAGCCTGGATCTCCACTCCCCATAGTAACCTGCATACCAGCAATACGGCCTTGTAAAGCTTGTGCTATGTTTTGTACAGGTACTTTAGCCAACTCCTCACCTCTTATAGATGAGACTGAGCCCGTCAGGTCCTTACGCGCAACGGTTTGCCCATAGCCGGTCACCACCACCTCGTTCAGGTTATTGGCATCGTCTACTAATTGAACATCAATAACAGTTCTGTTATTGACCTGCCGCTCTACGGATTTAGTACCCAAATAGGAAAAAGTTAAAGTAGCATTTGCTTTTACTTTGATTTGGTAGGTACCATTGCTGGCGGATACCACTGCATTTTGAGTTCCCTTTTCATAAATTGAAACCCCGGGCATGGCTTGTTTTGTGCCATCTCTTACTACACCCTTCACAGTAATAATTTCCTGTGAAAAAAGCAAGGTTGATGTGGTCAGCAAGAATAAGATCAATAGGATTCTTTTCATTTTCTTACAAGTTGGTTGGTTAAGGACATGGTTGATTGTTAGGTAGAGTACCTATCGTTATCTGGTTTATAATTTGGTTGATTTGAAGAAACGAATTTAACGCAAGACTATCCAATTTGAGTTTCAAATTTGTTTAAAATGCTATCAAATTTGATGAATGGTACATTTAAAAAAGTGTTTTTCTCTCATAAATCGCCGCCAAAGGGCCATTTAACACTTTTAAACTGGAGAAGTCTGGTATTTTAAAATTCGAGGCTTAATTTACGTTTAACCAAATTCAAAATATTTCTGGTGGATATTAAAAGTGTTTCATTTTTAACTACTCTAATTTCACAGTTACAAAACAAAACAAATTAATATCTAAGATTCAAATCCAAACACTATGAAAAAAGCTTTTTGCTTAGTGGTGGTAGCAG
>NZ_QAIL01000061.1 GCF_003061025.1 Pedobacter sp. HMWF019 | reverse complement strand
ACCCACGTCTGCTTGGCCCAACAATTCGGGGCACGTTAGTTGCTGCTGCAAGTTTCAGATTATCAGAACATATGGTGTATTCTGAAGAAGACATAAACACCGTAATTCAGATCATCTGGGACGGAATTAAAAGACAATAATTTATATATGATCCTATCTACACTCAATTCCATTTTTAACTATGAACTTAAATAAGTTAATTTTAGTACTGATTTGTACTTTGTCTGCAACGCTCCCATCTGCTGTGGTGTTTGGGCAAACTGCAACAAATGACAAGCAACTCAATAATGCATCCCTGCAGGAAGTGATCAGTTATGCGCTTGTAAATAAGCCCGGTGTTAGGCAGTCTTTAATAGACGAAGAAATTGGTGAAAGGGATATCAAGTCTGCACTCTCAGGCTGGTTTCCTCAAATCAATGGAAGTGCCAATTACAACAACAACCTGAAACAACAGGTCAATGCATTGACCATAAACGGCGAGACCTCTTATATTACTTTTGGAACTAAACAGACTTCGGCCCTCACGCTGCAAGCTGATCAGCAGTTTCTGAATGCGGGTTTGATACAGGCTTCAAAGGCGGCTAAATTTTACAGACAGCAGTATAAGCAGAACACAGAAAACACAAAGATCACCACTGTGGTTGAAGTGAGCAAAGCTTTTTACGATATCCTGACCAGTAAAGAGCAGCTTAGCATTATTAATGAGAACATTACCAGATTGGAAAAGCAACTGAAAGATTCAAAAGCTCAATATGATGTTGGTCTGGTAGACAAAACAGATTATCAGCGTGCCCAGATCAGCTTAAGCAATTCAAAAGCTGATAAGAAAAGAAACGAAGAATTGATGAAATATAAATATGCTTACCTCCGTGAACTGATTGGTTACGGTACAGAGAAAGAACTCAGCTTAAATTTCAACGCCAGCAGCATGGAACGGGAAATTTTATTGGATACTACCCAGCAGTATGTTTATGAAAACAGGGTTGAATATCGTTTGCTTCAAACCCAAAAGCAATTGCAACATTTAAATACCAGTTACAATAAATGGTCTTATTTGCCAACCATTGCCGGTTTTGTCAATTACAACTGGAATTATATGAATAATAACTTCAGCGATTTGTACAACAAGAACTTCCCAAGTTCTGTATTTGGTTTAACCCTGGCACTACCCATCTTTCAGGGTACCAAACGTACTCAGGAGATTAAAAAATCCCAATTACAGGAGAGAAGGATCGACCTGGACTTGCTGAATGCAAAAAACCAGATCAATACGCAGTATCAGCAAGCCATGGCTACTTATAAGGCAAACCTGAATGACTGGAAAACTGCAGGATCGAACGTGGACATTTCCAAACAAGTGTATAATACCATCAAATTGCAGTATGACGAGGGTATTAAAACTTATTTAGATCTCATGACTTCGGAAACAGATCTGCGTACAGCTCAACTCAATTATTTAAATGCATTGTACAGTTTACTTTCTTCTAAACTGGACGTACAACAATCACTAGGAACAATTACCGTAAACCAATAAGCACTCAAATGAAGACATTTAACTACATACAACTTGGCATCGTTATTCTTGGTTCTCTTTCTCTTGCCTCTTGTGGTGGCAATAAGGCTCCTCAGCAGCAAGGTCCTCCTCCTGCTGTACCTGTAACAACTTTTAAAGTGGCCGATCAACCAGTAACCACTACAGACACCTACCCTGGTGTTGTTGTTGCACTAAATGAAGTAGAACTTAGGGCACAGGTAGGCGGTTACATTACAGCAATCTATGTTAAAGATGGTCAAAAAGTAAGCAAGGGCCAGAAACTGTACGAGATAGACCGCACCAAATATATTGCGGCGTATAATAGTGCAAAGGCAGATCTGGCGGTAGCTAAAGCCAATCGTGATAAAACAAAAAAAGATGCCGACCGTTATACAAAACTTGCGCAACAGGATGCTGTTGCAAAGCAACGTGTAGATTATGCATTAACAGATCTTGCTAATGCGGAATCGCAGGTTACTGCAGCGCAGTCCAATGTGTCATCTGCAGCAAATGATTTACAGCGTTCTATTATTGTTTCGCCTTTAAATGGAACAATCGGAATCTCACAGGTAAAACTTGGTGCACTGGTTTCTCCAGGAACCACGCTTTTAAATACCGTATCAACCAACAATCCAATTGCTGTAGATATTGCTGTTGGTCAGGAAGAAATTCCAAGATTTGAGCAGATGAAGAAAAATCCTCAGGCGGTAAAGGACTCACTCTTCAGTATACAGCTTCCTGATGGCAGTATATACAAACGTCAGGGACATATCGTGGCGATTGACAGGGCTGTTGATCCCAGCACAGGTACCATCAAAGTAAGGATCAGCTATCCAAATGAAACCAACAGATTACTTGCCGGTATGACCGTCAACCTGAACGCATTAAATAAAGCCCCTCAACACCAACTTGTTATTCCTTTTAAAGCGGTTAGTGAAATGTTGGGCCAATACAATGTGATGGTGGTTGGAGACAGCAGCAAAGCTGCCCCTAGGATTGTTAAACTCGGAAAACAATTTGAACAAAACGTAGTCATCACAGATGGATTGAAGAGCGGAGAAGTGATTGTGGTAGAAGGCGTGCAGAATGTCAGACCAGGTGCAGTTGTTAAAGAGGTTTCTGCCGCTGAAGCAAATGGACAACAGCCTGCAGCTGGAGCTAAGAAATAGTTTTTAAAAGAATTTCAGACATTATGATTTCAGAAGTATTTATCAAGCGCCCGGTTACGGCCATCGTTATATCCATATTAATAGTTGTAATTGGTGTTATCGTTATGCGAACGCTGCCAATTAGCCAGTATCCAAGTATCGCCCCTCCTACAGTTACCGTTTCAGGTACTTACACAGGTGCCGATGCTCAAACTGTGGAGCAAACAGTAACCACTCCTATAGAGAGCCAGATCAACGGTACCCCTGGTATGAAATACCTGTCTTCCAACAGTACATCTGACGGACAATCTTCCATCACTGTTACTTTTGATGTAGGTACTAATATTGATGTTGCGGCACTGGATGTACAAAACCGTGTGGGTATTGCAGAACCTGCTTTACCTGAAGCTGTAAGGCGTCTTGGGGTAACCACAAAAAAAGCCAACAGCGATATCCTGATGGTTGTAGGCTTGTATTCGCCAAATGGCACCTACGATGAAAAATTCATTTCCAATTATATTAACCTTTATGTTAAGGATGCTTTACTCCGGATCAAGGGTGTTGGAGATGTGCAGGTATTTGGTCAACCTTTCAGTATGCGGGTATGGCTGGATGCCAATAAACTGGCCAGGCTTGGCTTAACCCCAGCTGATGTTTCTGCAGCGATTCAGGAGCAAAATGTACGGGTTCCGGGCGGAAGTGTTGGTGGTGCACCGCAACAAAATTATCAGACTTTTGAATTTTCAGTGATCCTTGATGGTGACCTGAATTCAGAAGAACAATTTAGAAATATCATCATTAAAACAGGAAAAGACGGATCACCGGTTTACCTTAAAGATGTAGCCAGAGTAGAACTGGGTGAATTTAGTTATTCTATAAACTCCAAAGTGAATGGTAAAAAGGCTTCCTTACTGGCGATTAATCAGAGTCCGGGTGGAAATGCTGTGCAGACCGCCGATGGTATTGACAAAGCTTTGGAAGAATTGAAGAAATCTTTCCCTAAGGACCTTGACTATACCGTACCATATGAAACTGTTACTGTTGTAAAAGTATCTATCAGTGAGGTGGTCCATACCCTTTTTGAAGCCCTGATTCTGGTAACAATTGTAGTGTTTTTATTCCTTCAAAGCTGGAGGGCTACCTTAATCCCTGTACTTGCAATTCCGGTTTCGATTATTGGTACATTCATTTTCTTCACTTTCTTTGGCTTTTCCATTAACGTATTGACGATGTTTGGTTTCGTACTCGCTATTGGAATCGTGGTGGATGATGCAATTGTAGTGGTGGAGGCTGTACAGCATTATATAGATCACGAGGGGCTTTCTGCTCCTGATGCGACACGAAGAGCGATGAAGGATATTACTGCTCCTGTAATTGCAATTGCGTTGATTCTTGCTGCAGTGTTTATTCCTGTAGGTTTCCTTCCGGGAATGGTGGGGCAATTGTATCAGCAATTTGCGATTACGATTGCAGTTTCTGTGTTACTTTCTGCATTTATCGCCCTCTCCCTTACCCCTGCTTTGTGTTCTCTTTTGTTGAAACCTATGAAGCTGGATAAGGACTCCAGAGGTTTGAATAAATTCTTTTATAAGTTCAATACCTGGTTTGCCAATGTAACACATGGTTACTCCAATGGTGTTAAAAGAGCTCTGAAAAAAGCGCCTCTGGTAATGGTTATTTTGGCTTGTATCTATGTGGGTACGGTTGGTCTGTTTTCTAAGAAACCATCAGGATTTATTCCAAACGAGGATGCGGGAATTTTCATTATGGGGGTATCACTTCCAGAAGGTGCTTCTGCCGTACGGACAAATGCCTTTATTAAAAGAATCACTGATGACGTGATGAAAAAATATCCGGAGGTAAAAAATATTGCTTCTATTGGCGGATTAAATATTTTGAACCGGTCATTTAAATCCAATGCAGCAACTTTTTTCGTACAGCTAAAAAACTGGGATGAGCGCAAGAGAGATGTAAATGCGATTATGGCAAGTGTTTCTGCAGATTTTGCTGGAGACCGGGATGGTTCTGTGCTTGTTGTTGCTCCTCCTCCGATTCCAGGATTAGGGATCAGCGGAGGCTTTACTATGGAAATAGAGGAAAAGCAAACCGGCGATATTAAAGCGTTTGAGGCAAATGTAGGTAAGTTTTTAGCTGCGGCCAATCAAAGGCCGGAAATTGGTATGGCCTATACCCTTTTTAATTCCAGAACACCAAATTATAAAGTGAGTGTGAACCGTGATATGGCTAAAAAAATGGGTGTTTCCGTTGGTGCAATTTATAGTACAATTTCTGCGTATTTAGGGAGTAGCTATATCAATGACTTCACTAAATATGGCCGGAACTTCCGGGTAGTAACACAGGCCGATACAAATTACCGGGCTAAAATTGAGAACCTTGGACAGTTGTATGTAACCAACGCCAGCGGTGTTTCTGTTCCCCTGTCTTCTATGGTGTCTTATAAAACTATAGAAAATGCTTCTATTATTAATCACTATAATCTATTCAGATCAATAGAAGTTAGTGGTGCCGCCAAACCTGGATACAGTTCTGGAGATGCACTTAATGCGCTTAAAGAGGTTGCAGCACAAACCCTTCCTTCTAACTATGGATATGATTTCTCCGGATTAAGTTTGGAGGAAACCGAGGCAGGAAACAGTACAATGATGGTTTTCGGACTTGTTGTTATTTTTGTATTTCTTTTACTGGCAGCATTGTATGAAAGCTGGTCTGTACCTTTCTCTATCCTGTTGGCGGTTCCATTGGGTTTATTTGGTGCGATTCTGGCGTTGACTTTCCTTCCTAAACTGGACAATAACGTTTACGCGCAGGTTGGTTTAATCACCCTGATCGGATTATCGGCCAAAAATGCGATCCTGATTGTCGAATTTGCCAAGGAACGGGTAGATTGGGGCATGGAACTCATTGCAGCTACACTTGAAGCAGTTAAACTGAGACTAAGACCAATTGTGATGACCTCTATGGCTTTTATCCTAGGTGTTGTTCCTTTGATGATTTCCACAGGCGCGGGTGCTGTATCCCGTCAAACTATTGGCTGGACAGTGGCTGGGGGGATGCTTTCCGCTACCATATTGGCTCTGTTTATTGTACCAGTATTGTTTGTACTGATCACCAAATTGGCTTACGGTAAAAAGAAATTAGCCGAGCTACAAGCCAATTACAAACCTGAAGAACACAAAGACACGTTACATGCTGACGATTAGTTTTAGTGTTTCCAAAACTATATAAAGACAGGCCGCCCAATAAAGGCGGCCTGTCTTTTTTATAAGCGAACAATACGAGTAAAATTTAGGCTGTCACGATTTATTTTCGGATATTAGTATAACTAATTTCTGAATCTGTAAAATACACATCTTACGATTTATTCTTTTCTTATGAAACCATTAGCAAGCCACAAAATACCGGATATCAAAATAAATGCGGGAATAAAGTACATGGTTTTACTGGTCTTTTTTTTAGCTTCTGCTGCCGGGTCGAACTCCAAAGCAGCAATTGCCGCTCCTGGCCCATTTGACGACGTCGTTGCTGCTCTTAAAAGCGGAAATGCGAAGGATCTTGCCGGTTACTTTGACGCAACAGTTGAATTGAACATTGCCGGAAAATCCGATTCTTATAATAAATCAAAGGCAGAAAGCATATTACTGGAGTTTTTTGCGAAAAACAAAGTCAAATCTTTTGATATCATCCATCAGGGCGAAGGTGGCGGCTCCCGCTTTGCTGCCGGCACTCTTGTCACCTCTGGAGGAACTTTCCGTGCCTCCTTCTTTCTCCAGAAAAAGGGTGGTTCTTTTGTAATCAGCGAATTGAGGTTTGAAAACAAGTAGACAAAAGCACCCTCTGGAGCTCCTAAATGCCTATTCTGAATAATAA
>NZ_QAIL01000552.1 GCF_003061025.1 Pedobacter sp. HMWF019 | reverse complement strand
CTAAAAGATGCGGGTGCAAAGAAAAAAGGCCTACAGACGAAATCATTCCAGCCAATAAACATGCTGCTATAAAAAAGATGAAATGAGATTTTTTAAATACAAACTGTCTTATTACTTCAGCCAGAAAGATAAAAAGTGCAACAATCAATAAATCCCGATTAATATTTGATACATATTGCAAACCTGTTACAGGTGAACCATCAGTATTATAGATATAATTACCCCAAATATGCACATGATACAGATAAGGGATTAGTATAAATGCAGTAATTGCAATCCATGCCACTAAAAAATGGGTAATCCAATTTGTCAGTAATTTTTTAAATGTCTTTATCATATTTCTTTTGGTATAGATCAAAGGAACCAAACTAAAAGAATAATGTATAATTAATGTGGCAAGTGCTATCAAATATGTGGCAAAATTATCGAGCTTATCCTTAAGTTCATATTAACTTTAAAACCCGGCTAAACTTTGAGGATATTATGGTCTTTCCTAACTAGCGGAATTGATTATCTTTAGCAGGGAGAACTTTAGCGATGATTTTTTATACCATTAAATTACAGCCGAGGGTCGTTTATTTTTTTAATATTAAGTCAGATAAAAATGAAATTATTTTACGTCACGCTACTTGCATTATTCTTCTTAAAACCTGCTTGCGCTCAATCCCTGAAGGACTGCGCTTCCTGCGCTACCCAAGTCCTCAAACCTGAGCAAATTGAGCATCTGAGTATTGATGAAATCCGGTATTTAACCAATGATTTGTTTGCCAGAAAAGGATACAAGTTCAAAAAAGGGGAAGAAGTGGATAGCTATTACATCCAGAAGGCATGGTATAAACCAGTAAAGAACAATGACCAAATTGTCTTCAATGGAATAGAAAAACAGAACATCAGTCTATTTCAGAGTAAGGCCCTTTTCCTAAAAAGCAAACGGGAGAAAATGATTTCTGAAATCAAAATGCTGAAACAATATGTGTTGGCAGACAATGCTCAGGAACTCTCCCGAAGGTTTAAATACCTCAAAACCAAAGACGATTTCCAGTACTTACAAAAAGCTTTAGAAATGATCAGTGTAAATGACATTCATTGGTACAAACACAAAGCAAAGTATGAATTGAAAATTGACGACGGGGATTATATCTACGTGTACTCGATTGATGTTAATGGTGACAAAATTCAAATCGTGTACAACCACCAGGGCGGTTCTAAAATCGACGAATACAACACGCTTTACCCTACAGACTTTAATAATGAGTTTGCGTATGCCTGGAGTTTTGAGTTCAATGAAACTTTAAAGTTTATCAAGTTTGATGTTGCTGGTTAAGCTTTTTGTCTATCCTCTTTTCTTGTATATTCCTTCTGCTTCAGGATAATATTTTATGATGACCTCTAAGGTAGAAAATTTTAGTATAGACAGATCTTCTTTGCCTAGGCCCAATGCCTCGCCCGCATTTCTTAAAAGCTAGATATTAATATGCAAAAGCAGTTTTTTTTTGTACGATTTACCAATTGGAATCAGGGTCTGATTGCTCAAAATCAAATGATCATGACTAAGCCTTACCACCCGCATTTTATTGACCAAGTAAGAGCGGTGCGCCTGAATAAATACCACAGGATTTAGCCTCTCTAGGATCCCTTTTAAAGTATGATAAATGATGTACACCTTTTGCTCGGCAACGATCTTTACATAATCTTTACAGCCTTCAATATAAAGAATATCCTGTTGTTTAAGGCTGAGCCTTCCGTCTTTATCTTTAATCACCAAGGTATTGGTCATCTCTTCTGTAGTTACGGTGGCCTTTTCTATTTTGCCTACAGCCTTTAAAAATCGCTCATAAGAAAAAGGCTTTAACAGGTAATCTATGGCATTGAGTTCAAAGCCTTCAAAAGCATATTGTTTATGGGCAGTTGTAAATATGGTTTTAGGCGCATTAGGGAGCGCCTTCAAAAAGTTTACCCCACTTACTAAAGGCATTTCAATATCCAAGAACAAGAGATCGATTTTATTTTTGCCCAGATATTCATAGGCTTCAACCGCATTTCTAAATTTCGCAACTAAGCTAAAACCCGGAGTCTCTTCAATATAATGAGCCAACACCTGATGTGCTAAAGGTTCATCGTCTAATATTAGGCAACTGATCATGGTTGTATACTTAATTCTGCCACAAAGATAAGATCTTCGGTAGTCAATAAAAGTTGATGACGATCTGGATAATACAGTTCCAATCTTTTTTTGATATTGTTTAGGCCTATGCCTCCTCGTTTAACTGGGGTTTGTAAAGGACTGGCAGGTAATGTTTCATTTTCAATCCTAAAAGCCAAAGTACCATCCTTAAATGATAGTTTGGCCAAAACACCTGCCTCATTTTCCAATTTATGTTTGCCATGTTTGAAACTGTTTTCTACCAAGGGCAGGAATAATAAGGGTGGGATTTTTAGCGGGGGAATATCTTCAGCAACTTTCAATATTATATTAGCATGTGGAAATTTTTTCTGCTCCAATTCAAAATACCCCTCCAAAAAGATCAGTTCATCTTGTAGCGCCACCTCCTCTTGGTCACAATCGTATAAAATATACCGCATCATCTGCGATAGCAATAGAATAAACCTTGGGGTTTCCTTTGATTCAATAAGGCTCATTCCATATAAACTATTCAAGGTATTGAATAAAAAATGCGGCTGCAGTTGTGTCTTTAGCAGGTTGAGCTGCAAATGAAGGTGGTCAGTTTCTATTCTATGGCGCTGAACTTCATTTTGATAGGAAAACCTTGAAAATGCAACAGATAAAAAAGCAATCGCGTCGGTTAGGATCATATTCCAATCCATAAAAAAAACCATATAACCCGTAGTAAAAAAATGATGGCTGGGCCTCCCGGTGGTAAACTGGGCAAATATCCACGATACGCCCATGTGGTTAAGGGCGGAGAGGAACACCAAATAAAACAGGCTCAACAATAACACCCAAACATATTTTTTAAGGTATAGTAAACGAGGTACAGCCCATTTATAATAAGGAACTAGGTAAAGTGTAGAACAGATGGCATACAAACAAATTTCAGGATAAGGGAAATCATTATTGGGAATATGGAGAAGCTCCGGATGATCTATATAATACGAATATTTATAGATGCAAACGTAAAACAGCCAGATGAGCAGCTCAAATACAACTGGAAAATTAAGGGTCGATTTTTTTAACACATTTCAAAACTCGGAAAATTATTGGTTTTTATACCATCCGGTTCGACGAACATCACATTTTACCCGACTAAAATAATGCCACCTTAATTGATGGCGCCTTATGCTTTACTTGTCGAATAAATAGATCATCTGCGGGCAACTCTCCCTTCATTTGTAAAAGATAAAGAACACATGAAATTAAATATGAACAATGTAATCGCAATGATGGCGATCCTATTCCACAGTAGCTCAATAGTGGCACAGCAAAAAGCAAGTACAACCGAAGACACCACCTTAAGCGCACAAGAGATCAAAGCCATTTCGTTGAAAGATTATAAAAGCTTTAAGGTCAATATCGCTCCCCTGATCAAAGAAATGAGCGATAAGAGGGTTGTAGGCTTGGGTGAAGGCACCCATGGTACTGCCGAGTTTTACAAAGTACGTTATTGGATCAGTAGAATATTGGTAGAAGAACAAGGGTTTGATTATATCGCCTTTGAAAATGACCTGAGTGACGTATGGGCACTAAATCAACAAATAAGTAAAACCAAAAACTTAGGCCAATTAATGAAAAGCCATTTGATGAGTATCTGGCAGAATGAAGAAACCAAAGAAATGCTAGACTGGGTAAAACAATGCAATGCCACACACCAGCGCAAGGTAACCCTTAGCGGGCTAGATTTCCCTTTGCTAAAACCAGATGTTGAAATGTTGATTTCAGTATTAACCAAAGGGCAAGACCTGACATTGATGCCTGCTGTAAAAAGTTTGTACCAAGCAGCCAGCCTACAAGATGAAGCCTGGATCGGCATGAATGATAAAAGCTACAAGATTGATTGGAAATTATTGCGTTCGGGAAGTAAAAGTGGCTATATCACTGCCGATTCAATAGAAAAACAAATGGTTAACCTCCAACTTTCCCCTGTTTTAAAGGGGGAATTTCAACAGGCACTAACGAATTTAAAACAAGGTTTTGCCCCTTTTTATGGTGGGACGGCCGAAGGGGACCGCGATAGTTTAATGGCCAACAATGCTGCCATGATCTTAAAGGGCAGCAATAGCAAAATGATTATCTGGGCACATAATGCACATATGGGCAAAACAAAGATCTATGCTGGGACCGTAGGAGGTACCGGAAGCTATTTGCTCAAGCTGTTTCCTAACAATTACTTTGTACTGGGTACAGGCACGGCCAATGGTACCTTTGCTGGTACGGTTGATGTTAGACCTACCAATAGCAATCTGATGAAGACTTATCCCTTAGCAAAACCCATTGTGGGTTCTTGGGATGAAATGTTGGCCAGCAAAAATATACCAAGCTTATATTTCAGTCCTTCAAAAACCAAGCTGGCCAGTTTGGCCAAGCCTTTACGCTTGATCGGCTTTGGGATAAAAAGTGATAAATCAACCTACGACACCCTCAACTTAGCAAAAATGTTTGATGCTTTTCTGTTCATCAAAGATACCCATGCGTCTACACCATTGAAATAACCCTTAAGAATTAGCACAGCAGGCTATATCATAACTTAAAGACCCAGCGTTCCCCATCAATTACCTATATCGGATAGTTTGAGTTTTTGAACGTCCGCATAGAAAATTCGACTATTCTCTGGTGATCCCTTGGTACAACACTCGAACCACTTAACAGGGGATTTGAAGTTATTGGCAGCAATTAAGTTGATGCATCTTTGACCTTAATTGGATTATAATGCTAGCAAGAGTACTCGGAATAATAAGAAGGTGCTTTTTTTGATACTTTGCTAAGGCGCATTGTTTTATGATACAGCCTCTTTTTCATATCAGTGCTAGAAATAAAAAAAGGAGTTATTTGCATTGTATCAGTTCCTCTTTAAGTAAATAGGCTTTCGATGATCCCTTTTCAATTAGAAATATGAGTTACTTACCTTTCCCGGACAGGAGATTTTGGCTGTCAAGCAAATTGTCAAGATTATATTTACAAAGTTTACATTTTTATTTACAATCCAAATTCCCTGTGCTGAAAGATATCAAAGTAATTTTGTTGGATCAACTTTAATATAATATGGAAACAATAATATGTCTTAGCGTTTACTAAAAAATGAATGAAGCTACATTAACCGCTAATGAAACAGTGCAGCTAATACCAATATTAAAGAAATTATGAAACACCTACACGTATATGCATTGTTCTTAATGTTTGTTTTTCACACCTCCTGTGGACAAAATCAAACAAACGTACCACATGATAATATCACTCAAGGAAATTACTCCGAGTCTCAAATTAAAGAGGCGGCAACCTCCAAGGCACCTATGAGTATGGTTCGGCATGTAAGGC
Organism: Pedobacter sp. HMWF019; assembly: GCF_003061025.1. Taxonomy (GTDB): domain Bacteria; phylum Bacteroidota; class Bacteroidia; order Sphingobacteriales; family Sphingobacteriaceae; genus Pedobacter. The sequence continues at coordinate 1,388 of NZ_QAIL01000552.1, read as the reverse complement.
AAGCTAGAAATGGAGACATTTTGATTGCTTCTTACTTAGGCGTGTTTCGATACGATGGAAAATCTTTCACCAATCTGACAAGTAAAATAAGTTCGCCCCGCTTCTCCAGCTTCTGGGATGTTTTGGAAGATCGAAAAGGACATCTTTGGTTCGCTTCCAAAGATTCGGGTGTTTATTATTACAATGGGAAATCCTTTCAACATTTTACAACCAGCGAGGGCCTCGCCAATAATTTGATTATGTCTATTTATGAAGATAAAGCCGGTAATATTTGGTTCGGCGGAGCTGGACTGAGCCGTTACGATGGGAAATCCTTCCAAAATTTTACAACGAAAGACGGACTGCCCTATAATGGCGGTAGGGCTATCATGGAAGACAAAACTGGGAAATTATGGATTGCTACAGGGGACGGGCCGTGTTTTTATGATGGAAAAACATTTACCGTTTTAAAAAACAAAGATGGCAAAGCGTTTAAAAATGTTTGGTCAATAATCAAAGATAAAAAAGGAAGCATTTGGTTCGGCGACGTTGATGGTCTTTGGCGATATGACGGCAGAACCTTTACTAAGGTGTCGCAGAGGGGGGCTTATGCAATAATCGAAGATAAAAAAGGAGATATATGGACTACAGGTAGCATAGATCCTGCTGGTGGGGCAGTCTGGACACTTTCTCGTTATGATCACAAGTCCTTGTACGACAAAAAGCCTATTGTAAGCGAAATTAAGTCAGGGGGAAGAATGGGTTTTTTGGGGATATTGGAAGCTAATGATGGAAGTATTTGGTTTGGATCTGGAAATGGGGTGTATCGTTATGATGGAAATACCATCACGGACTTTAAAAGTAAAGAAGGTCATAAATAATATGTATTGCTGATTTTAAAATCATTTGTCAATTATTATTAACCAGTATTATTCTGCAGTATGAATAATAAGCTATCAATGAATGCATTCAATATGCTACGACTGAGGTTGACTCTAAGAAAATACTGAATCAGTAATTAGATGGTACAACCCAATGGTAAACATTTGTACCTGACCTAAATATGTTTGTACTTCATCTGTATGGACAGTAGGACGAATCGTTGTAAGTTTTGACACCTCCTGAAAAAACAAAAAACCTGCAAACATAATGTTTGCAGGTTTTTTGTTTTTTGATGATGAATCTGGTGATCCCGCTGGGATTCGAACCCAGGACCACTACATTAAAAGTGTAATGCTCTACCAGCTGAGCTACGGAATCATTTTTTCAATTACCTTAAGCGTTTCCGTTTAAAGTGGTGCAAATGTAGAATTCCTTAACATATCTTGCAAGATATTATTCTATAAAATCCTTAGAAAGCTGATTATAAGTCAGATTATTTATCATCGTTTATGTCTGTAGTGTTATAT
>NZ_QAIL01000551.1:23385-28444 GCF_003061025.1 Pedobacter sp. HMWF019 | reverse complement strand
GAATACACATAAACTAGGGCAAATTTTAGATATTTTACATGTTATTATTCAGCAATCAATTACAGGCAAACGATCTTTCTTTCGAACCAAAATTCTTTAGAATTTATAATGCTACAGAAAAGAGTGAACTGGAAGCTTTATTAAAAGCCAAACCGCACCTAAAAATACATGATGAAATCGAGACGCAGCTGGATGACCTGATTAAATCTAAGCATCCTAAAAAGAAGCCGGAACCCGATGTTCTTGAAGCACTTAAGACTGAACACATAGGCACACTGAGCAAACAGGAATATGGTGTATGGGTCTATTATCCCTGGTCTGACAGACTGGTCCATTTATTGGATGAGGAAGAATTTATAGAGGTCAGGACCAATAGGAATATTTATAAAATAACCAGAGCAGAACGCGATTTGCTCGGCAAACAAAAAATTGGTGTTGTAGGCCTTTCTGTTGGGCAATCTGTTTCTGTAACCATGGCCATGGAAAGAAGTTTTGGGGAGATCCGCCTGGCTGACTTTGATGTACTGGAACTCACTAATATTAACCGGATCAGAACAGGTGTTCAAAACCTTGGACTACCTAAAGTCATTATTGTAGCCAGAGAGATTAAAGAGATTGATCCATTCTTAAAGGTAATCTGTTTTGCAGATGGCCTTACGGAAGAAAACATGGACCGCTTCTTTAGTGAAGGTGGTAATTTAGACCTAGTTGTCGATGAATGTGATGGTCTGGATATTAAGATTTGGCTCCGTCATAAAGCCAAAGCTTTACGTATTCCGGTAGTAATGGATATGAGTGACAGGGGAACGCTGGATGTGGAAAGATTTGACCTTGAGCCGGAACGGCCAATACTTCATGGAATGATTGATCACCTTGATCCTTCCAGAATTAAACACTTAAAAACCAACGAAGAAAAAATCCCTTTCCTGCTGGCCATGATTGGCGTTGAAACCCTATCCAACAGGCTACAGGCTTCCATGTGCGAAGTAGGTCAATCCATCACAACCTGGCCACAACTGGCTTCGGGAGTTACCCTTGGAGGAGCCCTTTGTGCGGATGTTTCGCGAAGGATCATTCTCGACCAGTACCATGAATCAGGAAGATATTTTATCGATCTGGAAGAACTTATTGGCGATAAAAAACCAGCTTCGGATACAGATTATGTTGTAAAGGAATATCAGGCAGAAGCACTTTCCGCAGAAGAAATGAACAAGGCTGTCGAAGGTCTTGCGGTGAACAGTCAGACGCTGGAGCAGTCGCAACTGGAGCAGATGGTTACCACAGCAATCCAGGCACCTTCTGCCGGAAATAATCAGCCCTGGAAATGGTTTTCCAAACAAGGAAAACTCTTTCTTTTTCATGATGAAAAGCACTCTGTTTCCTGGGGAGATTTTGACAATATTACGTCCAATATTTCTTTTGGTGCGGCGATAGAAAATTTAAAAATTGAAGCTGGAAAAATGGGATTAAAAGTTAGCTGTGAGCTCTTTCCTAATGCACAAAATAAAAGACTGGTCGCTGCTTTCATTTTTTCAGAGGATAAAGAAAAGCCTTATGGGCAGGAATTTGAACCTGGAATCCAGGTGAGGTTAACCAATCGTAAAACAGGTAACGGACAAAAGATCAGCTCTGAAACCCTATCTTCCCTGAAAGATTCGGCCAGCCATGGAAGCCCTGCGGTACTTCATGTGATGGAGGACAAAGATCAGATCAAACAAATCGCAGAAGTGGTTTCAAAGGTGGAAAGAATTCGCTTCCTGTACCCTCAGGGCCACCATGATTTTTACACTCAGGAAATGAGGTGGACTGAAAAAGAGGTTTTGGAAACCAGAACAGGCCTGGATATCAGGAGCCTTGAGCTTTCTGAAAGTGATAAAGCAGGTTTGAACGTGGCTAAAAATCCGGAAGTAATTAAGCTTTTGAACAAATGGGGTGGCGGTGCTGCCTTCGAAAAGCTCTCTAAAAATGCGATCATCAGCTCTTCCGGGATTGGTTTGATCAGTATGCCGGAATACAGTCCTGAAAATTTTATCCTGGGTGGCGAGGCTGTTCAACGGGTATGGTTAGATGCGAACTTAAAGGGGCTCTCCTTCCATCCTATTTCAGCACCATTATTCCTGTTTGCACGTCTCAATCAGGGCAATGGAGAAGAAATGCCGCCTAAAATGATTAAAGAGCTGACGAGTTTACAGGAATCTCTATTTGAAGTGTTTCCTGTACTGCGAAAAGAGCAAGGTATATTTATGTTCAGATTGTCCTATGCTGACGAAGCATCCGTAAGGTCATTCAGAAAGCCTTTGTCGAACGTACTTCAGTTTAATTAGAATTATGACCTTGATTAAATTCAGAGCCTTTAAAGCAACGGAGGATCCCGATACCTGTCAGCGTTTCCTGAAAGGACATGTGAGTGTATTGGAAGACTACGGAATTACCAACATTACCACCAATAACAACCAATGGATGCATATGGATTGTGTATATGGTGTAGTTGCAGAAACAGAAGATGGTGAAATGGTTGGCGGTATCCGCATACAGCTTGCCGATGGTGTTTATCCCTTACCTGTAGAAAAAGCAGTTGGGTATATGGACCCTACGTTATATGATTTGGTTCGTGAGTATATTCCAGACGGTGTAGGCGAACTCTGCGCCCTGTGGAATGCCAAATCTGTGGCCGGACTAGGGATTAGTATCTTACTTACCCGGGCCGGAATATCGATCACCAACCAGGTCACCTGCAAAACATTGATGGGTATTTGTGCAGGATATACCCTCAAAATGTTTAAAAAAGTAGGATTTGTTATTGACAACACCCTGGGAAATGGTGGGGAATTTATCTATCCGAACGAGAATTATATAGCCTGGGTACTGGGTATTTTAAATGCGAAAGAACTGGAAACGGCAGAAGATTACGACAGGGAACGAATGTTAAGTTTGAGGTATAATCCTGTTCAACAATTTATTGAGCAATCGAAAATTGGAGATCTTGAAGTCCATTATAATCTGATCATCCCACCTAACGTTAATCCTCCGGCATGAAGAACTGGCTCTTAATTATCTTTCTTTCCTTCACTTATATTTTTAATGCAGCTGCTGCTGATATTGTGATTAAAAATAGTGACACCAGAAAGAGTATTGGAAAAGATCTTTTCGTCTATGTAGACAAGACCCGGAAACTTGATGTTCAGGATATCATGAAAAGGACGGATTTTGTTCGCAGTAATAAATCCGTACCTAACTTTGGTGTGGAAGATTACACCATCTGGATCAGATTCTCTGTCTTAAATCAGAGTGAGGAAGCCAATCTGACCTTGCAAATTGATCACCCTGTATTGGACAACATTGAATTATATTCAGAACAGGACAATAAAATTACGGTGAAGAAACTGGGTGAGGCTTATCCCTTTAAACATAGGATTTACAACGATCCCTCTTTTATTTTCCAGCTGAATATTCCAAAACAGCAGGAGAAAGTGTACTATATGAGAATAGAGAGCAGCGATAATATCCAGCTCCCCATTTTCATTGGAAAAGAAAGAAACATCATAGAATCTACAAAAAGTAAATACCTGATCTCCGGATTGTATCTGGGTATCATGCTTTCTATGCTATTGTATAATCTCTTTATTTATTTTACAGTAAGAGATAAGAGTTATCTTTATTACGTCGTTTACCTGATCATGGTGATTTTAACCCAGGCAAGTATACAGGGTTTCACCTTTAAGTATTTATGGCCTGGGCTGAGCTGGCTTGCCATCTATAGTTCTTTTATTTTCCCTCCACTGGTTGGAATAACGGCACTTCAGTTTGAAAGGTACTTCCTGAAAACGAAAGAATGGTTACCAAAAACGGACCGTTATGCATCGGTATTTATCTTTCTGTATATAGCTTCTATCTTACTGTCCCTTTTTTCGCAGTACGCCCTTGCATTTAAGCTCATCGAATTTACAGCCTCTACGGTATCTATGTATATGTTTTACATGGCCATAAAAATAAGTTCGAAGGGCTATAGACCTGCTACTTTCTTTTTATTATCCTGGTCTGTTTTTCTGATCGGTATCATTATTTATACCTTGAAGGATTTCGGTGTATTACCATATAACGACCTCACCTATTACACCATGCCTTTTGGCTCGGCATTAGAGGTAACACTTCTGTCTTTTGCCCTTGCAGATAAGATCAATACTTATAGAAAAGAAAAAGAATATTCTCAGGCCGAAGCACTTCGCATCTCGCAGGAAAACGAAAGATTGATCCGGGAACAAAACATTGAATTGGAACAAAAGGTAAATGAGAGGACCCTTGCTTTACAGGAGTCGAACCATACCCTTGAAGTGACTTTAAATGATCTGAAAGAAGCGCAGTCTCAATTGGTGGATTCTGAAAAAATGGCCTCTTTAGGTCAGTTGACTGCTGGTATAGCGCATGAAATTAATAATCCGATCAATTTTGTTACATCTAATATCAAACCGCTGGAGCTCGACATCAATGATTTGAATTCGGTGATCAACCAATATGAAAAACTCAATATTGAGGAAGATCTTGCACCACAAATTGCGAAAATAGAAGCCTTTAAAAAACAAATTGACCTCAATTATGTAAGGGAAGAAATTACTTCGCTTCTTTCTGGAATTGGGGAGGGCGCCAGGAGAACTGCTGAAATTATCAGAAGCCTGAAAAACTTCAGTCGTCTTGATGAAAACGACACCAAGCCTGTGGATTTGAATGAAGGTCTGGATTCTACACTGATTCTGATTAAAAACAATTTCCCTTCTTATCTGAAGATCGAAAAGGATTATGGGCTTCTTCCTCTGGTAGAGTGTCTGCCAGGAAAAATAAATCAGGTATTTATGAATCTGATCACCAATGCTGTACAAGCCATCAAATCCAAAGCTCAGCCTAATCAGGAGGAATTTCTGTGGATTCGTACCTGGCAGGAAGGAGAACAGGTAAAAATCAGTATAAAAGATTCTGGAACTGGCATGCCGGAAGAAGTGAAACAGAAAATATTTGAACCCTTTTTCACGACAAAAGATGTGGGCGAAGGAACAGGCCTTGGTTT
>NZ_QAIL01000551.1:0-23375 GCF_003061025.1 Pedobacter sp. HMWF019 | reverse complement strand
CTATAGATGTTATCACTAATCTGAATCAAGGTACAGAATTTATTATTACCTTGCCGATAAACTCAAAATAACCACTTTATTATGAATACAACAACAGTCAGAGTTCTGTATATTGATGATGAAGAGAACAATTTGCATGCATTTAAAGCAAGCTTTCGAAGACAATATGAGATTTATACGGCTATTTCAGCCGCCGAAGGTTTGAAAATTCTAGAGAATGTTCCTGTAAATGTGATTATTGCAGATCAAAAAATGCCTGGAATGACAGGTGTAGAATTCTTTAAAAGCATCATCAACACCTACCCTGATCCGATACGAATCCTGCTGACTGGTTATACAGATATTGAAGCGCTTGCTGATGCGATTAATCATGGTGATATCTACAGGTATATTACCAAACCATGGAATGATCTTGAGTTACACAATTCCATTAAAAATGCTTACGATGCATATAAAGCAAAGATCGATCTTCGAAATAAAATAGCGGAACTGGAGAAAACAAACGATGAATTAAACCGGTTCATTTATAGTATATCTCACGAACTAAGGGCTCCGCTGGTTTCTGTTCTGGGTATTGTAAATCTGGTTAAAATGGAAGACCTGTATGATTCGAGCGGAGAGTACTGGAGCCTTATTGAAACCTGCTCTAACAAGCTTGATTACTATATACAAAAAACCCTTCAGTATTATAAAAACAACAAGACAGCCACCGATCTGTCCTCCATCAATTTTAAAAAATTAATCACAGAACTGATCGAACTCTATACGTATACAGACAAGTCTACAAATTTCATCATCAACATAGACCAGAATGAGGAGTTTATTGGAGATGCATTCAGAATTGAAGTGATTCTTGGAAACCTGGTCTCTAACGCCATTAAATACCAAAATGTTAATGAGGAAAACAAACGGGTCAGTATTGATATTTCGGTAACCAGTTATGGAGCCGATATTGCCATAAATGACAATGGTGTAGGCATACTAAATGAACACCTGGAGAAAATCTTCACCCAGTTCTTTAAAGGTAAAAATCAGCATGGCAGTGGACTGGGCTTATTTATTGTTAAAGAAGCGCTCACAAAAATCCATGGAAAAATAGAAGTCAGTTCGAACGTAATTGATGGCACAACATTTAAAATCACCATACCAAATGCAAAATTCGACAAAGAGACTAAATAGAGTGATGCTAATTGATGATAATGAAGTTGACCTAAAAATAAACGCCAAAGTATTATCAATTGCCAACCTATTCGAACATATTATTCATTTTAAATCCGGAGAATCAGGTTTAACCTATTTAAAGAAGCATATTCATCATCCTGAAGAATTACCTGATCTTATTTTACTGGACATACAAATGCCCGATATGAATGGATTTGAATTTCTGGATTACTATAAAAGGTTGCCAAAATCTTTCGTTGACAGTTGTATCGTCACTATTTTATCTTCAACACTGGATTTTGGTGACATCAAAAAAGCAGAAGCCAATACCTATGTGGCAAAAATGTTCATGAAACCTTTAAATCCAAAAGAATTGAGAGATTTTCTGCATCTCTTATAAATAGTAGTATGATGCAACAAGAATCCCCGCCATCGAATAGAAAAGAGAAACTCTGGAGCTGGTTAAAGAAAATCGGGATTTGGGGATTTCTTTTTTTTCTTGTAAAGGGTTTATTGTGGTTGGTTTTAGGCTATTGGGTTTTAAATTGATATGATTATTAAGAAAAAGGAACATTGGTTTTTGATGCTTTTTATATGGAGGCGTTCTGTGCTGCCGGCTTTGCTGCCTAGGCTGCTGTTGCTGTTGTTGTTTTCTGTTATTGTTGTGGCATGCCGTCCTTATTTACTAGAGTTTAAAGCAGAACTTAACCCCACTCCTTTTACACTTTTCGGAATTGCACTGGCCTTATTTTTAGGCTTCAGAAACAATGCCAGCTATGACCGCTTCTGGGAGGCCAGAAAACTTTGGGGTGCTTTGCTTAATGATACGCGTTCTCTGGCCAGACAGGCGCTAACCTTGTGTAATTATGAAAAGGGAGCTGCTGCGCCTGGTTTGTTCATTAACTATCTGATTGCTTTTACTTATGCTTTAAAACATCAGCTCAGGCATACAGATGCAAGTGCCGACATGGACAGGCTCCTGCCTGCCACGCTTTCAGCAGAACTAGCTACAGTGCGCTATAAGCCTATTCTACTGCTTAAAGAAATGGCCGCCTGGGTTCAGGCCAGCCGAGAGCAACAAAAACTTGAACCTATCCTCCAGTTGGCCTTTGAAGAGAACTTCAATAAGCTTTCTGATATTGTTGGCGGTTGTGAAAGAATTGCCGGAACGCCGATTCCTTTTACATACAGCATTCTTTTGCACCGGACAGTTTACATTTATTGTTTTCTGCTGCCTTTTGGTTTTGTGGCAAGTTTGGGCTGGTTTACTCCCCTGATTGTGGTCTTCATTGCTTATACTTTTGTGGCCCTGGAAGCCATTGCAGATGAGATCGAGGAACCATTTGGTTTGGAATCGAATGACCTGGCGTTAAACGCTATGTCTAAAATGATCGAGAATACCCTGCTGGAAATAAATGGGCAGCAACTGGGACCAGTACCACAGGAAAAAAACGATATTATTGACTAGTCCTGGTTGATTGCCTTTTTTCTTCTTCTTTGTTTTAAAAACAATGTATTCCATTAACTGTTCTTTAATGGCTAAGCAGCCTATGCATCCATGACAAAAAACCGAGCTTCTATTTATAGTGCCCTATTGGCAAACCTACTCATTGCCATAGTTAAATTTATAGCCGGCGCAAGAACAAATAGTTCTTCTATGATCTCCGAAGGTATTCACTCTGTTGTAGATACGATCAATGAAATATTACTTTTATACGGATTAAAAAGGAGTCAGAAACCTCCGGATAAACTCAGGCCATTTGGTTATGGCAAGGAATTATATTTCTGGTCTTTTATTGTGTCCATTCTTATTTTTGGTTTAGGAGGTGGGCTATCCATTTACCAGGGTATATTACACATCTTGAATCCTGAACCACCCGGCGATCCGGGATGGAATTATGCGGTATTAATTTTTTCTGCAATTTTCGAAGGAACCTCTTTAATCATCGCCATGAAAGCATTTAACCGCACCCGTGGTGAACTTTCTTTTTGGAAAGCCGTGGTAAAAAGCAAAGATCCAACCAGCTTTCTGGTCTTGTTTGAAGATGGTGCCGCGGTAACTGGTCTGGCCATCGTATTCGTCATGATGCAATTAAATCATGCTTATAACTTACCTGTTCTTGATGGGGTGGCTTCTGTTCTTGTAGGCTTACTGCTGGTTTTTGTTTCTTTAATTCTGGCCAGGGAAAGCAGGAGCCTTCTAATGGGTGAAGGCATTTCACCGGAGACTCAAAAAAAAATCATTGCCATTGCAGAGAATGATAAAGCTGTGATTAAAGTAGCCAGTGTGCTGTCTACTTATCAATCTCCGGAAGAAATCATGCTGATGCTGATCATTTACTTCAAAGAGGATCTTGATACGGAAGATATTACGGATTCTATTGACAGGATAAGGGCTGCAATTAAACGAGAATACCAATTGGTTGAATTCGTGATCATTCAACCGCAGACCCTTAGCGTGTCAAAGTCCTGAATGCTTTTAGCCTTTGATCCCTCCAAATATGCTAAAGAGAATCACACACAATACGATCAGCGTAATAAAAATATAAAGTCTGTCTCTTTCCAGTATAAAAGCAAACAGAGAACAAGCTACCCTAAGAATGGGCGTCGCAATGAGCACCAATACGCCTAATTGAATAATCTCTGTTGTACTTAATTTTAAAACGCCCTTAAATATCCCTGAAAACGTGGTGTAGCCTGCGCCCTCTCCTTTAAAGACTCTATAGTCGGGCACCTCACCTTGACCGTGCTGTGTCAGATAGACAATACCGCCAATAAAAACCACAAGACTTGCCGTAATTACGCCTGTAATTAGCATTTGTCCCACCAGTTGTTCTACATCTTTATCTGCCCAGTAGTGTTTAGAAAATATCTTTTTCATCTTAAACGCTTTTAAAATTTATGCTGATAACCATTATAGATCATTTCAATGGCCACAAAAGTGATGGCTATACAGAAAATGATCCTTAAAACTTTAGGATTCATCCGGGTCAGAAGTTTGGAGCCTGTAAATGCGCCGCCAAGAACACCTAAAATCACCGGAAAGGCAATTCCGGGATCCATGTAACCACGTTGTAAATACACCACTGCACTCGCAGCGGCAGTAACGCCAATCATAAAGTTACTGGTGGTGGTACTCACTTTAAAAGGGATTTTCATCGTGGTGTCCATTGCTAAAACCTTTAGGGCGCCAGAACCTATACCCAGCAAACCGGAAACAACGCCTGCAACGGTCATCAAAGAAAAACCGCCGGCTACATTTCTAAGCTTGTATTCTATTTTCTTCCCGTTTACCGGATAGTCGCTGTTCAGTTTCAATAATTCAGATAGCCTGCTACCCTGGGTAAGCGCGACTTCATTTTTTTTCCGGAGTGTCATGGCTGCTGAGAAGATAAGGATACCTCCAAAAAGCATGGCAATGGTATTGGTTGGGGTATATACTGCTATCAGGGCACCCATTACAGCGCCAATGGTTGTTGCAATTTCAAGGAACATACCCAGGCGGATATTGGTGATGCCTTCTTTAACGTAAGCACTCGCTGCTCCCGAAGAGGTTGCTATGGAGGCTAAGAGGGCTGCGCCAATGGCGTACCGGATGTCGACATGAAAAACGAGTGTGAGCAGAGGAATGACGACAACGCCTCCTCCAAGGCCGGTTAATGATCCGAGTAAACCTGCCAGGTAAGCACCGGCCAGCAAGATCAGGGTAAATGTAAGTATGGTCATTTTAGTAATTGTTGTCTAAGATTTGTTGAAGTACTTGTTGGGCGTGTTTAGGTTTTCCTGATTTTATGGCTTTAAACAATTCCTCATGCAGATGATGGCTTAGTGCAAAATGGCTGATGCCTGTTTTTTCCCGCTCTGAGAAAAATTTCCGGATAATTGCGGTAAAGCTATTGTACAGATCTGCGAGTACGCTATTCGATGATGCCTTGGCTATGGCCATATGGAAAGCGATATCGGCATCGATACATTGTTGCTGTTGTTCTGCGTGAATAGCGAGTTTCCGTTCTTCCAGTTTTTCGTCCATCAGCAAGATGTCTTCTTTTGTTGAGTGAATGGCTGCGAGTTTAACCAATTCATTCTCCAGCAATCTTCTTACCGAATTGATTTCATCGAAGTCTGCACGGATCAGACGCTGGTCTATGGTTTCGGTGTCTTTTGCTGAATTGACAAAGGTTCCCGATCCCTGTTGTACTTTCAAGGTACCGGACATGGCCAGCGATTTGATCGCTTCTCTAATGGTTGATCTTCCTACGCCATACTGCTTCATCAGTTCTGGTTCTGCCGGGATTTTCTCTCCTTCCTGGTATTTCCCTTTAGAAATATCTGTTTTGATCTGTTCGCAGACCCGGTCAGACAATCTTTCTGTTTTTTCCATTTGTTTATTTTAAGCACACAAACATATGATGTTTAATTTAAACATCATATGTTTGTGTGCTTAAAATTACGTTTGCATTACACAAAATTGAGTTAAAAAGTGGGTTAAGAGGTGAATTTTTAGAAAAATTCTGTACATCTGCTTCAAGGCTAACGATATCAGGTGCGCGAAGAGCGCACAGATCTCTGAGGCCTTTCCGCAGAGTACGAGAATTTTTCTTAGCAAATTGCAGAGGAAGGAGGTGAACTATGCATGGCGTATAATAGTTTTTTGTAGAACAGTTTTTCTCCACCATACCCAGCCCCTCCTCCCAGCTTAAGCGAAAAACAAGTATGATGAACAAAATTTGCAAAAGACATCATCCATAAACTCCTCTACGCTATACCCGGAATCTCCTCCCTGCTTAAGCGAAAAACAATTGTGATGAACAAATTTGCAAAAGACATCATCCATAAACTCCTCTACGCTATACCCGGAATCTCCTCCCTGCTTAAGCGAAAAACAATTGTGATGAACAAAATTTGCAAAAGACATCATCCATAAACTCCTCTACGACATACCCGGAATCTCCTCCCTGCTTAAGCGCCATGAAAACGTCAATATTACTCAGAGGAGACCTCAGCTTTGAAGCAAGACGCGCAGCGACGCGAAAAAGCGTTAGTCTCCGAAGAGTATATTGACGTTTTACGACAGCTTAACTTTTCTTTTAAACCTCAGCTTTGAAGCAAGACGCGCAGCCGCGCGAAAAAGCGTTAGTCTCTGAAGAGTATATTGACGTTTTACGGCAGCTTAACTTTTACTTATTATTTTGATGATAGGAGTAGGTTGTTTTTTCTTCCTTTTTCCCTCCAAACAAACCAATATTCAAAGAAAAAGATACCCCTGTAGATTTAAGACTGGCATCGCCGTTGCCAATTCCGGTAAGCGGTAATTTCATAAAAGGCGCCACTCCAATACTAACTCCCCTGGTGATTTGCCGATCAAAGCTGACCGATACATTGGCAATGCCAAATAAATGTTGGTTCTGATTGTTAATTTCTAAATTAGATATCTTCTGATTTGGTCCTGCATCACCGGTGATAAATTGATATTTCTCTTTCAGCATAAAATAGCTTGAAAGTCCGGCATTAAGACTAACGGAGAGTTTCTTCTTATTATATACCTTATAATTTGCATTGATCGGAATATCCAATACATTACAATCTGCATCTACCTGCCATGCCGTTCCTTGCGTGGCATATCCATTTCCCGCTGGTGCAATGCCACCGGAATTATATAGTTTTCTGGAATATATTGCGCCGGAGGTAAGGCTGATTTTTTTTGTTAGGCTATAGGTTGCAAGCACACCAACATTAGAACTGAGCTTAGAGGATGTATTTTGTTTTGCGGTGGAAATATCGGGTGCGGCCATCAGACTTAAAACAAGTCCGTTGTTTTGCCCCAGCCCAGCTTCCATTTTCTTTCTCACACTTCTCTGAACCTCTTCCCAATCTCGCTCGGTAGCTATTTTTTTGTTTTTTATAGAGGCTATTGCCTTTTGTTTTGGGCCAATACTATCTTTCTTTTCTTTGGAGTTTTGGGCAACAGAAACAATTGGCTGAACTGAAGCTTGTTTCTGTTCATTTCCTGGCACAATTGTATCAGAAACATATAGAGGTAGAATTGCTTTTTCTGAAGGAAAGTGTTTTTCTCTTTTTACTTCATTAACTACAACTACTGATCGTACTGTATCCTGACCTGCATTTTTTTGTACTGAAGGTTTAGGTGTCTGTTCTACTGTTGCAGCCTTCTCTTTACTTTTCTTATCGGTACGTTGTGGTTCTGAGAAAAACCAGAACATAAAAATCAATACTGCTGCCGCAATACCCGAAGCAGTAAAGAGCCAAAGTGGAATTCCTCTCTTTTTCTCTTGCTGATCAAGTTTACGCTCCATTTTTTCCCAATCCATTTCATTAAATGGAATATCGGGATCATTAAGTCCACGTTTAAAGAACTGATCTATATTATTATTGTCTTCCATCAGTATCTATTTTTTTAGTGAGCATTTCTTGATTTAGATTTAGGACAGCGAGCTTTTCCTGTAGCTTTTGCCTCGCTTTAAATAAATTGGATTTTGAGGTCCCTACTGATATTTTTAAAATTTCTGCTATTTCCTCATGAGAATAACCATCTATCGCATATAAATTAAATACCGTTCGATAGGCTGGAGACAGTCCTTGAATCAATAAGAGCAAATCCTTGTAAGCAAGCTGATCATAGACTACGGCTTCGTAACCAACGCCCTCATATTCGCTCACATCTTCGTGATCTGAGAATTTCAAATTTGCGCGGTAATGATCTATAGCCGTATTGGTTATAATTTTTCCTATCCAGGACTTGAAGGGTTTAGAGGCATCATACTTATCGATATGTGTAAATACCTTCATAAAGCCATCATTCAATACGTCGGCAGCATCATAATCATTCATGATATACCGCCTGCATATTGCCATGCAATAACTGTAAAATTCTTTATAGAGCACATACTGACTGGATCTTTCCCTTCTGATACAACCGTTGATAATTCTCTGCACCTATATGATATACTTTAAGTTTTTAACCCGAGTCATTTAAGCCAATACGAGGCTTATACACAAAAGGTTGCCAGCCTTTAAAATAAATTTAAAAATTTATTTTAAAACACTGATAAACAATGCATTAATATTTTACACAAACCCGGCAACCTTTATAAAACCCAGCCCGTAATCTATGTAGTACTAAATAAACTATTTAATCACATAGAATTATGAAAACGAACTTAACAAAAACATTTGTCCTTTTAGGACTGTCCACTGTGCTTTTCTTATCGTCATGCTCTAAAGGGGGCGACGGGATGTCACCTACCGGAACTGATCCCTATGGTAATCCTCCGGCGACAAATCCACCGGCAACAAATTCCAATCTTCAGCTGACAACCGATACAAAATTTGGAAACATACTTACAGATAGCAAAGGCAGGACACTGTATTTCTTTTCCATTGATGCAAATGGAACTTCAGGCTGCAGTGGCGGTTGCGAGATCGCCTGGCCTGTATATTATGCAGGAAACGAAACGGCACCGGCCGGAATTGCAGCCACAGATATAAAAACCATTACCCGGGCCGATGGAAAAAAACAGACCACCTATAAGGGATGGCCTTTATATTATTATGCCGCAGATTCTAAGCAAGGCGATGTGGGTGGCGACGGCTCTGGTGGTACCTGGTTTGTAGCCAAGCCTGATTATTCGATTATGCTGGCCAGCTATCAACTGGTTGGTCTGGATGGCAAAAACTATCTTGACGGTGCTAAAGAAGGAACCGGTATAACTCAATACTTTACAGATGCTGCAGGCAGAACATTATACGCTTACGCGCCTGATACCTTTAATAAGAACACCTATACCAAAGCAGATCTTAGCAACAACGGAATCTGGCCAATTTATGAATCAGAAGTTTTAAATGTCCCTTCGGTATTGACTAAAGACATGACTGTTCAAATCACCTCTGTTGGTAAAAAACAACTGACTTATAAAGGTCATCCATTGTATTACTTCGGTTCTGATGCAAAGCGTGGTTATACCAAAGGTGTAAGTGTACCTGTTCCTGGCGTCTGGCCGATCTTGACCCTAAACACAGCTTCATTAACCAATTAAACTTGTCAGCATCATGCCTAAATATTCTGCAATCACTATTGTTCTTGCCATCATCTATATGATTTTATTGAGCTGTTCCAAAAAACAAGCAGCAGAGATTAAACCAGATGTACCTGCACCGGAAAATCCCGGTGCAGTACTGACCTACAGCAACTTTGCACAAGCGCTATTCCAAAATAAATGTGCCGGCTGCCATGCTCCCGGGCGCTCGGCAGCAGCTATTTTTAACTTTACGGGCTATGCCTCTGTTGTGACAAACTCAGAGCGTATTAAACAAGCGGTCTTGGTTAACAAAACAATGCCATTGGGCGGAAGCCTATCGGCCGCAGAACTGCAGTCCTTAACGAACTGGTTTAACCAGGGAATGGCACAATAGTCTTCAATAACAATTTAAAATAATCTGACCGATGAAAACCATCTATTTTATCCTGCTCATCTCCTTTGCTGGTTTATCGGCAAAGGCACAAAGTATTCTGCTGAGCAAAAATGCCACTGTTTCCTTTTTTTCCAGTACTGTCGTTGAGGACATAGAAGGAAAAAGCAGCACTGCTAATTCCGCACTCGATTCTAAAACAGGCAACATCATTTTTAAAGTAATGAATACCTCCTTTCAGTTTAAAAAGAAACTCATGCAGGAACACTTTAATGAAAACTACATGGAGAGTGCCACCTATCCTTTTTCAGAATTCAAAGGAAAGATCATTGATCCTGTTGATTTTAGCAAAGATGGCAGTTATACCGTATCTGTAGAAGGAACATTAAATATTCACGGTGTAACAAAAATCTGTCAAAGTAAGCTAAACCTGGTTATAGAAAAGGGAATCATTTCTGCTAAATCTGTGTTCCGGATAAAAATCGCAGACTACAAAATCAAAGTTCCTTCCATTGTATTTAAAAATATAGCTGAATCAGTAGAAGTACGTGTATCGGCTGTTTATCAACCTAAAACCATATGAGATTAACCCCTTTATATCTAAGAATCCTGTTGCTTTCTTTGTTTGCAACAATGACATTATCAAGCTTCGGTCAGGATGACCTGGAAAAAGCTTTATCGGCAGCCCCATCTCCCGGACATCAGAAAGTCAGCGCAACCTTTAAATCGACCAAACTGATCAATGGACATACGAATGAGACCATTTATAAAAATGAACTGGAATTTAAAGTAGACCATCGTTTTGGAGATATTGCCGGTAGCCAGGGTGGTATTAAACAATTCTTCGGGCTGGACAATTCGACAGACATCCGAATTGGCTTTGAATATGGAATAAGCGATCGCCTGAGTATTGGTCTCGCCCGGGCAAAAGGTGCAACCAATGTGCAGCAGCTATACGAAGGAAGTATAAAATACCGGCTACTGGAGCAAACAACAGATGATTATATTCCAATTGCGATCACCTTATTTGGCAGTAACACCATAGCAGCAGTAAGTGCAAGTGAAGATCCGGCTTCTGCTGCTGCTTACCACAGTTTCAAAGACAGAATGAATTACGTTAGTCAGATCATCATTGCCAGGAAATTTACAGATGGGATTTCTTTTACACTAACCCCTAGCTATATACACCGCAACCTAACGGCTTTCAGAGACCAAAATGATCTGTTTGCACTTGGTGCGGGCGCACGTGCAAAGATTAGTAAAAGAATGGCCGTGGTGATTGACTATTTTATTCCCTTTAGAAACAGCGCGGATAAAGCCTATCTGCAGGGGATTAACGGAACTAAATTCTACAACCCGCTTGGTATTGGTCTTGAAATGGAAACGGGTGGCCATATTTTCCACCTTAATTTCACAAATGCTGCAGCAATTGAGGAAATGCAGTTTATCCCGCAAACCACAAGCTCCTGGTTAAAAGGACAGTACCGATGGGGATTTAGTATTTCCAGAAGATTTTCTTTTAATAAAAAATAGAGTGAAAAAGCATCAATGCATATGCATATTTTAGCTAAAATATTCTTTTAAATGACCGCATTTAAAATTTGGCACAAATACTGCTTATCGGCTTCTGTTATTCTATCTAATTTATTTCATACCATGTCTTTAAAGACTCTTTGTAAAATATACCTCAGGACAGCTTTGCTGTCCCTTTGTTTACTAGGCACTTTCCATGCGTCTTTTGCCCAAAAGAAACGAAAACATGTGGTTACAGAGACAGAAATCCCCTTATTGGTCAACAAGGTAGAAACCTATACATTTACAGTAGACAAAAACAATTTTCAACTCAAAAAGGGCTTCGATTTCAGTGCAATAGAAAGCACGCTACCGGATATAGAAAAAAAGATAAAAGCATTCAAGACTAAGTTTGAGGTACAGGGTGGAAAAATGAACCTTCGCAGCTTAAACAGTGCGGTCATTCTTTTAAAAGAACAGTCAGATAACCTCACAGCTTACAAGACCATACTAACTGATTATAACGAACAGCTGACCAAAAGCAATATTGAAGTTAAAAAAATATTAATTGACCCGGATCTGAACGTCATTATACCCGATTCGGTATTAAACGAGCAGTTGGGTGACCTCCTATCAGAAGGCCGGTCACTGGATACTTTACAACGAAGGATGTTGTCGAAGGTAAACCTGTTGAGAAATCGCTTATCCGTTAACCTCCTGCAGCTGAATGATCTTTCTTCAGATATGAACTATCTGTCGATTTCTAAAAAGATCAATATGTTTTCCCGGGAGGAGTCGCCTCTGTTTGGTGCAAAGGCCAGCCAGTACCAGCAAAGTTTTGCAGAGGTTATTGCCAGTGGATTTCAGCGTTCCGTGAAAATAATCAGCATCTATCTTGCGGGAAAAATGCACATCGTGACACTCTCCCTGTTAATTTTTATTCTAACCACCGCTTGGTTGTTGTCCAACAAAAGAAGGATAAAAAAGCAGGAAGATGCCAAAAGTGTATTTCAACAGATCAACTTTTTAGAAGTAAGTTTTTTAATAGGGTCTGTTATGGCTCTATTTACGTATGCCCCTCTTCTTTTTGGAAACCCAACCATGTCCTTGCTACACGCGCTTGAAGCCATCCGCCTGGCATGCGTATGTATTCTGATCTGGCCTTTTTTAAATAAAGGCTCAAAACCTTTATGGATCGGTCTTATTTGCCTTTGGGTTTTCTACGCCATTGACGACATTTTACTGGATGCTGCATTTGGCGAACGCTGGGGTTTATTCCTGGCGGGCGTACTGCTGATGGTCATTTGTATTAAAATGATCCGTTCCAATAACGCTTTTTTTCTAAAGATAGAAGAGTCTCCTGCCACAAAGGCGCTCCTTATTTTTACATTGGCACAGGTTACCTTATCCGTTCTGTTTAACCTTACAGGGCGCCTAACACTTGCTAAAATATTTGGAGTAAGTGCCATTCAATGCCTAATGCTTGGGGTTTCGCTTAAAGTTTTCTGCACGATGGTACTGGAGGCCATTTACCTGCAAACAGAAGCTTATCATGACAGTAGATTTTCTGATTTTATCAATTATAAAGAACTTCAGCATCGTTTTCAACGGAATTTATGGATCATTGCCTCTATTATATGGACCATTGGATTTATACGCAATTTAACCCTTTATGATGTGCTGATTAGATTGTCATCGTCTTTCTTTTATACACAAAGAAGTATTGGCAGTTATCAGTTTACCTTTGCCAGCATTGCTATATTTTTCTGCATCATCTGGGTGTCTTCCTTAATCTCAAGCTTCATCAGCTTCTTTTTTGGTCATGAAAAAGCGACGGCCGGAGGCAAACGGAATAGTCTGAATTCTATGATGCTGCTCGTTCGTCTTGCCATCTGGACAATTGGTTTCTTAATTGCCGTAGCCGCCGCAGGTATTCCTATCGACAGATTATCCATTATGCTTGGAGCGCTGGGGGTAGGTATCGGTTTTGGTTTGCAAAACATTGTAAACAACCTGGTTTCGGGGGTTATACTTGCTTTTGAACGTCCCATACAGATTGGTGATCAGATTGAAATTGGCAATAAATCAGGTACGGTTAAAGAAATTGGGGTACGGTCCAGCAAAATTCACAACGCAGAAGGCGCAGATATCATTGTTCCTAATGGAGATCTCCTTTCTCAACACCTCATCAACTGGACCATGCAGGACCGCAGCAAAAGAGTGGAGTTTATGATTGGGGTTCCTTACGATACCGATCTGGACTGGGCTAAAAACCTCATTGCAGAAAAACTCAAATTGAATGAAAATATTCTTCAGACACCTGCTCCTGTAATTATTGTTCAGGATTTTGGTGAGTATGCCATTAGCATCAGGATTTTATTTTGGGTTGCAGATCTGGGCGTGGCCGGATCTATGCGTTCAACAGCGATGATAGATACGAAAAAAGTCCTGTCAGAGGCAGGAGTACAATTACAAATCAGGCCCCTGAGTTAAGCCTTGGGCATACAGGGGCCTGATTTTTATTTTTCACTTCTCAACAAAGCTTCAAGATAATAGTAATCGGCATAATTTATTGGCACATCTACTTCGGAATTCGCTGGCCGGTGACCTGTACTGTGCTCCAGTATAAAACCCCTGTTATCACCAGGTTTACTGGTATAATTCTGATTTAAACTGAAAAGGATTTTATCTGCGGCTTTCCTGTACCCCTGTCCTTTACTGTATTTGTCCAGTTCATACAAGGCTGAAGCAGTTATAGCGGCAGCAGAAGCATCACGGGAAACATTAGGGATCTTTGGATCATTGTAGTCCCAGTAGGGAATGCCGTCTTTTGGTGTCACCGGATTTTTAAGGATAAACCCTGCAATTCCATTGGCTTGTTTCAAATAGGCCTTGTCTCCTGTTTCCCGGTAGCACATCGTATAGCCATATAAGGCCCAGGCTTGTCCTCTGGCCCAGGCAGATGTATCATTATAGCCTTGAGCGGTCACTTTTTGGCGAACATTTCCTGTTTCAGTATCATAGTCTACCACATGCCAGGAACTGTAATCCCGTCTGAAGTGATTTTTCATAGTGGTATTGGCATGCCTTACCGCTATTTTATAAAAAGAAGAATCTCCTGTTAACCTGGTGGTTTCGAAAAGCAGTTCCAGGTTCATCATGTTGTCAATGATGACCGGATATTTCCATTTATCCGTATTGTGGTCCCAGGACTTGATTACTCCTGCTACAGGGTTGAATCTCTTTATCAGGGATTTTGCAGATTGAATAAGTACAGAACGGTAAGCCGTGTCGCCAGTGAGGCGATAACCATTTCCAAAACTGCAGTACATCATAAAGCCCAGATCATGTGTTCCGGTATTGAACTGTTCCTTTCGTACTTTTTCGGTATATGTCCGTGCCAGCTCCATCCATTTAGGGTCTTTACTGTACTGGTAAAAAAACCAAAGTTCTCCCGGGAAGAAACCACTTGTCCAGTCTCGGGAAACCACCATTACCAGTTTACCATGCTCTATCGTTCTTGGAGAAACCTGATTCTTTTTAGCAGCAAGGGTATCTTTCTGTATCTCTGTTAACAAGACTCGTGTTTGCGCCTCCGCGTGTTTGAAAGCTTGAGCGATATTTATTTTTTGCGCATTTAGGGAGCCAAATACAAGGCTTAAAGCGAATGTAGCTATCCATTTTTTATTCATAATTGTGTGTTGTTATTGTTAAAACCATATTAAAGGGTGACGGACCGGCAAATTCCTGATCACCTCTTCTACTGTTGGATCATGGTCCAGTTGTGCCCAGGTCTGGAACCAGTTGTTTTGACTGAATCTATTTGCGCCAAATAACAAGAAAGGTTGTGCTACTGGCCAGTTTTCCCAATACATGACATCTGGAGATCGTGTCCATTTACCTTTATCGGCGATAAATGGGTACAAATATTGTATCCCCTTCTTTATACTTTTACCATCATTGGTCTGAAAATTCCAAAGGTCATCTTCTGGTGTAGAAAGGATTTGACAAAGCATTACCATGGCGTCTAAATTGAAGATAGAATACCCATAAGGTTTTGTACGGGCAAGCTCCAGCGGAAAGCTTCCATCGGTAGCCATTTGATTTGGGAGCAAGACGGTTTTATATCTTAACCGCAGTGAATCCATCATTGATTTGTCTCCGCAAAGGTTGGCAAAGGAGGCCACCTGCATAGCCCAGCAGGTAGAGTGGTTATTTTTAATGTTTTTTTCCTGGAGTCCAGGTTTACTGGTATTCATCCATAGGATGTATCGGGCAAACCATTCTTTAATTCTTTTGGCTTCTTTTTTTCCAAACAAAGGCGATTTTTCCATCACCTGTATACCCTGGGCAACCTCCATCAGATGAATCGTATCAATAATTCCATAATTACGACCTGTCTGTCTGCCTTTTACCGCCTGGGCATACAGTAGATTGGGATTCATGAGGGTTTCAGCATCCATAAACCAGGCTTTAAGATGTCTTATGGCCTTCTGTACATATTTGTCATCGCCAGTAATTTTATAGGCCGAGGCGAGTGCCCCGATCAATTCACTAAAACGAATCATTGCTTTGCGGTGTTCCGTGAAATTATCTGGGTTGGTGACGCCATCCCGCTCTTTATAGGGGCCGTCCGGATCCTTCGGATTTGGCCAGAAGTAATCGGCTTCCGAAAAAAAGTCATGCTTCCCTCCTGCACTTCTGGGCGATGAAACTGCAGTGACGGTAATTGGTTCCAGTGCCATAGCAGCTTCAGCTTCCTTTAATACTTGTTTCCGCAGTATTTGTTCTGCTTGTTGTTCTATGGAAATGGACTGTCCGTTAACAACGGAACTGAATCCGGTACAGATGAACAGGACAAAAGTTTTGGCGATCACATTCTTTAACATCTTTTTCAGGTTAACGTAATTTATTTAATTGATTCTTCTTAAGGAAAGTGCATTGAGAACTGGCTTCCCTTTTTGAGGAACAAAGTCAAGCAAAATCCCTGTGCCATTGACCACATTGATCTTCAGGCTTTTCTGAACAGCTGTTGCATAGCCGTAATCCTCGCCCAGGTTCAGATTATTCAAAAAAGATTTTCCGTTCACATTAACGTTAAAAATGCGCTGTTCCTGGATTTCCTTCTGATGGTTATTGTCTAAATTATAAGCCAGCGCTTCCTTATCAGGCCCTCCCATCAGTTCGGAAAAGAAAAGGGTCAGCTCATAGGTTCCGTCTGGTACATCCATTTTATAAGCACTAAGGCCTACCTGTTGCGTCTGGTAAATGGGATCACGATCTGTACCGAGAATGTTTTTATCAGATCCATAAGAGATTCGGTTATTTGTTCCTTTAAATGGCGCCCCGCCTATATACCCCCATGAGCCTTTTCGATAGGCCTGATCAGGTATCCAGAGGGTATGCTCCTGTTCATCTATGAAATAGCGTTCTGCACCGAGCAGCACGTGGAGAGCAGCAAAATCAGAACTTCCGGTTATAAGATAAGGTAATAAGTTCAACCTGATTTCTTCGACATCTTCAATTCCCGGTTGCTCCGGATTTACCGCCCGAACCTGGTTCCATCCGGCCTGAAAGGGCACAGGCCAGGTGCAGAGGTGATCTTTACTGAATTGGATACCAAGGCTTTTTCCGTTCAAAAAGAGTTCTGCTGAGGAAAAATTGGTTGCCACCTGTATCTGTTGGGTAGAAACCATACCATTGGTAGAATCAGCCATTCCGGTTCTTTCCGTCCAGTTTCCTGATGCGATTTTAAGAAAGGGTTGTTTTAGCAAATAAGCCTGATACAAATAGTAAGTATCTTTTGGTTCACGGCCTAAAGTGAGTAATCCTTTATTGTTGATATGAGGCATGGTTTCCTCCCTGGTTTCAGAATTAAAGTCGGCCAGATTCCAGACCATGGCACCACTTACAAATGAACGGCTTAAGATGTCGTTGAGATAGACCTGGCTAAATTTCAATGCATATTCTACACTCTTATCAAATCGTACAGGAACAAAAGAACGGATCCTTGGATCTGCATCGGCACCAAATTCGGTGACCATCACAGGTTTATCCGGAAGTTCTTTTCTATGTTTGTCCAGAAATTGGCCAAAACCTTTAAGTTCACCTCCATACCAACCCTGATAAAGGTTCCAGCCTACAATCATCGGTATCTTAGTTAAGCCTACTTTGGTGTACCGGTCAAAGTCTCCGTGAAAGGCCATCATGGTATAGCGTAAGGGATCTTCTTTTCTGGTCAGATCCTCCAGTGACTGGGCCAGTTCTCTGATATGCTCAAAATACAGATGCTGACGGTCTTTATCTCCAGAAAATTTCGGTCTCAGTAAGACTTCATTCATATAAGCCCAAACCACAACACTTGGATGATTGAAATTCTGGCGGATCATCTCCAGCAGCATATTTTTACAATTTTTTGTAAAGGCCGGGCTCTCCGTAATGGCGTTTACCACTGGAATTTCCACAGATGCCAGGATACCTAAACGGTCACAGGCTTGCAGGATCACCGGGTCCTGCGGATAATGCGCAACCCGTAGAAAATTGCCGCCCATTTGTTTGATCAATTCTACATCTCGGATTTGAAGGGATTCGGGAACGGCATTACCTAATCCTTCATAATCCTGGTGGCGACTTGCGCCCACCAATTTGAGCGGCTTTCCATTGAGAAAAAAGCCTTTTTCTGCATCAAATTTAAACCACCGGAAACCGAGTGAATTGGAGATCAGGTCGAGCTCCGTACGATCTTTTGCATCCAGAATTTGACTCACAACCCTGTAGAGATAAGGATGTTCAGGAGACCATAAATGAGGCTGTTTTACCTCCGGAAGATCTTGCACCATTGTGATTTTTCCTCCGGAAGGTAGATCAGCCCGGGAACTTTTTGAAGAAATAGCCTTTCCCTGCTGATCGTATACCGTGGTGATCAGCTTTATGCTTTTACTTTTTAAGGAAGCATTTTCCAAAAGGCTTTTCACCTGAACTTTTCCCTTTTCATCGGATACAAGAGGTGTATTGATATAGACTCCCGCAGCACCATGATCTGCCAGAGAAAAGTGTATGGGCTCGGTAATCAGCAGATCAACCTTGCGGTAGATACCACCAAAAAATGTGAAATCTGCCGTTAATGGAGCAATATCTTCATTAAAACGATTGGTGACCTTTATTACAATTTCATTTTTAAAATCACCGTCAAACTTCAATAATTGATGCAATGGAACATTAAAACCGGTATAACCACCTGCGTGTTTAGCTGCAAGGGTGCCGTTCACATAGACTTCGGTTTCCTGATTTGCGCCTTCAAAACAAAGAAATATTTCTTTCCCTTTCCTATAGGGCTTTGTACTGAGTTCCTTTTTATACCAGCCAAATCCTCTATAATAACCAGGCTCATCATCCATAACATCCTTTGCATTCCAGGTATGCGGAAGCTTAATATTTTCCCAGGTTTTCTCGTCTTTACTAAAGGACCAGTGTTCGTTAAAGCCAATCCGGGTTCTGCCGGTAACTAGATTCTTTTCCTGGGAAAATGCTGCCCCGGCAAACAAAAAACATAAAAAAAACAGGAACTGCTTAAAATAACTCATATTTACCTTTATTCTAATTTAAAATCACTCTCGAGCCGCATCTGATCGGAGGCACCTCCAACCATCAATTTAAAAGAACCTGGTTCTGTGATCCAGCCTCTTTCACTTTTGTAAAAAGCCAGCATTTCTGGTGTAATAACAAATTTAATTGTTTTACTTTCGCCTGGCTCCAGCTCAACCTTATCAAAGCCTTTGAGTTCTTTAACAGGTCT
This sequence comes from Pedobacter sp. HMWF019, assembly GCF_003061025.1. Classification (GTDB taxonomy): domain Bacteria; phylum Bacteroidota; class Bacteroidia; order Sphingobacteriales; family Sphingobacteriaceae; genus Pedobacter. Next base: position 4,480 of record NZ_QAIL01000551.1, on the reverse strand, counting down.
TACTACAGAAGCTACTTTATCCTGAAGATACAGCTGTACGACTTCTTCTCCTTTTCTTTTACCCGTATTGGTTAAGGTAAAGCTAACATTTAAATTTTCGCCACCTTTCATGATTTCCTTATCTTTTCTTAAATCGGTGTAACTGAAATCTGTATAACTCATACCAAAACCAAAAGCATAACGTGGCGTGTTTGGTGAATCTATATAGGCGGAACGATAATGGATGTCTCCTGATTTGGCAACAGGCCTGCCGGTATTGGCATAATTATAGAATAAAGGAACTTGGCCAACAGACCTGGGAAAGGTCATCGGTAGTTTACCTGATGGATTGTAGTCAGCCGAAAGTACATCTGCAATGGCATGACCGGCTTCTCCGCCCAACCAGAAAGTATATACAATAGCATCTGCCTGGTCGGCAATCGTATTAAAAATCAATGGTCTTCCGCCCATAACCACCACAATGACTTTTTTACCCGTTTTTTTGATCTTTTGGAACAAAGCTTCCTGAACGCCTGGCAATTCGATATTAGCCCTGGATTTTGCCTCGCCGGTCATATTTCCTGCTTCGCCCAGTACCATCACAACCAGATCTGCATTTTGCGCAGTCTGAATGGCCTCATTAAATTTAGAAGTATCTGAAGTATTGATTTTGCAGCCTTCAGCGTAATTGAATTTCATTGTCCCGAAACGCTGTTTTAGCCCCTCCTCTACGCTGGTCATTTGTGTGGTATCAGCGTATACTGTCCAGGTACTGGCCAGATCAGCTTTAGCTCTGACAAGAGGCCCAATAAGGGCTATTTTTTTCACATCGGTTTGCAGAGGTAGTATTTGATGTTCATTTTTCAGTAATACGATGGATTTATCCGCCATGGAACGGGCTGCTGCTGCATGGGTTTTATCTTTCATCACGATGTCTTCCCTTTTGAAATCTGAAAATTTATAAGGATTTTCAAAAAGCCCCAATTCAAATTTCTTATACAGAATTCTTTTCACTGCATCATCTAGAAGATCTACAGATATCTTTCCGGTCTGAATCAGTTTTTCTAATTCATTTTTATAGGCTTCACTTTCCATATCCATATCACTTCCGGCAGTTATGGCATAAGCAGCGGCTTCACTTAAATTTGCAGCAAAACCCCAGGGTATCATTTCTCTGATCGAACCCCAATCGCTCACAACAAAGCCTTTATAATTCCATTCTTTCTTTAAAATGTCGCGCTGTAAAAATGTGCTTGCGGTGGCAGGAACGCCATTTAGGGTATTAAAAGCATTCATAAATGTAGCAGCTCCAGCCTCTGCTGCTGCTTTAAAAGGCGGCAAGTAAATTTCTCTAAGCTGCTGTTCACTCATATCTACAGGATTATAATCTCTGCCGGCAATTGCCGCACCATAAGCTGCAAAGTGTTTTACACAGGCCATAACGGCATCTGTAGCGCCCAATTGCTCACCCTGAAATCCCTTTACCCTGGCTCTGGCAATTGCCGAGCCTAGAAAAGGATCTTCGCCTGCGCCCTCCATCACCCTGCCCCACCTGGGGTCTCTGGCTATATCAACCATAGGTGCAAAGGTCCAGTGTATCCCCGAAGCAGCAGCTTCTTTGGCTGCAATATGGGCAGATTGTTTTATAGCTTCCATATCCCAGGATGCCGCTTCGGATAATGGCACCGGAAAAACGGTTTTATAGCCATGAACTACATCCAAGCTAAAAAGCAATGGAATTTTCAAACGGGATTTCAAGGCTTCAGCCTGTATTTCCCGGGTATCCTTTACCCCTTTTACATTCAGCATGGACCCCACCATACCATTTTGTATATCTTTAAGTAAATAGGCCTTTCTATCATTCGCCGGACCTGTGACTTCACGTCCGGAGTATTGATTGAGTTGTCCAATCTTTTCTTTTAAAGTCATCAATTTTAAGAGAGAATCTACTCTTTTACTGATGAACTGCTCCTGTGCCTGGACATTAAATACCTGCAAGCATAAAAAACCTAGTAACCAATTGTATCTTTTCATTTGTAAGTGTATTTCCTCGGTTGTTGGACCTCATCAGACGACGACCAAAATAAAACGTCCAGGCTGTTCATCGCCCGGACGTTTTTGCAGTGTTATTCTATTTTATCGAGAGCAGGCACATTGGATTCATATCCACTGTAACCTTTATTTTGATTGATATGACCTCCCGTATTAAATCTTTGGGCACTGGCAGGTATTGGCCACAGCACATGATACGGTGCGATACGATATTTTACGCCTTGTAAGGTTGGAACCTGATTTTTATAAAAATCGTTCTTTTCTATGATCCGATCGTAAAAGAAGTTATTATCGGAAAAGGCTGCCATGGTGTAACTCTTCCCATTATAGGCAGATTTTCCTGTTAGGGCAAAAATATAGGCAATACGGGTTAATTCTGTTTTTCTTGGTTCTTCCCAATACAATTCCCTGGCCCTTTCATCTAATATGGTACCAATATTAATTTTGCTGGCATCGGTATACAATTGTGCATTGGCACGTGACCTGACAGCATTAATATCGCTCATAGCAAGTTCCAGATTTCCTTTCCAGTAGTAAGCTTCTGCCCTTAACAAATAGGTTTCTGCAAGTCTGAATACATACCAGTCTGTATTTGTACCACGAGGAGGTGTCCAGTAAGGGTCATTAGCCAGAGCATTCGTAGAGTTAATGAATACTTTATAATGAGGCCATCCAAACCAGTGTCTGATCGTATCTAAAGATCCATTGGTAAACATTTGTTTGATATTACTCGCATCATACTGAACCAGTGGTTTCCCATATAAATTCCTTTCTGCTTCTATTTTAGAAGTTTTTAATGCAGGATTGTTGTAAACCAAATCCGTCATATCCATCCACATTCCTTTAGCATGCCTGTAATCTGTATGATCTGTCCAGATATATTGGGTGCTATAAGGCGTTCCGCGATATCGACCAATACCGCGTCCGTACATTCTGGTCAATGGAATCTCGGCAGTTACAGCGTCTGTTATGGCTGTTCCTCCGTATGGTGTTTTCAGATTTGCAAAATGCCAGGCTGGCACTGTATTGCGCATCAGTTGTGATCCATTAGGCGTAAATCCTTGAAATGCTTCTCTGTCAATTACCAGAAATAATGCTTCCCGGTTTGAGGATATGGCTTTATTATCCATTCGGTGCAAGTCCCAAACTACATTTTTAGTTGCATCAGAAGCTGTACTTCCAAAACGTGCAGTCATCAAACCGTATTTACTTCCGTTAATCACGCTGGTCGCCGCCGTGATAGCCTCATCAAATTTTCCCAGGGCAAGGTCTACTTTGGTAAGCAGATGACTCACAGCGCCTTTGGTGACCTCTCCCTTATTTACGTTATCCGTCACCCAGGTCTGTGCAAATTCCAGGTCTGTTTTCATCTTAGCCAGAATAACCTCTCTTTTAGTAGAATAGAAATCTGTTCGTGGTGCATCCAAATCCTTTAACTGCAGGGGTACATCGCCAAACTGATGGACCAGGCGGTAATAATAATAAGCGCGAAAGAAATAAGCCGAACCCAGAATTGCATTCTTTTCAGCGTCCGAGCTGTATTTTGGTTTATCAATATTGCTGATCACACTGTTTGCCTGGCGAATGGCAATGAAGGAATTGTCCCAGTACCAGCCTACTTTATTAAAGTCATCACTGTTGAGGTTCGCATCTGGAGTAATCCGGGTAACAAGATCCTGGGCAGGTGTACTTTTATCGGTAGTACCTTCAACAGCAACATCTGAAAAGATGGACTCTGTTAGCATGGGTGCTGAATCTCCAAAATATTCTTTTCGAAGCACTAAAGCAATTCCATTAAGCGCAGCCTTCATGGCTGTCGGATTATCAAGATTTGCGGGTGAGTAGCTGGACAACTGATCAGAATCCAGAAAACTTTTTTTACATCCACTGTCTGCAATCAGTAATGCCGCAGTGCATAATATGAGTAATTTCTTATTAATTGTTTTCATTTTAAAGATCTTATTATAGAGAAACATTTAGGCCTAAAGTGTAATATCTTGGTGTTGGACCATTGTTTTCAGGATCCCAATAATTCCAGTTTCTTGAATATACTGCTGCATTATTTACATTCGCATAAATCTTTGCATTTTTAACATGCAGTTTGTTGATTAAATTTTGTGGAAGTGTATAGGCCAGCGCAACCGTATTTAAACGGATAAAAGAGTTATCTCTAAAAACACTAAAACTGGTACCACTAGTCCCTGAACTTAGCCTTGCGTAGTCATTAATCGGATTATCAGGTGTCCAGTAAGGCAATACATAGGAGTTCTGGCGGGCAAATCCTACACTACCAGGCTGGTTCTTTGCAGAATTATACTCTTTTTTTTGCCCCCAGTTAGACAACAGCTGAAAAGAGAAATCGAAGTTCTTAAAAATATTAAATTCGTTCCGGATCGCAAATATAAACCTGGGGGTTTTATAGCCCAGAAACTGTTTATCTGTATCACTA
>NZ_QAIL01000550.1:6270-17225 GCF_003061025.1 Pedobacter sp. HMWF019 | reverse complement strand
TATTTTTTTAACAGTAATTTTAATAGGGGATAGAATAAGGGAATTTAGAGGAAAATTCTGTACAGCTGCTTCAAGACTAACGATATCAGGCGGGCAGAAAAAGCCCGCAGATCTCTGAGGTCTTTCCGCAGCGTACGAGAATTTTCCGTAGCAAATTGCAGAGGAGGGAGGTGACCGGGCAGGGCGTAGGACCAGGTAAAAATGATGCACGGGAGGAGACTGGAATACGACAGGCTAGAGGCTGAGCCTCACATCATACACACATCAGACACACTTTCTTCACAAAAAGGTACCTGTTTGTGTATTAATTGTGACGGAGGTGTGTATAAGGTGTGGACAAGCCCTTATCTTGTGGAGATCCTCTTATATTGAAATTAGCATACAATAGATTTAACCTGCCCTGCTTGATGCCTGGATTCTCCTCCCAGCTAAGCACCTGGAAAACCGAGCTTGCGAGCTCTTGAGAACAAGTAAAATATAAACACTTCGAAAAAAATCAATATTACTCAGAGGAGACCTTAGCTTTCGAAGCAGTTCGCGCAGCTATGCGTGGAAAGCGTAGTCTCCGAAGAGTATATTGATTTTTCAATAAGCTTATATCTTATATTTTTACCTTTTATTTCGATTGTAAAACCTAATTTTGTCAATCTAAACCTAATAGGCATGTCAGTAAATAAAGAAGTAAAACGCATTACTACACATATTCTGCAAGAAATGAAACAACGTGGTGAGAAAATAGCCATGTTAACCGCTTATGACTATTCCATGGCTACAATCCTTGGAGACGCAGGGCTGGATGTATTACTCGTTGGAGATTCTGCATCTAATGTTATGGCAGGGCATGAAACAACCCTTCCAATTACGTTGGATCAAATGATTTACCATGCTCAAAGTGTGGTTAGAGGAGCAGGACGGGCATTCGTTGTTGTAGATCTGCCTTTCGGATCTTACCAGGGGAATTCAAAAGAAGCCCTGAATTCGGCCATCAGAATTATGAAAGAATCCGGAGCACATGGCGTAAAGCTGGAAGGCGGAGCCGAGATTGCGGAATCGGTAGAACGTATTATTACCGCAGGTATACCAGTGATGGGGCACCTGGGGCTTACTCCGCAATCTATTTATAAATTTGGAACCTATACAGTAAGAGCCAAAGATGAACTGGAAGCAGAAAAATTAAAGAGCGATGCAAAAATTCTGGAACAAGCAGGATGTTTTTCAGTAGTTCTGGAAAAAATACCCGCAAAATTGGGAAAGGAAGTATCTGAAAGTTTACATATTCCAACTATAGGAATTGGTGCAGGCCCGGACTGTGATGGACAAGTGCTGGTAGTTAATGACATGATTGGTCTTACCAAAGGCTTTAAACCTCGTTTCCTGCGTCAGTACCTGGATTTATATAGTGGAATTAAAAATGCTGCAGAATCTTATATCAAAGATGTTAAGGGCAATGATTTTCCTAATGAAAAAGAACAGTATTAAGAAATGCCTGTAACTGATAAAGACATACTTTACGAAGACAACCACCTCATAGCTGTATATAAACGCGCCGGTGATATTGTTCAGATTGACGAGACAGGAGATGAGCCATTGGAAGAAATGGTTAAAAAATATCTTGCTAAAAAATACAATAAACCCAACAGTGCTTTTCTGGGGGTGGTGCACCGCCTGGATCGCCCTGTTAGCGGAGTAATTCTGTTTGCCAAAACCAGTAAGGCACTGGAGCGTATGAATGCGCTTTTTAAAAATAGAGAGGTTAAGAAGACCTATTGGGCAGTGGTAAGAAATAAGCCTGCACAACCTTCCGGTACATTAGTGCATTGGCTGATCAAGAACCCTCAAAAAAACGTGGTTACCCCACATAATAAAGAAGTGCCAGGAAGTCAGCGCTCTGAGTTGAGTTACAGGCTGATTGGCGAGCTTGGTGGCTATTATCTGATTGAGGTCGACCCATTAACTGGTCGTTCTCATCAAATCCGGGTACAACTCTCTACCTTAGGCTGCCCTATTGTTGGAGACAATAAATACGGTTATCCAAGGGGGAGCAGAAAGGGCAGCATTTGCTTGCATGCACGCCGTTTACAGTTTATACATCCTGTAAAAAAGGAGCCTATTAATATATTCGCCAAATTGCCTGTAGATGGTTTTTGGGAGCGCTTTGAAGATTTTTAATTGCAATCTGTTTTGGTCAGTACAATGGCATTGCTGAACTGGAGGTTTTTCGGATCTTTAAATACCATCTCTCCATTCTTATCTTCCACGTCGCCGAAGCCTTCTATTAACTGATTTTCCTTTTTGAGAAAGGCAACTTGTCTTGCTGAATGCATGCCTTCGGAATCAAAGGTGTAATCGATTAAAATGGTGTCGCCTTTCATCACACCGGATATCGTTCCATAATTCCTGTCTTTTTCATACAAACTATAAGTTAAATCTCCGGTAATCTTGCCCGAAGTTGTATGTAGGGAAAGTGCAATGGTGTCCTTATCCTTAATATAGGAATAGCATTCTTGTCCGGGAAGGGTGATGTGCTCACTTTCCGCATGCACTATGCTGTCGGCTTTTGGGTTGGTTACAGTTGTGTTCTGACAGGAACTCAGCACGCCTGTAAGTGCGAAAAGCGAAAGAAGGTAATGTTTCATCTCTTGGTTCTTCAATAAGGTATACAACAGTTAAGGTACAAAATAGTTGAGCAAAGTTGAAATTAAACAGAAAACCCCGCTTTGGGCGGGGCTTTCTAAACAATTAACAAAACGTATTACCATACAAAGGTAGCCGCAGCCCCGGCCGGTAAATTAGCCTCCAGGGTTTTGCCTGCATCTTTTATATTGAAATTTTGAGTATGGTCAGTTGTATTGGCTACGATGAGCACTTTTTTGCCTTCAGGTGTCTTAAAGGCGACGTTCTCCAGTCCACTTATTGAATTGGATCCAATTCTTATTGATCCCGGAGCAACAAATTTAGAAGCATGGCCAATAATATAGTAAGCCACATTTCTGTTAACAGCCGAATGTATGGTTAAAGCACCAAGGCAGGTTACACAGCCACCTACGGTATGAGGACCATAAGAAGGATCTGCAGCGAGGTTCCACTCTAATACATTTCTGGCCCAGTTCCTTGTGGCTCCAATGATCAAGGTAGAAACATGCCATTTCAGGTCTTCAGGGAAATTACCCGGTCCACCAACCCACTGCTCTGTAAAATATAAGTTTTTATCCGGGTGGGCATTATGAACTTCAGTCAGGGCATCAATTTTACCACCATACAAATGAAAAGCAGAACCATCTACATATTGACGGGCTTCCGGATCATTCAGGATCGTAATGGGATAGTCTGGTCTGTCGGCATTATGATCATAAACAATGATCTTGGTTTTGATTCCGTTCTTTTTAAATACCGGTCCAAGGGCTGTTTTAATGAACTTGGCTTGATCTGGAGCTTCCATATACATGCTGGGTACATTTCCAGGATGTAAAGGTTCATTTTGAATGGTCACCGCATCAATAACAATTCCCTGTGCTTTCATGGCCAGAATGTATTTTACAAAATACTTAGCGTAAGATTCATAATACTCAGGTTTTAAACTGCCTCCTTTAAAACTGTTGTTGTCTTTCATCCAGGTTGGTGCCGTCCATGGAGAGCCCAAGATTTTAATAGAAGGATTGATGGCTACAATGCGCTTAAGCACTGGTACCAAGTCTTTCATTTCTCTGGATAAGGAGAATTTTTCGAGGTTTACATCAGTCTCTCCAGCGGGAAGATCGTTATAAGTAAATGTATCTGCGCTCAAGTCCGATGCGCCTATGCTGATGCGAAGGTAACTGATGCCAATGCCATTTCCTTTGCTGGAAAAAAGTTCCTCAAGCAGGGCCTCCTTTTCCTTTGCAGGAAGACCATTGATCAATGTGGCGCTTCCACCAGTTAAGGTGAAACCAAAGCCATCAATACTTTGATAGGTTTGTTGTTCATTGACCTCAATGCTAGGGTTACTGTTGCTGAATTCTCCAAAATTCAACTGGGTATTTTGTTTCGCCAGCAGAGAAGACTGATCAGGCGTTGTTAACCAAAGCTCCGCCTTTCCGGAATTATTGGGTTGTAGGTCTTTCCTGGCAGAGCAGGCTCCTAAGGTCACTGCGGCAAGCAGGCAAAGACTGTAAATCGGTTTCATCATTGGGCTTAAAGGCTATAGTTAAAATTAATCTTCTTATCTGCGATCTGGATAGTGAACTCCCCAGGCTCGGTTACTTTTTTGAGATCAGGCATCACTACAGCAAGATCTTCCGGGCTGATGAGGAAAGTTACCGTCTTGGTTTCTCCAGGCTTCAGATCAATTTTATCAAAGGCTCTTAAACGTTTAGCATCCGGGCTAATTGGACTGGACACCAGTTGTGAAGTGTATAGGAGTACGCTTTCTTTTCCATTTACTTTACCGCTATTGGTAAGGTCTACAGAAACCGTTAATTTTTCACCAGCTTTAAGCGTGTTGCTGCTAAGTTTAATATCGCTGTAAGTAAAAGTGGTATAGCTTAAACCCTGTCCAAAAACATATTGAGGATTGTAATCTGCATCATAGTTATATACACCTTCTGTCGTAGAACGGGATTCAGATGGCTTGTGGTAATAGGTAAATAAGGCATTAGGGTACTGCGGGTAGGTATAAGGTAGTCTTCCTGAAGGATTTACATCACCGTATAAAATATCTGCAAGGGCATCTCCACCAAAGTTACCAGGTTGGTAGGTTTGCAACACAGCAGCCATTTTGTTTTCAAATTTACTGATCACGCGGGGTCTTCCTTCATTCAGGACAAGAATGATCTTTTTGCCGGTTGCAGCTAGTTTCTGCGCCAGTTCTGTTTGAAGATCTGAGATATACAGATCATTTAAATTACCTGGAGTTTCTGTATAGGTGTTTTCTCCTAAACAAAGTACAATGACGTCTGCATTTTTGGCTGCATTTACAGCTTCATCCATCTTGTCTACATATTCTTCATAGTACTTTCCATCCATTTTATAGCTTACTCCTGGGATATAGCTTATATTTTGCGGTCCGGCCTTGCGTTGAATGGCTTTTAAAATGGTGTTGTATTTTGCAGCGAATTCCTCTACTTTTTCACCTTGCCATGAATAGGTCCATGCACCATTAAGTGTTCTCATAGAATTGGCATTTGGTCCGGTAACCAAAACTTTAAGAGATTTGCTTAATGGTAAAACCTGATCGGTATTTTTTAACAACGTAATAGACTCTGCTGCGGTGTTGTAAGCTGCTTTTTCAAAAGCCGGACTTCCGAATTTAGGGTAGTCTTTTGGATTGGTGGTCGGTTTTTCAAAAAGGTTGAGGTCATATTTAACCATCAGGATCCTTCTTACTGCATCATTGATGCGTTCTTCTTTAACCTGGCCTTCTTTAACCAGCGCAATCAGGTCATCGCAGAAAGGCTCATAATTGTAGGCAATCATTGACATGTCTATACCGGCATTAATAGCCAGCCTAACTGCATCTTTGTTGTTTTTGGCTACGTGATCTCTGGCATACAGATTTTCTATATCACCCCAGTCTGTAACCACCAGGCCTTTAAAACCCAGTTCTTCTTTCAGCATTTTGGTCAGGATCTCATAATTGGCATGTACGGGTACACCATTAATCAAACCAGAGTTGATCATAATGGTTTTTGCACCTGCATCAATAGCCGCTTTGAAGGGAGGGAGGTGATACTCTCTCAGGGCCTGGTCTGAAATTACGGCAGGTGTTCTGTCCTTTCCGGAAATTGAAGACTGATAGCCTAAAAAGTGCTTTACTGAGGTGGCTACGTGGAATGGGTTGGAAACATCGTTGTTTTCCCCTTCAAATCCTTTGACCATCGCTTTGCCAAGTTCTCCAGCCAGATAAGGGTCTTCTCCGAAAGTTTCCTGCTGACGAGGGAAACGGGGATCAGGTCCAAGATCCAGTTGCGGAGAAAAAGTCCATGGAATAGAACTTGCCCTGGTTTCGTAAGCAGAGATTTCTGCACCTTCACGCACAAGTTTGCGGTTAAAGGTTGCTGCTTGTCCAATCTCCTGAGGGAACATAGTTGCTCCTGCGGTATAGGTTTCTCCGTGGATACCATCTATACCGTAGATCACAGGAATACGGTTTTTGCCGCTCATGGCTACTTTTTGGATTTTACCGATAATGTCATACCAAACAGCAGTTGTTCTTGCCCGGTTATTTGAGGTGTTCAGTACAGATCCAATCTTATACTGGATCAAGGCTTTTTCCATTTCCTTTTGATCAAGAGTAAATGGTTCATAGCTGGTAAAGCGGTCTTTGCCCTTGCCAATCACATCCAGGGTGATCTGTGCCATTTGGCCCACTTTTTCTTCGAGGGTCATCTTTTTAAGCAAAGCTTCAACTTTAGCTTCCTTGCTGTTCTGTGCTTCAGCGGTAAAAACGCTGCAAAATAAGAGGATCGGGATTAAACTTTTCTTATGGTTCATAGTGTGTGTATATAACAAAGGCTGTTTACACAGCCTTTGTTGGGTAATTGATAATTATCTTACATTTGGATTCCTGTCCAGTTCTTCCTGTGGAATAGGGAAGAGCAGTTTTCCAGCAGTAACATTATAATTCAAGGATGCACCGTTGCCATCTTTTTGGGCGTTCATTACCGCAATTGCACGATTGGTGCGTAGCAAATCGAACCACCTGTGTCCTTCAAAAGCAAGTTCCAGACGACGTTCTTTTTCTATGGCTAAACGCATAGACGCCTGGTCTGCGGCTGGCGTGCCTGCTAATTTAACCCGCGATCTGATTTGATCAACAATGGTTTTAGCAGATGACCATCCACCAGCACTAAGTTCATTCAGGGCTTCAGCTTTCAACAGCATAATGTCTGCGAGTCTGAGGATATAGCTATCCGATTTGTCGTCAGCTCTGTATTTGTTGATGAAAGGATAGCTTGTTTTTGACCAGTAACTATCTGTCCAGCCTTCTGCACTTACGTTCAGAAATGAAATACTGGAGTTTTTACGTACAGCATCGCCCTCTGCGTCAAATGCGGCAACAAGATCATTGGTTGGGGTATTGAACTTTTTCCATCCTAAACCAACGATCACACTCGGCATCCAGTTTCCATGAACACCTCCCCAGCCATCATATTGCATTTCCCAGATGGCTTCAGTATTGTTTTTGTGGTTGGAATCCCAAAGGTTATCGTAATTACTCATTAAAGAATAACCTCCGGAAATCACCAGGTCTGCATACTGCTGTACCTTAGCCCAGTTCGGTGTTGGCATGCTTGCATACACTTTAGACAATAAGGCATTTGCAACACCTTTGGTTACAATTCCCTTGTTGGCGGCAGTTGAGGCTGCATTAGCAGCGCCAAATTCCAAATCTTTGATGATTTGTGTATAGATCTCGTCAACAGTTGCTTTTTTAGGATAGTATTCTGCATCTGTGCTGGGAAGAGCAAGAACCAATGGTACCGAACCCCAGGTTCTTACCAAGTTAAAATACATATAAGCCCTCATGATACTCGCTTCTGCAAGGATCTGCTGTCTTCTGTTATTTACGTCCAGTTTAGGGTCGCTGATTTTTCCAACGTTATTCAGGATGATGTTACAGTCTTTGATATTACCATACAAACCATTCCAGTCTCTTTTAACGTTACCGTTTGTGGAAATGATGGTAAATTTGTCAATAGCGATGTTATCGGCATTGTCTCCACCTGCATAGCAATTGTCTGCAGTTACATCTCCGTTGGTCATGTAATCCCAGATGTGATAATCGACGTACATACCGGAATAAGCTCCTGCAATCAGTTTTTCTGCTGCTGCTGCATCGGCAAAAGCCTGATCAGGACCGACCTGTGTAATTGGGGTTTTGTCTAAGAAATCTTTTTTGCAGCTTCCAAGTGTCATGGCCAATGTGCCTGCTGCGATTAATGAATATAATTTGAATTTCATGTTCTGTTTAAATTAAAAGCCTACGTTAACACCAAATAAGAATGTTCTGGACTGAGGATAAGTTCCATAGTCTACGCCCATTGAAGGACCGTTGGCATCATACTGATTCACTTCCGGATCAAATCCTTTGTATTTTGTAAAGGTGAGCAGATTATAGCTGGAAGCATAAATCATTACTTTGCTCATTTTTAATTTACCCAATGCCATTTGTCCAAAATTGTAAGACAGTGTGGCCGTTTTCAAACGCAGGTATGAACCGTTTTCTACAAACCGGCTTGACGTCTTGGTATTGTCTGTATCGTCTTTAACGGCTTTAGGGATGTCGGTAATCTTGTTTTGTGGTGTCCATCTGTTCAGAACAGTAGCCAGCTGGTTCTTGGAATCATTTAAACTCTCCAGTTCCATTCTGGACGCATTGTAGATGTCATTTCCCTGAACACCCTGGAACAGGAAGGTCAGACCAAAATTTCCATACGTTAAGGTATTGTTTACACCATAGGTAAATTTAGGTTGTGCAGAACCAATAAAAGTACGGTCAGCTGCGGTAATCTGATTGTCTCCATCCAGATCTTTGTAGATTTCCATGCCGGTCTCGGGGTTAACTCCTGTAGCAACGTAACCATAGAAACTGCCCAATGGACGGCCAACTTCTACTCTGATGGCATCGTCGCGCTGATAAATTCCGCCGAAGCTGATAGAGCTTACTTTATCTCCAAGACTGGTCACTTTATTTCTGTTAAGAGAGAAATTCAGGTCTGTATTCCAGGTGAATTTTTTTCCTTCTACATTTTTTGTAGAAAGGACAAACTCAAGACCTTTGTTTTCTACAGCACCAACATTTTTTACGATTTTACCAAATCCAACACTGTTTGGAAGGGGCTGGTTGATCAGTAAATTGTTTGTTTTTTTGAGGTAAGCATCGGCAGTAAAGGTGATGCGGCTGTTGAACATGCTCAGATCCAGACCAAGGTTGGTTTGGGTAGAAGCTTCCCATTGCAGCTGGTTGTTTGGCAATTGGCTAAGGGTGTAATTTCCTTGAGCATCCGGCTGGTAAAGCTCCAGGTATGGATAATCTCCAATGCCTTCATCATTACCAACTTTACCCCAGCTTGCACGTAATTTTAAATCATTGATTGATTTGCTGTCTTTCAGGAAATTTTCTCCTGAGATTCTCCATCCTACGGAAGCTGATGGGAAATAACCATATTTATTGTCTTTTCCGAAACGGGAAGATCCGTCGGCACGGAAGTTTGAAGTAAATAAGTATTTGCTGTCATATGCATAGGTTACACGGGCAAGGTAGGAACGTTTGGTCCATTGTGCAGCCGTTACCACTTGTGCAGGAACATTTGATCCGCGAGGCAATAGTTGTTTATTAGCACCCAGAAAATTGCTTTCTGAGTAAGGTGTGTACAGATAATCGGAAGACTGCAAGGTCATACCAGCAGTCGCAGTGAAGGCATTTTTATCTACGTTTTTAACATAGCTCAAAATGTTCTCGTTCAACCATACATGGTCTTTGGTCTTGTTGTTGTTATATAAACCCTTCTGATCCCGACCATAAGTGGTCATGTATGGATCTAGGAAATAGGTATAATAAGCATCTCTGTTGTTGGCACTGATGCTGGATTTAAAAGAAAGGTCTTTTGTAAATTTGATCTCTGCAGCGAAAGAGCCCAGGAACCTTAATTCATTGGTATTGTTTTTGGCTGCGAAAGCAGCACCATATGGGTTTTCAGAACCTGCTTTGTAAGGATTGGATGCGTAAGTGCCATCAGCGTTATATACGCCAATAGTTGGCGGAGTGGCTAACGCAGCGATGATTGTTCCACCTTTAGCTGCACCTGCATTGTCCGGAACGTCAATTGAATTTTTTGAAGTTAAAGCTGCAGTTGCATATAATTTTAACCAGCTGGTGAGGCTTTGGGAACCATTGAAATGCATGGTGTATTTATCTAGTTTTGCCGGAGCAACAACACCTTTGTCCTGCTGATAGCCGGAAGAGAAAGCGTATTGACCACCTTTAATACCGCCTGAAAGCGATAGCTGGTAATTGTTTTGAATACCCGTTCCAAAAGTTTTCTTTTGCCAGTCTGTATTTTCATTGCCTAATCCCTCTACACCATAGCCGAGTTCTTGCATCAGTGCAATGTACTGGTCTCTGTTTAAGACTTTTTCTTTTTTCCAAAGATTAGAGAAACCTGTAAAAGCATTGAAGCCGACAGCTAATTTCTGAGTGCCTTTTTTAGTGGTGATCAGGACAACTCCATTTGCACCGCTGGAACCATAGATGGCTGCTGCAGATGCATCCTTTAAGATGGTCATGCTTTCGATGTCATTTGGGTTGATGAAACTTGCATCGCGTGAGGTTACCCCGTCAATAACATATAATGGGCTGTTTGAGGCCAGGATAGAGGTGTTACCACGTATACTTACCGTAATCCCTGCACCTGGTTTTCCAGATTGAGAACTCACTTGTACACCCGCTGCTTTACCTTGTATGGCTTGTACAGCATTGGTGATCGGTTGATTCTCTATGTCTTTTGAAGAAACAGAGACAATTGCAGAGGTCAGGTCTTTCTTGGTTTGGGTACCATAACCAACTACAACCACTTCATTGAGTTGGTTGTTGTCATCAGTTAAGGTCACATTAAGTGTGGTTTTGCCAGCAACAGCCTGCTCTGTGGTTTTATAACCAATAAATGAAAAAGTAAGGGTCGCATCGGCAGGAGCTTTTAGGAGAAAAGATCCATTAGCTCCGGTCATGGCTCCCTGGGAAGTGCCTTTGACTTTTACCGAAACACCAGGTAAAGGAAGACCCTGCTGGTCCTTAACTTCACCTTTTATGGTAATGTCCTGTGCCATCGCAATGCCGAAAGAACACAAGAGAAAAACAATAAAAAGAGTAAACTTTTTTGTCATGATTTTTTGCTTTGTTTAAATTAAATTGATGGATAAAGTTAAGTCGACTTTAAGGTTAAATCCAAGTAAATTGTGAAAAATATTTATTGTAATCG
>NZ_QAIL01000550.1:0-6260 GCF_003061025.1 Pedobacter sp. HMWF019 | reverse complement strand
TAGTTGTATTGATTTCGATACGCTTTAATACCGTAGTTCAATAACTTGCTTATCGACTGATAAACAGTACATAAGGCTGCCTGGTGGCCTGGATTGGTATGGGGCTACGATACGGTTCGATACCCTGTTGTTTTTTATCAAAAAAAGAGGCATTTTATTAGATAACGGACCTGAATATTCTTGTTTTTTATGGAGAAGCAACCATTGTTTAATCTAAAACCAGTTCGCTCCAGCCATTTTTATTGGTCTTTTTGAGTTTGGATTTTCGTTCTTCCATAACGGTTTTTATCCGGGTTCCATAGGTCCAGCAAGTACTTTGCCTGATGTTCAGCAGTTCTGAAAGCTTGTGTGATGAAATTTTTCCTTTTGAAGAAAAGATCAGGAATACCATATAGAATGCTTTGTTGATGGGAATCCTGGTGTTGTGAAAAATGGTGTAGGTGGTTACGGATTCTTCATAGCCACATTTGCTACACCTGCGGCTGTAAGGAATATGTCCGGCATAGAAATGTGTGTTTTTACACTTACGGCAGGTATAGCCGTTTTTCCATTTCAGTTCTGCCAGAAAGAGGTTGCAGCTTTCTTTATCTGGATAGATCCTGCTGAATTCTTCAAAATCCACATCAGCCGACATGACCCTGTCCCGGGTTACCTTCTCAACATTAGTTTGCAGTTCCTGGTTGTCTTGTTCCAGGAGAATGTTCATCCTGGTGATCTCCTCTGCCTGTTGCAGGAGCAAGTCATTGGCCTGCTGTAATTCGCTGTTTTTGGCTTCGATGATAAGAGACTTATGAAAAACTTCTTTGGTTCTGGCTTCTACCTGACGTTCCAGTTCCAGGTTCAGACTATCTTTGAGTTTGGCATTGACTGCCATTTGTTTAATGATCTGTCTTTGGGCTTTGTCTTTTTTCTTTTTTAAAATGCTGACCTTGTCTCCTATAGCAAAGGAAAGGAACACCATTTCAAGTACAAAACAAAAGCTCAAACTATAATAGCTGATCACCCCAAAATTTAGCCAGTCAAAATGGAGCATAATCAAGAGTTTCATGGTAAAGCCAAGGAATAAGAATCCGTAGCCCAATACAAAGAATCTTGCGGGCAGATACCCTTTACTGTAAATGTAAATCCCTGTAAAGAAGGCTGCCGAAAGCGGGATGAACTCAATAAACTTATAGCTGAACAAATTTTGATTAAACAGGAGGCTGTATAAGAAAAATGCAATTCGCAATCCAATGATCCATAAAATAATCTGGTTTAGCCGTGGTGCTTTAGCTTTTACATAGAGTAACGCACGCGTAAATAGTAATGCGAATATACTGGCTGCACACAGGGCAAAGGCATAAGCAATCTGATTCCACCCGGGAGCATTTGGCCAGAGGTACTGATAAGCTATACCATCATTGCTCATCTCGAACAGACCTACACTTAAATTGTACAGCACATAATATAAATATTGTTTTTGCCGGATAGCAATAAACATAATAAGATTATAAAAGCTGAAAACCAGAATCATACCGTAAAATATGCCAAAGAAGAAATATTCATTCAGTGCATAAGCAATAAACCATTCTGCACTTCGGAGTACAATAATGGCGTCGGCAACCTGGGAGGACTTGATTTTGAAATAATAGGTTTGAACAAGATCGTTCTCATTGTCGATCAGGAGTTCAAAATTTTTATGCCGGAGCACCCTTTGGCTGAATTTATAACGGTCCCCGAATATTTTCGTTTTATATGTTCCGTTGTCTTGTGGGATATAAGCGGTAATATGGTCTATGGTTTGATCAAAAAACTCTAATAAAAAGTATTTCTCTGCTTTACTATTGTGTTTGATCCGGATCCGAAACCAATAGGTTGTATTGAAGGATGTGGCTTGCGGTGTACTTGTCTTGCTGGGTTTAAATCGATTATGATAGGCCTTGCTGCTGATTTGATCAAAGCTGAGTTTTCCTCCCGGATCTTTCAGTACTTCAATCTGGTTGAATGAGAAAATCTGCTGGCTGACATTGTCATTGACTTCAACAGGGACTTGTGAAAAAGCCCTTACGCAGATCAGCAGACTGAACAGAAATACAAACGCAGTAGATTTAAATATGGTTAGGTTTTTTAGCATTGGACATACAAAGGTATGATTATTTCCTGCTCATCAATTCATCCCAGCTTGCTTTACTCAGTTCTGCAATAATGCGATCAGTTGTCTTTTCATCCTCAGTGGTCATAGACACAAACACTGCTATAGCAAAATGTTTTCCATTAGGTAATGTGACAATTCCAATGTCGTTAGTGGCGGCAGTTAAGCCGGATGTATTGCTGCCAGAATTGCCTGTTTTATGTGCAACTTCAGTTGCCGGAGGAAGTAGCCCTTTGATCTTATTTGGTCCGGTGGTCGTTTCGCGCATAACTTTCCAGAGGAAATCAGCAGAAGATTTGGAGAGGATGGGTTTGGCATAAAATATAGCCAGGAGCTGGGTTGCCGAACGGGCAGTAGACCAGTTGGTGAATTGCATTTGATCGTCCCGGTGCATTTCTTCTTCAGTTGCGGAAATGGCAACTTCAGATACACCAAGACTACGGATATATTGTTGAACCTTAGCCGGTCCACCCATTAACCGGAATAGAATATCGCAGCCATTGTTGTCGCTTTGCGAAACAGTGAAACTTAACAATTCGCTTAAAGGGATTTTTACATTTCCTGCCGGGTATTTATCCCTTAAGGGACTCCATGTGTTTGGCAGAAGGTCTTGTTTCCGAACCAGGATTTTTTGATCGAGCTGAAGCTTTCCCTGGTCTACCTGATGAAGCACAGCCAGTGCCAGATGAAATTTATAAACACTCTGCATAGGCAAATGTTTTGCACCATTAACAGTAACAGTATCGCCGTTTTGAAGATCAAGTAAGGAGTAGCCTATGGTTGCTTTATGCGCTTTAACGATCTCATTTAGCTTGTTTCTAAAAACTGATTGTTGGGCAAAAAGCATTGTTGAAATGCTGATCATCACCAGGGTGAATATAGTTTTTCTTAGGCTTTGTTTCATTCTTGCAAAGGACTGGTTAATTTTTTATTGTTTCTAATATTCCCCGTGTTTTTTTGTTTCTGAGGATTAGCATCCAGGCAAAACCGGCACCAGTTAAGGCCATAAGAGTTCCTACAAATACAGGTGAAGTGTAATCATAGCCTGCAGCTAAAGGTAGGCCCCCAAGAAATGCACCCAGGGCGTTGCCTATGTTGAAACTGGCCTGACTAACAGATGCAGCCAGCATTTCAGATCCTTTTGCAGTATTGATCATCAGCATTTGAATAGGTGATGCCAGGGCAAAGGCTACAGCTCCGGTTATAAAAGTCATGATTAAAGAAAGCATCTGATTGCCTGAAATATAATGAACAATGACTAGGGTTGCAGCCATGATAAGTAGCAGAACGACACAGGCATTGGCCGGCGAAAAGCGATCTGCAAGTTTACCCCCAACCAGATTTCCAACAAACATACCCAATCCCGCCAGGACCAGAATATAAGTTATAGAATCTGCAGAAAAAGCCGAAACCTCAGTAAGCAACGGAGCGATATAGCTGTACCAGGAGAAAAGGCCGCCTGTTCCAATGGCAATCATGAGAATAATCAGCCAGGCTTCCGGGCGTTTGAAAAATTCGAGTTCCTGTTTTAAATTTCTGTCTTTAGTTGCAGGCAGTGCTGGAAGCCATGCTTTTAAACTGAATAGGGTAATTAAGCCAACAATAACAACGATTACAAAGGTATACCGCCAGAGAAAATGGTGTCCTATATAGGTGCCCAATGGTACTCCAGCAATGTTGGCGATGGTCAAGCCAGCAAACATTAATGATACAGCCTGTGCCTCTTTTCCTTTTTCTGCAATTTTGCTGGCCACTACAGAGCCTACGCCAAAAAATGCACCATGTGGAAGTCCAGCGAGCAGCCGGGCAATAAATAGGGTATGATAGCCAGGTGCAAAAGCAGAAAGCGCATTGAAAGCTGTAAACATGATCATTAAAGCAATCAGGATTTTTTTGGGAGGATAACTTCCTGCAATAACGATAAGTAGCGGTGCTCCGATCACCACGCCCAGGGCATAGGCTGAAATCAGGTGCCCTGCCTGAGGAATGGTTATAGAGAGGTCTTTAGCGATATCTGGAAGTAGGCCCATCATCACGAATTCTGTGATGCCTATACCCAGACCGCCGAGTGTAAGCGTAAGTAGACTTTTTTTTATCAAAATATAATTATTAATGTTCTGTTCATTGTTTTGTACCAATGAACCTCATTTGTTTTTTAGCTGTGATGAATTCATCAGGTACCACCTGATTTTATTCGGGTCGGTTTTTTGCCGTTAAACCTGATTGTTTATTCTTGTTAGTGTAATAAATACACGTAGCAAAATTAAGCATATTGCCGCTGTCTATTGGTCGGATTTAGGTAAAAAAGGAGAATGGTGTGGTTAAATTTAATAGCTATTTTTTTATATAGTTGAAACTAGCTGTAACTATTGGTTTAGTTGGGACTCTTAGTAATAACTAATCAAATGAATTAAATTTAAATTTTAAAAAAGGTGAAGAAATTATTACTCTCATTAACGATCTTAACAGGTTTAGGCCTATCGGCTTCCGCGCAAACAAGTCCAATTAAATTTGGCATTAAGGCTGGTGCGGCATTTTCAAATCTTTCTTTTTCCAGTTCTGGTTATAGTGAAACCGGTGATATTAGTACTTCATTTTATATTGGCGGCACTGTTGATATACCGGTAAGTGAAATGTTTTCTGTACAGCCGGGTTTATTATACATTGGAAAGGGTACCAAACAAAGCGGTGATCTGGGCGATATTGGTGATGGCTTCTCAGGTAAAGGAGAAGTTAAAATAAACCCTTTTTATTTGGAGGTTCCGGTAAATATTGTTGCCAATTTTCAGGCAGGAAGCGGCAAATTTTTTATTGGAGCAGGGCCTTACTATGCCATCGGTTTAGGTGGAAAAATTAAAGTTAAAGGGACTGTTGGCTCTTCAACTGCAGAAGTTAAAGAAGATATTAAATATGGTGATGGGGAGGCTTTTAAACGTGGCGATTTCGGTCTTAATCTCTTAACAGGGTACCAGTTGAGCAATGGGTTTAATATTCATGCAGGATATGGCCTTGGATTAAGTAACGTTCTTAATGCTGACGGTGACGGAAAAGCTAAGAACAGGGTGATTTCTGTTGGCTTAGGTTACTCTTTCTAAACATCGTACTCTTTTGAAAGGCTTCCTTGATAAAAGGAGGCCTTTTTTATTGGAAATCAAAATAGGCCAGGGTTGTGAGTTGTTGTTTGCTTCGATTGGCATCTGTAATGGTTAATGCACCTTTTCTAAAGAGGGTGATGCCTTCCCAATTGTTTTTTTTGGGGTCGAAAGAGGTTACTGGCTTCCAATTGTTATCTTTATAGTTCTTTAGTGTTACAATGCGCGCATAATAAGTCGTTTTCTCTTTCAGGTAGTCTGGATTTTGGTTAAGACTGTCCCTTAACTCAGGAACGAGTTGCTTTAAATGCTCCTCCTGATGTCTTAAAATATTGTTGTCCAGGTAGGCTTCATAATCCCCATTCCAGTAATAATTGATGCCGTAAATCCGGCCTTTAGGTGCTGCCTGAATATCTGTAATCCGGAATGGAAGAAAAGGAACACTAATTCTCTCCGGTTCTTTTTTTAATGCAGTATCGATCAGGTAAGCCCGACCACCATTTTCCATTCCATTAAATTCATATATAGCAAGAAGTTTGTTTTCGGCGGGCAGATAAGTAAGGCTTTCAAAACCTGCATTTTTTATATAAGGGTATCTTTTTAATGAAATGAAGTGTGTTGGGTCTATAAAAATTTGAGTTGTTTTTTTATCGAGTATGCCTTTTAATATGAAGCAGTAATCATACTTGTCATTGGTTTCTATGGATAAAAATACCTGGTCTTTTAAAATAACAATGGCTTCAAATCCTTCGTAATAAGCTTTTACAGAATCGGGTAACTGATCCAGATTTCTGACTCTTATGGTTTTAAATGCTGTTAAGGCGCTGTCTTTTCCATCTATTACACGGCTTACGCTGTCTGTGTGAAGGCTGTAGATGTTAAATGCACTATCCAGTTTGGTTTCTTTATGGCTTCCGTATTGGGGTAATAAGTACAGTCGGTTCTCGTACAGCGACATGCCGGAAAATTCTTCATTTATACTGTTGATGGCTTGAGGTAATGGTATAACTTTATAATTTTTCTGCGCAGTAGAGGAC
>NZ_QAIL01000549.1 GCF_003061025.1 Pedobacter sp. HMWF019 | reverse complement strand
TCTCTATTCCTACCTCTTCTCTTCTTTTCTAACAAGCAGTTTCACATTGTCAATGGGATGGTGTAATCTTTCTTTTTTTAAAAATAGAAGCAAAGAGTGCATACTAACTATATATAATTTTGGCAAATTCAGTGTAGGAACTACTTTAAGTTCTAGTCTTTTCCGTACTACAGATACATTGATTATCAAAGTACTTTTAGGCGACGCAGCCTTGGCTATCTATAATCTTGGCGTAAAACTGCTTGAGGTTATTGAAATTCCGCTAAGAAGCTTTGCAGCCACAGGAATGCCTGTTTTGTCTTCCGCCTATAACAAAGGAAATAAAAATGAAGTGACCAACAACATGTCCAAATACATTGGAATGTTAACGGTAAGTCTAGTTCCGGTAGTTATATTATCCATTTTATTTGCTGATCTTGCAATTTACATTATTGGCGGCCAGAAATATATGGGTACAGAAGCAGCCAATGTGTTACGGATATTTATGACATTTGCACTTCTATATCCCGCTGATCGGTTTTTCGCATTAACCCTCGATGTAATCCATCAGCCGAAGATTAATTTCATAAAGGTATTGAGTATGCTGGCAGCAAACGTAATTTTCGATTTCGTAGGAATTAAGTTATTTGGAAACGTATATGGCGTTGCTTTGGGTTCCATTGTACCTGCTTTAATTGCTGTTGCAGTGGGCTACAAATATCTTCAGAGGTACCACAAATTCAACTTCTGGGCAATCTTCACTCTCGGCTATACAGAAATCCTCCTTCTACTGAAAAAAACTCTTAAAAAAAGCTAGATTTTAGAGTCGAAAAAATGTGCAAAGTTCAAGCCATTATTTTTCCATTCTCTAAAAACAGATTTCAATCCTCTGATTTTGAGATAAATTAATATTAAGCGGATTGTATGCTATCCTTCTTTCAATTCCAACACCATCTTGCTGTAGTATTTAAGCCACATTGCCAAATTAAAAAAGACAATATAAACTTATAATATAATTTTAGGCGATTTCACAACTTCGTGGTATTGAATAAGTTGATAATTTAAGTATTGTAAATATTTTTACCCAAATTGTGGAATTTATTACCGATTTCTCTACATATACTGTATTTTTGTAAAGAATCATTTATACTAAAAATATGAATCATAATAATTCCTGCTCCCGTAGCCGCAAAATGAACACTAGTTTTCTATTTACTAGTGGAATGATATTTATAC
>NZ_QAIL01000548.1 GCF_003061025.1 Pedobacter sp. HMWF019 | reverse complement strand
TAACTGAAGTCACCGTACTCATTAATATATCATCTGTCATAAACTCCGGATAGATATAACCGGACTGAGCAAGGATGATATCGTTTAAAAATTCTTCGTAATCGGCGAGTGTTTTAGGAACCACCTTTCCTTTTACAGGATTAGCATCCAGATATTTTTTGCAGGATCCAAACCCCATAAGGATCAGTGCTGCAATTATAAATAGTTTTATCTTCATCAGAATATCATTTAGTTTTTATCACTTAGAAACCTGCACGCAGGCTGATCGTTGTCACTTTAGGCGTAGGCAAATAATATGCTCCGGTCTGCGCATCAATTGCTTCCGGGTCTATACCATATTTATTCTTTGTCCAGATGGCTATATTGTTCATTTGGACAGATATCGTTAGACTCTTAACAGGAGTTTTCTTTAATGCAGTTCCTGGTATTTTATAACCCAGCTGAACTTCCCTTAAACGTATAAAATCACTGCTTTCCACACTATTACTGGAATACATCTCCGCCCGGTCACGGCCATCATAGAATAGGTCTGGAGAAGACTGATAAGCCGCAATATCTGTATGCGCCTCATCTCCCGGAGCCTTCCACCGGTTGGCTACCTGATAGTTGATCACAGGGCTCCAGTCATAACCATTCATAGACGGCATTTCCCGGCGGAAAACACCTCCAAAATTGTACACCAGTATCACACTGGCAAAAGCGCCTTTATAGTTAAAGATATTGGTAAAACCACCTGTATATTTAGGTCTGTAAGAACCACTGTACTCCAGAGAACCCAAAACAGGTACCAGGACTTTATTGCCATTCCCATCATAAACCTGCGGATCACCGGTATTGCTTAAGCCTGCCCATTTATAACTCCAAAGCGCTTCACGCGGGTAACCTTCCACATAATAAGGTACGGTTCCTGTAACACGTCCGATAACCGGACTACTTTCTGCAATTTTATTCTCAGTAATTTTGTTCGTGTTGTAGGCAAAATTAAATATACTTGTCCAGTTGAAATCACCAAGCTGTAAAACCCTTCCGGTCAAGGCAGCTTCCAATCCGGTATTGACCATCTTAGCGCCATTTAACTTGGTCGAGGTGAATCCGATGGTCGGATCCAGTAGTTGAGTACCTAACAGATCATAGCCATATTTTTTGTATACATCTACACTGAGCTGGAACCTGTTCCTCAAAAAAGCAATGTCGGTACCTAAGTTATAGGTTTTTGTTCTTTCCCATCTCAATTTTGGATTATAGGGGTTAGAAGCATCAACCCTGGACCGGTAATCGCTGGTTGAAGCCTGGAAAGCTCTGCTCGCAACAAGCAAAGGAGTAGTAGAAGGATCATAGTTCCCAGTTAATCCAACAGTCGCTCTCAACTTCAACAGATTAACAAAATCGACATGGAAGAATTTTTCTTTGGTAATGTCCCATGATGTACCAACGGACCACAAAGGCGTACGTCTGTATTTAGGATCTACGCCAAATAGGTTAGACTCATCATAACGTAAACTTCCTTGTAAAGTATATTTATCATCATAAGTATAAGTACCAGTTGAATAATAAGAAACTTCTCTTGTATTGATATAGCTAAACCTATCGTATGCGGTAGCATCATAAATAGTATTGGTCCCGTTTTGGCCAATTACACCATTTAAAAGCACAATCTGGTTAATTGGCGACCAGGACTGCAGGTCGTCTATATAATTGAACTTTCGGTTGGTAAGTCCGTTAGTTAAATACTGCTTAACCTCTGCACCTCCGCTAAAGCTCACAAAATGTTTACCAGCAAATAAATTGGTGTAATTAAACTGCGAGCGGACAGAAGTATTGTCATTTGTAGTTTCTGAAACATCAAGATAATTTCCTTTTGGAAGGTTAAACAGGGCTTTGCCATTTCCATCTAAGCTGGCATACTGATTTAGCAAAGACCGGGCTGTATAGGAGTTTTCATTAACCAGGTTATTACCGGAGGTTTTCATTTTGTCATACAGGAAATAGGTATTAAAAGTTAATCCCTTAGCCAAAGTCGCCTCCAATCCCACTTTAGTCCTCAAGCCAAAAATGCTGTTCCGGTTATCGGCCAATCTTGCATCCTGTAATAAATTCCGGCCATTATTGTAATAGCCCTTTGCCATCAACGCAGCATTAGTATTTTTATTAAATGCATTGTAACTGTACACATAATTTCCACTGGCATCCAGTTGCATTTGATAAGGCGCAAGTCCATAGAGCTGAGATCTTAAATCAGCTCCGAGATCCTGATGATTAAAAACAGCGTTCAGATCTGCAACCGCATGTAGCCATGGAGTGATCTCGTAATCGTTGCGCATATTTAATTGTACAGAACTGGAGTTATCACCAATAAAATTGGATTTGCTGTTGTCGTAAGAACCCGAAAGCAGAAAACGATATTTATTTGCACCACCAGACATAGAAAGGTAATAGTTTTGGCGGACACCGGTACGCATTAAAAGGTCTTTATTCTGTTGAAGATTAGACAGGCCCGACAGCGAATCTTGTTTTTGAGTCAGTTGCGCAGCAGAAATTAAGCCCTGCTCTTTTTGCAGGATATAGTCAAATGACGGAGAAAAACCACCTACACCATTTTGAAAATAGGCCGAAGTAAAATATCCTTTTTTATAGATCTCGTTGTCCACACTGATCATATCTGCTGAACTTCCACGTCTGAGTGTCCCAAAATCATTCTTTTCAGTTAAATAAAAATTAGAAGAAAAGTTAATGCTCAGCGCCCCCTGTTTCCCTCTTTTGGTGGTGATCACAATCACTCCGTTTGCAGCCCTGGCGCCCCAGATGGCCGAGGCAGAAGCATCTTTCAGTACATCAATTTTCTCTACATCATTAAAGTTATCCGGCAGCTGGTTCACCGGAAAACCATCCACAATGATCAAAGGTGTATTTCTTTCGCTCTGAATCGCACTTCCACCCCTAACCTGAATGTCGGGCCCTGTCTGGGTTCTAACACCCTTGACAGACCTGAAACCATTATAAACAGATAAGCCAGGAACCGATCCTTCTAAGATACGATCTAACGACTGGCTGCTTCTGCGTTCAATGTCTTCTGTTGAAAGAGTTGAATAACTACCAGTTGCATTCTTTTTGGCCAGGGTTTGATAACCATTGGATACTACCGTAACTTCTTTTAAGGTATTGTTATCTTCCCTCAAATTAATATCCAGTTGTGTGTTGCCACTAACTTCAATTTCGCTGGTCTGGTAACCTACGTAACTGATCAATAGTTTAGGATTTGCAGAAGTGGTATTAATTCTAAAGTTACCCTTGCTATCTGTAATTGCAGAGCTGTTTGAACCTTGTTCATAAATCGTGATTCCTGCAACATACACCACATCATTACCTTCAAACAATCCTGCGCGTCCTTTTATTTCAGCCGAACTCTTAGGTGCTTTACTACTTGGCAGCACCTCCCTTGATTTCTTGCTCACCGCAATCATATTGCCGTTTGATTTAAATAGAAACCCATAATTAGCATCCAGATAGGCAAGGATTTCATTCAATGACCGTGGCTTCGCAGACATACTGATCAATTCCTTTTTATTAACGATTTCCGAAGAGTAATAAAAACGAATGTTAAATGCCTTTTCCAGCTTCGAAAAAGCCACGGTTACAGATTCCTGGTTAAACAGAATTTGCCTTTTCTCCTGGGCAAATGTATTCATAGAAAACATCATAAATAAACAGCTCACCAGTAATGGCCTGACCAATGC
>NZ_QAIL01000060.1 GCF_003061025.1 Pedobacter sp. HMWF019 | reverse complement strand
GAACTGGCCCGTGGATTAGGTCAGGGAATAAGAGATTTTAAAGATGCCTCTGAAGGTGTAAAAAGAGAAATCCACCGAAACATCAACAACTTGGATGTTCGGGAAGATTTAAAAACCGAAACGGTTAAAGTACCTACTCCAACTGCAGAACCTATCAACTTAACGAAGGAAGTTGTTTCCGAAGGCCTTGCTGGGATAAACCTGTCGAAAAACGATTAATTTTTATAAAAATTCACGTTCAACACAATATTACTTCTGGTTTGACGTCTTTATATACGAGAGCGTTAATTTAGATTAGGCGGGAATGGTCGGAGATCATTCCCGCTTTCCTTTTCCCGATTTATCAAGAAATCTTTCAATCATTGGAATAACAAAGTCTTCCTCTTTAGAAGCCAATTTAAGTGTGGTTATTTCCCCAATGTACTCGCCATGGATACCTGGAATTATAGCCAATTCTGAGTTGGTCATCTGTCTATGCATTTCAATAGCATGCTCGGGTGTTATAATATCTTTGTCTCCTATAATAATTAGGGCTGGTGCTTTAATAGATTCAATCTGTTTGTCTGGTATATCTGTAAAATTCACCATTCTTTTCGCATCCTTATCATGCATATTCTGCAAACCTTTAGGATCTGGTGTTACCTGAAGGTAAGCCTCTTTTAACGGTTCAGGCATATTGGCCAACTTTGCCCCTTTCATAAAATCCCAAAACTGTACAGGAACACCATTGCGTTTGCAAAGTGCAGAACCTAAAATCATCTTATTTACTATTTGAGGATAACGAATGGCAATCTGAACAGTCGTTGTCCCTCCGTTGCTGAAACCAAAAAAGTCTGCTTTATCAATATTCAAATGCTTTAAAAGTACAGCAACATCATCTGCATCCTGCTCAAATGATACATCCTTATCTCTGTCACTTGTTCTTCCGTGAGCTTGCAGCTCTACCGCTATCACTTGTCTATGTTGAGCAAGCATTGGTATAACCCTGCCAAAAGTGGTTTGGATGGTAGAGCCGCCGCCATGAAGCAAAACAAGAGGTTTGCCCTTTCCATAAATTTCATAGTACATTTTAATTCCATTGACTTCCGAATAGCCTTTTTTCGACATCAACGTGTCATTTAGGCTTCTCTTGACTTGATTAGCGTTCTCTTTTGATTGGTTCGCCTTACTGCAAAACGATAATATCAGCAGTGCAATAACGGAGTATACAATTGTCCTTTTCATCTTTATAAATTTAAATTAAATACATTACGCAAGCATTCACTTGCAAATATATAAGCAAGTATTTAATTGCGCAATTTTTATAAAGTTTTTTTTATAAAAAGACTGGTGAATAGTAGCTGGTCATGGCTTTTTGGCCTATACAGATAGTACGTTCTGATTATATTCTTTATCGCAGATATGATCTGTCATTTCTCTTGTAGCTGATTCCAGGTCTTTTACAGACTTACGCAAGTAAAACATCATCTCTTTAACGTTTTGTTCAGTAAGATCCTCATCGTCCATTAATTCAACAATTTTCACAATATTCGTAACCGGATTTCTAACCTTATGTGAAGTGATAAAGATGATTTCCTCGAGTGTCTCTGTGTAGGAGGTCGTTTGGTTTGACAACTGATTTCGTACTTTTTTATAGTCTAAAGCAATAGCTGTGGCAACCCATAAACCAATAACAGAGATGATCCTGTTTACCGGAAACATCCATTGCGAAACAGGTAAATCAGACGAAAAATAGAGATAGTTTAAAATGATAAGCGCTGTAGATAAGCTGGCTACGCAGATAATGATCTTCTTTGATTCTTTCATCACAATTGGAATACATGCTATGTATAAGATACCGAATCCCCCCGAAGTCTCTAAAGGGGTTAAATAATCAAGGATACAAATCTGTAAAAGACAGATTGCTGCCAATATTAAATGTTTAGGATTTTGACGTGGTTCTATCATGGTACAAATGTCCGTTTATCCGAAAAGATGGAATGGTTCAATAAGACTTTTGAATACCACAATAAGACTTTTCCTCCCTATCTTTATTATAGTGAAAAGACTGAGTGTAGCAATTACCTGGAATTTAACGTTTTTAAATTATGAGAGAAGTCATTCATCAGTATGGTGTTGAGCTGGATTGGGTTGCAGATATTGCCCCTAAACTAGGTGGCTATGTAGAGGGGAATTATATCATTGTTCCAGGTGAAGAACGGCCTGGAACACGCTTCATTCTTCAGATCAACGAAAATATAACTGTATTTGTAATCAATGTCAGTTACAATGAAGATGTTATTTACAAGTTAAGAAATACCCGTGATGATTTTGTTGGTGTCTATTTCAATCTCACGGAAGGCGATGCAGTACATGTATTAAACAACATGCCCAGGATGGCTGGCCGGTGGGCTTGTAACCTCGCCGTATTTGATGCAGGCTTAAATGGTGAATACATTGTTAAATCAGGTTCAACAACATTTAAATTAGCTATTTTCATTAAGAAAACTGCTTTAAAAAGCTATTTTGCTAAAGATGAACATTACGCACAGGTCTTAGACTCGGTTTTTGATCCAGCACAAAACACAATTGTTAAATATGACAGGATGAGTAATCAAGCCTGGTGGCTGATGAATGAATTAAGACATACCAAAGCCACCGGTCCGCTATACGAAGCTGTGGTAACAGGCACCGTCTATGGCTTACTTAGCGACTACCTGGATCAAATGATTAACCAGGAAATTATAATTGAACAGGTTATACAGGAAGACGTGGCCTGTATTATTCGTTCTCAGGCCTATTTAATAGACCACATTGCAGAAGCTTTTGCTGGAATCTCTACCCTCGCAGCCCACGCCCATATGTCTGAAACTAAATATAAAAAGCTCTTTAAAAAAATTACAGGGTTTAGTCCTAATGCTTTCTTTTTAACAAATAAGCTCTCTTTTGCCAAAGAAGCATTAGAGACAGGTAATTTTACAATCGGAGAAATTGCAGCTCAATTTAACTTTACAGACGCCTCACATTTAATTGAACAATTTCGCACTGCTTATGGTATTACTCCTAAAGAATACTTAACACTCCTATAGGAATGACCGGCGAGAACATCAGATCCCTAAATTACTACTACACACTAGGCCCGGATTGGCAGCATCAGATTGTCAAAAGCTTAGGTGCTCAATTGATTGACAATAAGCTTTTAATTATTCCGGAAGATATTGCCTCAGGCGGTTCTATATTCTTAGAGGTAGCACCGGGATTATCTGTGCACCTTTTGGACATGACATTCCATGTGCCTGTTGCCATTACAAGACTTCCAAAAGACCATAATTATTATATGATTTATTATAATATCGGGGATGAAATAAGCACTCACATCCTCGGGGATACCGTACACAAAGTAGGCTATCATTCAAAATTAGGAATGGGGTTTATGGATTGCGGCGTAAAAGGTGTTATCATGCCTCCTGTGGGCGAACGGACTTACAGCTTAAGGCTATTGGTTGATAAAACCTATTATAAATCGCTTGCTGCAACAAACCGGACCGCTGAGGTTACAGATTTGTTATTTGACGAATCTAAAAACACCTTGTTCTTTTACAGCCATATTGATAGCAGAAGCAAAGTTTTGCTGAATGAATTGAAGAGAGAACATCACTTTTCTGGCTCTTCTTTCGAATTAAAGTTAAAGCATATCGCCTTATATCTATTAAACTATGTAGTAGAGCGGACTGCCCGTTTTGAGCCGATTATCAATAAGCTTTCTCAGCAGGATATTGACAATATCTTAAAAACATCACAGTATATGCTGGATCATCTTTTATCAGAATTCCCTGGATTACCTGCCATGGCCGAGATGGCTGAAATGTCTGGCACAAAATACAAAGTTCTTTTTAAGAAGATTCTGAAAGAAAGCCCAAATCATTTTTTCTCTAATGAGAAATTGCTTCTAGGTCAGCGGCTTTTACAAAGCGGCGACTTTTACAATGTGAAGGACATTGCTTATGAACTGGGCTATAATAATCCAGGTTATTTTACCAAGCTTTATAAAAGAACATTTGGGGCCACTCCTGCCGATGTTTTGGTCAGCAAAAAAATGCGTGATTTCTAAATAACCTTCAGTCGTTCTTCCTCAAGATCAATCTGGTACAATTGCTGGTGAATAAGTTCTTCGTTAATAGGAGAGTTCTTATTGAGTTCTGTGAGGTATTGTCTTTGGCTTTCGAGCAGTTCAACAAAGATGATCTTCGTTTTTTCATTCATCCAGCTATCATCTGTAGCTTTTGATTTCTCTTCCCAATGCTTTAAAAATTTCTCCATACCAGCATGTCCGTTCAAGTCATTATCATACTTGTTTTTAAGAAATTTATAGACATGTTCCTTTAGCCCCTGCTTCATTTTTTGTTTAGCCGATTCTTCAGCCTCCTCACTAAATATTGGACCAAAGGCCCCTGTACGATTGATAAAATAAGGAAGTGTAAGCCCTTGTACCACAAGCGTAAGCAATATAACAACAAAAGTGATAAACAGTATTAAATCCCGGTTCGGAAAAGCAATCCCATGATCAAATGTTACAGGTATAGACAGTGCAGCGGCTAACGACACAACACCACGCATCCCTGTCCAACCAAGGAACAATGGCATAATCCAACGCATTTTTCTGGAAGTCACAGCAGGTGCTACGCTCGGGCGGAAGATTAGCGTGGCTGCCATTGCGGTATAGGAACTGGTGATACGGGCGGCAATTAACACCCCTGTAACCAGTACACCATAGCCAATAGCCGTACTTAACGGAATCCCTTTTGAGCGCAATCCTCCTATAATTTCGGGAAGTTCAAGGCCGATGATCATAAAGACGATGCCATTCAAGATAAATATGAAACTTTCCCATACACTAAATGCCCTTATACGACTCGTGCTACTTAAAAAGGTTAGCCTTCTCGCAGACATAAATAAACCGCCGCTTACCACTGCAAGCACTCCAGAACTGTGTACCTGTTCCGCTATCCAGTACATAAAATAAGGTTCAATAAGCATAAGTGCTATATCTGAAGGCGCATCCGTTGGCAAATATTTATGTGCCTGGACAAATATCCAGCCCAACAATAACCCAATACCCGCACCGCCAATAACCATCCACAAAAAGCTCAGTGCTGCATCCTGCCAGATAAACTGACCAGTGCCAACGGCCACCAATGCAAAACGAAAGATGATCAGCGAGGACGCATCATTTAACAGACTTTCACCCTCTAAAACAGCCGAAGTGGACTTAGGTATTTTAACAAACTTTGTAATAGCTCCGGTACTTACTGCATCGGGTGGAGATACAATACCACCCAATAAAAATCCAAGGCCAATGGTAAAGCCCGGGAGCAGGTAATTGGTAACCAGAGCTACAGATAACGCTGTAAAAAAAACCACAAGGAAAGCAAAACTGCCAATGATACGCCACCATTTTCTCATTTCTTTAAAAGAGATAGACCAGGCTGCCTCAAAAAGCATGGGCGGAAGAAAAATAAAGAAGATCAGATCAGGGTGAATCTTTACCATGGGCAATCCAGGTATAAAACTGATCAATAGCCCCCCAACAACCAATAGAATGGGATAAGCAATTTTGAGTTTGGCAGCCCACATGTTCAACAGTACGATGACCATGATCATGGCTAGTAAAAAAGGTAGAATTGAATGCATCACTGGTGTTTTGCTTTCAATTTATAAAAAAACTTTTAAACAGCCTTGGCCGTAAACTTTTTATTTCGCTGACGGCCAAGGCATGTCCTGCCTCCTGATCAAATGTTAAAGATCAAATTTTATACCCTGGGCAAGGGGCAGCGTATTTGAATAGTTGATGGTATTTGTTTGTCTGCGCATATAAGCTTTCCAGGCATCTGAACCACTTTCTCTTCCTCCTCCTGTTTCTTTTTCCCCTCCAAATGCGCCACCAATTTCTGCGCCTGATGTACCGATATTTACATTAGCAATCCCGCAATCAGAGCCATTTGCAGATAAAAATTGTTCCGCTTCACGTAAATTCAGGGTCATTATTGCCGACGACAAGCCTTGAGGAACACCATTTTGCAAGGCGATGGCCTCTTCCAGTGTTTTATATTTGATCAGATACAGTATCGGAGCAAACGTTTCATCTTGTACAATTCCATAATCATTTTTAACCTCGGCAATACATGGCTTAACGTAACAGCCGGAGATGAATTCATCACCATCCAATACCCCTCCTTCTACAACAAAAACGGCACCTTCTTCTTTTCCCTTTGCAATCGCATTATTATACATCTCAACGGCCTGTTTATCTATAAGTGGCCCCACATGATTATTCTGATCTAAGGGATCACCTATGCGAAGCTGGGCATAAGCTTTTACCAATTTAGCCTTCAATGTTTCATAAATATCTTCATGGATAATTAACCTTCGGGTAGAGGTACAGCGCTGTCCTGCAGTACCAACTGCTCCAAATACCGCTCCGATGATCGACATTTCCAAATCTGCATCTTTAGAAACAATAATTGCATTATTTCCACCCAACTCCAGAATACTACGT
Organism: Pedobacter sp. HMWF019; assembly: GCF_003061025.1. Classification (GTDB taxonomy): domain Bacteria; phylum Bacteroidota; class Bacteroidia; order Sphingobacteriales; family Sphingobacteriaceae; genus Pedobacter. The sequence goes on along the minus strand of NZ_QAIL01000060.1, from coordinate 1,676 downwards.
CCAAACCTTGAAGCAACTGCCGAAGAAACCACTCTTCCGATCTTTGTAGATCCGGTAAAGGAAACAAGTGGAATACGTTTGTCATTATTGATCATATCGCCCGCCGCATTGCCAATCAGCAAATTGCTTATCCCCTCAGGCATATCGTTCGATTTAAGAACCCTGGCTATAATTTGCTGACATGCAATGGCACAGAGTGGCGTTTTAGAAGAGGGCTTCCAGACACATACATTTCCACAAACCCAGGCCAGGGCAGTGTTCCATGCCCAAACTGCAACAGGGAAGTTAAAAGCAGAAATGATACCTACAATACCCAGAGGATGCCATTGCTCGTACATTCTATGATTTGGCCTTTCCGAATGCATGGTTAATCCGTAAAGCTGACGGGAAAGTCCAACAGCAAAATCACATATGTCGATCATTTCCTGAACCTCACCTAAACCTTCCTGCAAACTTTTACCCATTTCATACGAAACCAAGGTGCCCAGATCTTCTTTATGTTCGCGAAGCGCATCACCAAATTGACGTACGATATCGCCACGTTTTGGTCCTGGAATATTTCTCCAGAATAAAGATGCCTCCTGAGCCTTTTTTAACACAACTTCGTAATGAGCTGCGTCGGTACTTTGAACTTCTGCAATCAAAGTCCCATCAACCGGTGAAAATGAGCTGATTTGTTTGCCTTCGGAGCTTAGCCATGAAGAACCTGTAGAGGTTCCCTGATTGACTTCGTCAATTCCTAATCTTTTTAAAATTTGATTCATCTTCATTTCGTTTTGTTTGATCAGGATTCCGTTTGCCTGATATATGTACTTTCAAAAATTTTATCTGCATTGCCTGTTTCAAATCCCTCTCTGCGGTGTTCGGGTTTGATTGACAGGGCGGGTAGGTTTCTAAATTCCGGCAATACCAGACGTTCAGAAAATTCTACATAGCTCCCTGCTATTGGCATGGTTTCCCCATCAGAAAAACCCGCCAAATGCATTTGAGCAACGGTGCTGCTCTGACGCAATAAGCCATCCGGGCTTACTTTAATTTTTCCACCTTCAGCATTCAACTTCAGTCCTAATGATTCTACAAACTCATTAAAGCTTTCCAGTGTATTATAACCCTCCTTCAGGTCGTGAACACTAATCGTATAGTGATTTAAGTAATAGCGGTTAAAGATGACCCATGCAGCATATTCACTTTCTTCAAGTAAATCCTGGTAATCCTTTTTATTAGGAAGTTCCCATAGAGATTGGTGAAAAAATTCTCCAACAGCCTTTCCATCACTAAGATCCAGAAGATCAACAGGATCTTTCACAATATGTTTTGTGTACCCCTGAATGATCCTTTGGGCACGTTCGGAGAGCTGGTCTACGATCAATTCGCTCATAAAAATCCTTGGATATTCAGCAGAAGGTGGTGAATACCAATAAGCGTTCAGTTTTTTACTTTCAAAATGGTAATAGTCCCTTTTTTGATAACCATGATGCAGGAATATCTTTTCAAAAGAAGCGATCCCCAAATTCGGAACACCCATTGTTCTGAAGGCAATATGATCATTGATGATCTCTTTTTGTGACGCAATCACACCCTTTTCAACGAGTGCATCTGTGATCTTCTTTACGGCCGGCACCTGATTCCGGTACCGCTCAAAAAGAATATTTAAAAAAACGTCTAAAGGTTTATTT
>NZ_QAIL01000547.1 GCF_003061025.1 Pedobacter sp. HMWF019 | reverse complement strand
TTCTGATGCTATCGCTCTTGCGGTACGTTTCAATGCGGCTATTTACACTTATGAATTCATTATTTCATCAGCAGGTATCGTCATCGAAGGCAATGATCTTCTTTTTCTTGAAAACATGGATATGACTAAAGAAAAAGGTTCGGAAGATATCAGCACTTCTATTCCCGGAACAAATTACAAATCTCTAACAGTTGAAGAGCTGACGCAAAAACTTCAGGAAGCTATCGCAGAAGAAGCTTATGAAAAAGCAGCTAAGATCCGGGACGAACTCAACAAAAGAAATTCTGCCTGACCTCTCGAAAAAAATACAAAAGGCTGGTATAAGTATTTAAGAACAATTTAGATTTTGTTTTAAAATAGTTTTATATTCAGCCATTACTAAAAATACATCAAACTAAACTATTATTATGAATGTTAAGTTTCGCTTAACTGTGATGAGTTTTCTGCAATTCTTCGTGTGGGGTGCGTGGTTACTTACAATTGCAAACTATTGGTTCGGGACAAAACAGTGGGATGGCACACAATTCGGAGCTATTTTCGCAACAATGGGTTTTGCCTCCCTGGTGATGCCAACATTAACCGGAATTATTGCTGACAAGTGGGTAAATGCAGAAGTTTTGTACAGTATTCTCCACATTCTATACGCCGGTGTACTATTTTATCTGCCCCAGGTGCAGAGTCCGGACACCTTCTTTTGGGTTATGCTAGTTGCAATGTGCTGCTATATGCCAACCATCTCTTTAAGTAATTCTATATCTTACACCACCTTAAAGTCTGGAAACCTGAATGTAGTCAAAGATTTCCCTCCCATTCGAGTATGGGGTACTGTAGGCTTTATCATTGCCATGTGGACCACCAACCTAACTGGAAATAAAGCGACTGCTTATCAGTTTTACATTGCAGGAGTTGCAGCAGTAGGTTTGGCTATATATGCCTTAACCCTTCCTGCATGTAAACCACAGAAACTGATCTCAGAAAAAAACTCCTTTGCGCAAACTTTTGGACTGGAAGCCTTCAAATTGTTCACTAATTATAAGATGGCCTTATTCTTTATCTTTTCCATGTTTTTAGGCGCGGCCCTCCAACTCACCAATGCCTATGGAGATGTATATATAGATGAATTTAAACACTTTCCAAAATATGCAGATTCGCTGGTAATGAGGTATTCAACCATTATTATGTCGATTTCACAAATTTCCGAAACCCTGTTTATCCTTGCTATTCCTTTCTTCCTCAATCGCTTTGGAATTAAAAAAGTGATGATCATAGCTATGCTGGCCTGGGTATTCCGGTTTGGATTATTCGCTTATGGAAACCCAACAGGTAACCTTTGGATGATTGTACTTTCCTGTATTGTATACGGTATGGCCTTTGACTTTTTCAATATCTCAGGTTCTCTCTTTGTAGAAACCTCTACAACTGCAAAGACACGTTCTTCCGCTCAGGGTTTATTTATGATGATGACCAATGGTGTCGGCGCTGTATTCGGAAGCCTGATCTCTGGATGGATGATTGATAAGTACTTTACAAAATCCTTTACTGACCTCAATTCAACATCCGCATTTCTGGATACCGATGTAGATAATTTGAAATTAGGAAAATTCATCAAAGAACAAGGTGTCAGCATTCTCGAAAACGGAACCTTTAACAAAGCGATCCATATGAAAGACTGGCATTCCATCTGGCTGTCTTTTACTATTTATGCCCTAGTAATTACCATTTTATTTGCCGTCTTATTCAAGCACAAGCACGACCGGATTTTAATTCAGGATGTTAATCATTAAAGCCAAAAATACCATACTTTTAACACTCTATGTCAGGTAAGTACAGAAAAGAGCACAATTGCCTCAATTGCGGGCAACATGTAGAAAAACATTACTGCAGCAGTTGCGGACAAGCTAACTTGGAAATTAAGGAAAACTTCTGGCAGTTTATCAGCCATAGTATTGCCCACTATTTTCATTTCGATAATAAGTTCTTTCAAACCCTAAAACCCTTGCTCATTGAGCCAGGGCAGGTTACCCTCGATTATCTTGCCGGTAAAAGAGCGAGGTATATCAATCCGGTGAGTATGTATATTTTTGTTTCTATTGTTTATTTCATTGTAGTGCCCAAAAAACTGGAACACGAACAAGAAAAACAGCAGCAACATGAGACGGTAAAAAATGTTAAAGCGGCCACATCAGACGTCACAAAAGATTTAAAGGAAGAAGGTTTTGACGAAGATTCATTTGTAGGCAAAACGGCAAACTATTTTCAGAAAAAAGTAAATGCTCAGGAATTCAAGTCACTCAGTTTCCAGCAACAGGAAGAACAGATCAAACAACTCAAGACAACAATAGACACTTCCAAATCCGATAAAGAAGAGTATCAAGACCTTTTAAATAAATACCAGCGTTACCATATCATAAAGCAAGACAGTACCTATGAAGCTTATCTGTCCAGACAGCAAAAATTACCAGAAAACAATCGGGACTCCTGGTTTGACCGTATCTTGAAAAAACGGGAGATCGCCATTAATCAAAAATCTGCTTCTGGAAATTGGTCAGTTAAAGAAGAACTGGAACATTACCGCCCAAAACAGTATTTCCTGCTGATGCCTTTACTGGCATTATTCATCATGTGGAATTTCAGGAAAAACCATATTTATTACCTCGACCACCTGATCTTTACCATTCACGGAACTACAGCATTTTTCATTGTCCAGATCTTTACTGTTCCCTTAAGAAGACTATTAGGTTCAGGTACGTTGAGTGGTCTGATACAATTCGTGGTTGTAATTGGAATTGCCTGGTATTTATTCAAAGCACTTACCGTATTTTATCAACGCCCTAAAAAGATGATTATTAAAAAGATGATCACGTTGATCATTCTCTATTTTATTGCATTTGGGATTTCCGAATGGATCATAGAACGATCAATCTATTACTTCATCGGTTAACCTTCAAATACATAACAACAAAAAACGTCCGGACTAATAGTCCGGACGTTTTTTTATATAGCTTTATAATTGACTAGCTTCTTTTTTCAATGCTGACAAAATCTCTGTTGGTATGGCCAACATAGATTTGACGCGGACGACCAATTGGCTCTTTGTTTTCATGCATTTCTTTCCACTGTGCAATCCATCCGGGTAAGCGTCCTAAAGCAAACAACACTGTAAACATATCTGTTGGGAAACCTAGGGCTCTGTAAATAATTCCGGAATAAAAATCTACGTTAGGATATAATTTACGCTCTACAAAATACGGATCGCTCAGTGCGGCCTCTTCCAGTTTCTTCGCAATTTCTAAAACAGGATCATTGATACCTAATTTCTCCAGGATTTCATCACATGCCTTTTTAATGATCTTTGCCCTTGGATCAAAGTTCTTATACACACGGTGACCAAAGCCCATCATACGGAAAGGATCATTTTTATCTTTCGCTTTATTGATCCATTTTTCAGTATCTCCTCCATCCTCTTTAATTTTCTCCAGCATTTCAATTACAGCCTGGTTAGCACCACCATGAAGCGGCCCCCACAAAGCAGCAATACCTGCAGAAACAGAAGCATATAGATTACAATCTGAAGAACCTACCATTCTTACAGTAGAAGCAGAACAGTTTTGTTCATGATCAGCATGAAGAATCAGTAAAGTATTCATCGCTTTAACTACAACCGGATCAATTTCAATTTCTTCAGTACGCTGACCAAAGATCATATTAATGAAATTGGTCACATAATCGAATTTATTTTTTGGATAAATCAGCGGATGACCTAAAGACTTTTTATAAATGAAAGAAACAATAGTAGGGAATTTAGCCAGAAGTTTGATCATGGTTAGGTCCATGGTTTCTGGTGAAGAGTTGGCATTAAGAGATTCAGGGTAGAATGTAGACAGTGAGCACACCAAAGAAGCCAGTTGGGCCATTGGATGCGATTTCGATGGATAACCATCCAGGAACTTCTTCATATCTTCATGAATCAGCGTATGGCGGCTAATCTGAGATTGAAAGTCAGCAAGTTGCTCCTGAGTTGGAAGATCACCATAAATCAGTAAATAAGCAACTTCAAGGAAAGTAGATTTTTCGGCAAGTTCTTCGATAGCATAACCTCTATATTTTAAAATACCTTTTTCACCATCTAAAAAAGTAATCGCACTTTTTGTAGAGCCTGTATTTTTATACCCAAAATCAAGGGTAATATAACCTGTTTGATCCCTTAACTTTGAAATATCTATTGATTTTTCACCTTCAGTTCCTGTAATAACAGGAAATTCGTACACTTTACCATCAATCTTAATTTCTGCAATCTCTGACATATCTTATAATTTATAATAACAAAAGTAATTAATCTATCTCTATTCGTGGTTGAACAACTATAACAAAGCTGTTAAATAATTATTAAATGACTGGTCATTTATCAGGAAACCGAACTATTTTCCCTTTATTTCTTCAATAACTGCTCCGCAGTCCATCATCTCCGATCCGTAATATGGATTCTGGATCTTCTTATCCGAAGACAACCAGTCTCCCCCGTCACCGTGGTTGGCCATAGGACAATGTTGTACATAAATAGTACCCGAAACCAGATCTGCATGTTTAAACATAGCAATCACATCAGAGCTCAAAAAAGTAAACTCTTTCCTCTGTTCTTCAATGTTCTTGGCATCCTTAATTTTATCTGCAATTAATGCAGTATTCTCGCAACCCTGAAACACAGCCAGTTTAGCAGAAAGCACTTTAGCAGCAGCCTTAGCCTCTTCATATTTAGTGTCTACCAATGCATCTTTAAGCACAATATAATCCGTATATATTGCCTGGACTGCGGGTTCTTTTAAACTGACCGTACGATCACTTTTTGCAGGCACCTCAGTAC
>NZ_QAIL01000546.1 GCF_003061025.1 Pedobacter sp. HMWF019 | reverse complement strand
TTCTAGGGCTGATGAAAATTGGATAATAAAGTATTTTAATAAAATACTTTATAAAATTTACCAGTTTCCAATTAAAAGGAACGTAAGGCCTCTTAATCAGAATCAAAAAATTCCGAAATTGATAAAAACATCTCATAGGAGGAGATATTGCAATGGTTAATCCGAATATTTTTTTATCTCCTTCACCCAATTTATGAAGCAACAGCGCCTTCTCATTGATAAAGCAAGTATAGCCCATATTATTCCCTCTCCAACACCATTCATGATCTACTCCATCAATAAAAAGTGAAGATTCCAATAGTCCAATCTCATTTATTGCGGCTCTTGAAATTAGGCTCCCGGAACTCATAACTTCCGTCTTTTTCACTAGATGTCCAGAAATATAATTCTTCTTCAACTCTCTATCCTTATATACGGTATTAGTATCTCGATTTATTGTTAATGCTCCTACCGCGGAAATCTTAAATTCATTCATTTTATGTAACAAATGAAATGAATCCATCAAATTTTCTATCATATACTCGTCGGGCACACTATCCTGATCCAAAAGTAAAACAAATTGAGTACCCTCAGACTCAAAAACCTTTCTAATTCCTATATTTTGTGCCTCGGCAATCCCCTTATTCTCTTTTAATGGAAGATAATGCACACTCTTTGACTCAGAAAAAAAATCTATGATTTGCGTATACTCCACGTCTGGTGTATTATCAATAATATAGATATTGCCTACTTGTTTGCTTATTTTTTCAATATTTAAGATTATCAAACTCACATCCGGATAATAAAGGACCACCACTGCTCCTAAGCTTTCAAATATCATAAGATTTAGTTTACAGCCGAATATGTCAAATATATAGATTAGAAGAGAACAATTTAAGTGCAGTGTTATCCATGTATGAATCCGTATAAACGATGTTAAATAAAAAATGTGTGCGAGAGATCATTAGACAGAGCCTGGATGCAAAAATAAGCTAAAAATATTCTTTAGCTTGCTTGTAAATATAAAAAGAAATGCCATAATATGAATAACACTATTACAAAAATTATCAAAAGACGAATTTCAAGCTAGCTTCTCATTTATTTTCCAGTATTATCTTGAATCCATCTTTTATACCGACAATAATTCGTTTCAGAATGTTAATATCCTTGTTTACAACCGGATAGTAAACCATTTTTACTATATATTTTATAAAGCTATTTAATTTCCAATAAAAAGGCACATACCCCCTAAAGAGTAGAATGATAAAATTTCGATACTGATAATACAACCTGAAAGAAGAAGTTGTTGCAATATCAAATCCTGCGATTTTTCGGTCTCCCTCCCCTAGACTATGAACTAAACTTGTTCTGGTGGATAAAAAAGTCTGATATCCATATTTTTTTGCTCTCCAACACCACTCATGGTCTACACCATCGATAAATAAAAGTTCTTCAAAATGACCTATTTCATTAAAATCCTTTACAAGCATCAGTCCTCCAGAACTAATGATTTGCTTTGTTTGAAAGAATTTAACTCCATCTATTATGAAGTCTTTGTTCTTGAAGAGCCTGGGTTCATACGGATTGTTTGTTTGACTGTTAACTGGCTGAGGGCCGATGGTAGCAACTTGAACATTATGTAATCTCAGGAGCTTAAAATCTTCGATCAATGTTTTCACCATATTCTCAAAGGGAATACTATCCTGATCCAAAAAAACGACATATTCATAATCTTTCACAAATTCTAATCCTACATTTTGAGCATGGGCTATACCAAAATTGTCTAATAATGGATAATAAACAACATTTTCTAATTCATTAAAACTTGACTCAAAAATTGAACGATTATTCCCTATACTATTATCGATTGCAAAAACCTTACAACATTGGGTGGAAGCCTCATTAATCACCTCCTTTAATAAATTCCAATTAGGGTTATATAGTATTACTATTGATGCGATTTCCTTCTTCAATTCTTTTCTTCTTAATGTAAACCCAGCTATTTAATACGATTATAATGACTACGTGATTAGTGTCAAATATATAAGGATTCGTAACAGCATAAACAATATAAATGAAATAGGCAAGATAGATCTCTTGATTATCCCAGCCCCATTTCAGCATCATGATTAATATATTATATATAATAAAACAAAGAAAAAAAAATATTCCAAGTTGGTTTAATATATACAAAGTTTGAATCTCAAAATATATGCTATCTGTATAATCTCTAAGGGGAGTTATTACCTTTAGAGTATGCCCCAGGCCTTGTCCTAGCAACAACGTGAATTGGCTTTCAGATAGGTTATCAATTAAAACATTAACCTGGTCGCCTCTCAAATTCAATGACTCATCACTCTTCATTTCAATCGTAGATGTAACATATTGATAAATGTATGGCGATATTAACACCAATAATAAGACAAAAAAGACAACCTTAATACTATAAGTATTTATAGACTTACTGTACTTAAGTGAAAACATCTTGTATAAGGC
>NZ_QAIL01000545.1 GCF_003061025.1 Pedobacter sp. HMWF019 | reverse complement strand
GGTTTTGGTTCAGGATTTGGTGCTATTTTTCAATTTATTTGATTGATTTTCAAATGTTTAAAAATAATAAATTTGTTTTGGAATTGGTGTTTTTATGGTTGGAACTGTATACTTTAGCGGCAACTAATTTTTTATAAAATGCCTTTTTAGGTGCTTGTTTATGGTGTTAAATATTGGCATTGTATGCGGAGTAAATGGAAGGTTTAAGCGACAGAATGCCGAAGAAAACTAATCTTGTAAACCAAGTAAAACCGACAGAGCTATCTAATAGCAGGTATATTAATGTAAAGACGGATTTTTCATCAATATATAATTTGATTTTTAAAGGTTATGAAGCTATCATGAGCATATTTATTGCTTTTTTGAGTGTTTGCTCAAGGTGGTTTCATTTAAATATATTTTTGGGAGTGAGTCCAGAAAGAAGTTATTGATTGATTTTCTGAATGCTGTCTTTAAGGGTAGAAAGGTGATCCGTGATTTGACTTTTAATAACCCGAATCATAAAGGGATGCGTAAAGAGAACAGGAAAACCGTTTTTGATGTGTATTGTACCGATAACAAAGGGGGTAAATTTATTGTGGAGATCCAACAGGCGAGCCAGCGGTTTTTTAAGGATCGTATTCTCTATTATTCAGCGAACCTCATCAGGGAACAAGGAAAATCTGTGGCGCCGGACTGGAATTACCGTTTACCGGAGGTGTATGTTGTGGCGTTGATGGATTTTAGTTTTGATCATACGCATCGGAATCAATATTTGCATGATGTTCGTTTGATGGATGTAGTGACTCATACCGTGTTCTATGATAAACTTCGGTACATTTTTGTAGAGTTGCCGAAGTTTAAAAAATCGGTGGATGAATTGGAAACTAATGAGGATGGCTGGTTGTACTCTTTAAGGAATATGGAAATATTAGATGAAATTCCAGTACCTTTGCGTAAGAAAAAGGTTTTTAGAGAGTTATACCAATTGGCAGAGGTCATTAATTTAAGCCCGGAAGATATGAATGCGTACCAGGAAAGTTTAAAGATTAAGCGTGATAATTATAGTGCTCTTGAGTCTGCGGAATTGAGGGGGGAGCAGCGTGGACAGAAGCAGGGTATGGAAATGGAACGTGCTAAGGCGGAGCAAGAGAAAAGGGAAATGGCTGTTAAATTAAAAACAAAAGGTATGCATGTTGAAGAGATTGCTGAGTTAACCAATCTTTCTATAGCTGAAATCCAAACACTGGTATAAGCTTAAGTAAGATCCATATTAATATTTAAATGGGCCGGAGGAGAGATTCTTGCGACAGCATCTATTAGACTTACTGTAGGTAGTAACATAATTAATGCACAATAACAAGATTTATGTTATCGTGCACAATTATATTGCCATTAGATGCGTAAGGAATAAGTATGAGCAATTAAATAGTAAAGGTAATAGAGCGATTGATGGTTCTGCTAAGAAGTTATAAGCCGAGCGTTTCTGCATGTTCTTTTATTACCTTATTTCTAATCAATAACAGATTTACCATATACTTTCTAAGAAACAATCGGTCTGCCACCTAACCAAGTATTCCCATTGGGGAGGTATAGTTAAAATAGTTTCTAAACGGATAACTGGCATTTATAAATAAAGGAAATATTTTAGGTAGATGCTAGAT
>NZ_QAIL01000544.1 GCF_003061025.1 Pedobacter sp. HMWF019 | reverse complement strand
GATCATTAGCCATTTATGAAATACAGAAATACATATCAGACGAAGATTTGGAGAAATCCTGGATGGAGGGAATCTCAGAAGGACTAACTGAACAACAAATGTATCTCTACTTGATAACTTTTCTAAAAGCCAATAATAGACCTGAATTACAAAGTAAAGTCGAAGAACTTAAAAATTTTTCAGAGGGTAAGCCTTTTTATAGGAATGTTAAAGAGAATTTAGAGAAAATTGGAATTACGAATGTATAATAAAATCTTAGGTAGTTGGAAATTAGATCCAAACGACGCTAACTACTTTTAGTACTAAAGATGAGGCGTTGGATTTTTCCGTAAATGAATATGGTGCTTCAATTGATAAATTTCATGGACATCAAATCCGGACGTTGCTAGTAACTATGCTTTAAGACCTGGTGGTTCTGGTGTGATATTGGAAGTAAATGTTCCAATAAGCAAGACTGTTGCCAGTCCAAATCTTAAAGATGTTAAATTAATTCAATCGGGTGCTGTTTTAAATGAGGCAGAAGTATTAATAAGAGGAACTGTAAGGGGTCCACAAACTAGAAAAGTGGATTGATAAATAAATTGATATGAAAGAATTTCCTAAATTGATAGGTGAACAGGTAGTCTTATTGAGAGTAGATATTAACACTGGTATTGTACTTGATGATAATTATAATTATTCAATTAATCCAAACGACAGAGTTTATATAGTTTTTGCAAATAAAGACGAAGCCTTAAAAATTGCGAAAACCATTGTATTGGAAAGGAACAATGTAGAATGTGGTTTATATGACTTAAACCAAAAGATGATTTTTAATGTAACTATTAATAATGTTGATAGGCTCTAATCTTTTTGAGTTATTTGGACCGTAAGTTGTGTTTTGGGGTATCCAAAAACCTGCTTGCCTTCGCTTAGGAGCGAAGGGGAAAGGAAACGTTTTGGCAATTTATGATGATAAAGATTTAGGTGTATACGACATAAAAATGTGTTCAATAAAGAAGATATTGATAAAGCTTATTTTGGAACAAGTGGTACATCTGGGGGTGGAGAGAAAACATTATAAATA
>NZ_QAIL01000059.1 GCF_003061025.1 Pedobacter sp. HMWF019 | reverse complement strand
TCAAAACGCGCAATTGTTTTAAATATCTTCCTTGTTCTAATTCTCCAATGCCTTTGTTTTCTATTTCCTGAACGATCTGTTGTAAGATTTTATAAAGGTCTGGAACTTCAATGTTCTGTTTTCTTCCAATTTGAAAGTTTTTCCATTATCTGTACTTATTGTCGCTTTTCCTTGTGTATAAGCTCCAAAATCGTTGAACGCAAAACCATAGCAGTCTGATGAGGAATTTGAACGGAGTACAACAGCATATTGCTGATCCTTTTTAACTTGCAGGTTAGGCGTAATGCGTACATTTTTTGCTGACCAGCCAATGGAGTCTACAGGGATAAGTTTGGTATACAGTGCTTTGCCTGTGGGCTTGTTTGCTGTGTTGGAGTGGTAAACTTCAACTGTCAGGTCTGCATCCGGTGCGCCGATTTTGTAGCATGTAATGGTCACCTCGATGAGTTTTCCTGAACGACTGGCGGTAAATGATTGTGATCTTTGTATTTGTTTGCCTATATCGCATTTGGTGCTGAAATCTTCGATACCGGAAGAACTGTCCAGATACTTGTTTTTGGGTAAAGGGGAGGCTTTGGGTGCTTTGTACGCTTCATAGCATTTTAAGGGCTGGATAGAGCCATCTGCAGCAAAAGTGAGCGGTGCCCAATAGAAATTAGCCAGGGCTTCGTTTTTAGCGGCATTGTTCCACAAATCGCTTCCGTATAAGTACACGGTTTCTGAATTTATCTTAATGGTGGAAACGAAAGAAGGTTGCCCTCCACAAGAGTTGTCGCTGATCTTTTTAGCGACCGACCAGGGGCCTAAAGCTGAGGGTGCTGTACGGTAAGAAGTTCCTGTGCCGGCACAATATCCACAGTTGGGATCGGAGTAAACCACATAATAAATGTCGTTTCTCTTAAATAATCCGGGAGCCTCTGTTTCTCCATTGGTTACAGATTTGACATGCTCTCCTGTTCCGGTTAAATAGTCTGCACTGAGCTTTTCGATAACTATTGATCCTTTTGTACGCCAATCTGTGTAAGCTATATAAGCGGTTCCGTTGTCATCTACAAAAAGGTCATGGTCGCCGTTGTTTAATCCGGCTGCAGGCATATCGTGATTTACGGCTAAATGGGGTTCTGCAACTTCCTTAAATGGACCAAGGGGTGATTTGCTGGTAAATACGCGGTAGCCAATACGGTTGTCGTAGACATTGATCCATAATACATATAATTTTGTCTTTTTATTGTAGAGTACATGCGGACGGAAACAGCCATATGTTTTACCATCACAACGGGATTGCCAGACTTTAGTATTGGCATTAAACAAAAAGCCCCGGTCTTCCCAGTTTGTCAGATCTTTTGAAGAATAGACTTTAAATCCACAAAACGGGGCTGTTTTATTACCCCATTGAAAGCCACAGTCATAACTTGTACCATATAAATAATAAATGCCGTTAAAATGGGATATTTCTCCATCATGTGCATCTACTGCATCGCCAACTGTATTGAATCGTGTGATCTGTCCACCATTCTTATCGAAGTTTTTGATTTGACCCTGTACTGTATTCAGGCTTATGGCCAAAGTTAGTAAGGTGATCAATAAGCTGTCTATACAGTTGGTTATTCGTTTATTCATAAATTAAATGTTAATCCTTATGCTTGCAATAAAGACAAACTTATTTAAAAATAAATTTTGCACTGTTGTGCTTTTTGACATAAGGTATGTATAAAATGATAACTCAATAATTTATAATTTTAGGAAGCCTACAGTACAGGATGCCAATTTGATAAATACTTTGCATACTTGTATTTTCTAACCAAATTTCTTGTTCTCATGAACCTTTTGCTAAAACACAGCTTCTTCTTTGTTGTCCTGGTCTTATTCAGTGTAAAGAGTTTTGCGCAAAAACTATCTGTTAAAAATCAAACTGTAGAATATCAATATAATCCTATAGGTATAGACAGTTCTCTTCCACGGTTTAGCTGGGCGTTATCTACTTCCTTGAAAAATACCTTGCAGTCTAGCTATGAGCTCAGAGTGGGTACAGATAGCGTAAAGCTTAAAGGCGGAAAAGAAATCATCTGGGCTAGCGGGATCCATCAAACAGATCAATCTGTTCTGGTCAATTATGGCGGCCCGGAATTACAATCGGATATCCGGTATTTCTGGCAAGTAAGAGTAAGAGACAACCATGGGAATGCTTCGGCCTGGTCTCCGGTTAATTTCTGGCAGATGGGGCTTAAAGCTGCAGATTGGACCTCAGAATGGATTACGGTAGCGGGTAAGGATACTTTAAAAGCGAGTCCTTATTTCAGAAGGGAAATTCAGATTAGCAAACCTATCCGCAGGGCAACTGCTTATCTTACGGCTAATGGCTTATATGAAGCGCATATTAATGGATCAAGGGTTGGAGATCATTACTTTGCACCGGGCTGGACCAGCTATAAAAACCGACTTCAGTATCAGGCCTACGACCTCAGTACAGTGTTGAAGAAAGGGAATAATGCTATTGGTATTGTTTTGGGTGATGGGTGGTATAAAGGAAGAATTGGATTTGATTATCAGCATAACTACTATGGAGATCAAAGAGCATTTTTGATGCAGATTGTGGTGGAATATACCGATGGCAGCAAAGAAACTTTGAAAACGGATAATGGCTGGAAATATCAATACGGGGCGATTCTTTCCTCTGATATTTATGATGGGGAAGTGTATGATTCCAGGAAAGCGCTCAAAGGATGGTCGGCTACTGATTACAAAGCTGGGCAGGGCTGGATGGATGGGCGTGTTTTCAAACATGATGCTGTTCCATTATTGGGCACAGTTTCTCCACCGGTTAAAAAACATGAACAATTTAAAGCTATTCGGGTATTTAAAACACCTAAAGGGGAAACTGTTGCTGATTTTGGGCAGAACCTGGTGGGTTGGGAACAAATTAAGGCATCTGGTGCAGCAGGAAATAAGATAACCGTTAGCCATGCTGAGGTTTTGGACAAAGAAGGTAATTTTTATACAAAGAATCTTAGGAGTGCAAAATCTCAAAACACCTATATTCTCAATGGGGAAGGGGAGCAAGTTTTTGAACCGCATTTTACCTATCATGGATTCAGATATATTAAAATAGAGGGTTATCCTGGCGTGTTAGAGCCTTCTGCTTTGACGGCAACTGCTTTGTATTCTGATATGAAACAGAATGGCACGTTTGTAACTTCAGATACCTTACTAAACAAATTGCAACGTAATATACTTTGGGGTCAAAAAGGAAACTTTTTAGATGTGCCAACAGATTGTCCGCAGAGAGATGAGCGATTGGGCTGGACGGGTGATGCCCAGGCATTCTTTAGTACAGCTGCTTACAATATGGATGTGGCTGGTTTTTTTACCAAATGGCTTAAAGATCTTGCTGCCGATCAGTATGGAGATGGTAGTGTACCACATGTAATACCGAATGTACTGGGTAATGGGCAAGGCGGAGCAACGGGCTGGGCAGATGCTTCTACCATTATACCTTGGGGAATGTACGAGAGTTATGGCGACAGGCGGATTTTAGAGGAGCAATATGCCAGTATGAAGGCCTGGGAGGGGTATATGATTGCCCAATCTAAGAATGACCTTTGGACTACAGGTTTTCATTTTGGCGACTGGCTTTTCTACAGGCCAAATGACGATACGGAAGGTAGGTCTGCAGTAACAGATAAATACCTGATTGCACAGACTTTCTTTGCGCATTCTACCCAACTTTTAATTAATACAGCAAAGGTTTTAGGTAAAAAAGAAGATGTTGAAGTCTATACTGCTTTATTGGCAAAATTGAAATCTGCTTTTCAAAGGGAATATATGACCAGTACGGGAAGGCTGGTGTCGGGGACGCAGACGGGCTATGTACTTGCGCTTCATTTTGATATGCTTCCTGAGGCATTAAGGGCCCAGGCTGCAGAACGCCTGGTCAGCAATGTAGAGTCCTACGGTAATCACCTTACAACTGGTTTCCTGGGTACACCCTACTTATGCCAGGTTTTGAGTCGTTTCGGTTATACGGATGTGGCTTATAAGCTCTTGTTTCAGGAAAGCTATCCTTCCTGGTTATATCCTGTAAAAATGGGGGCAACAACGATCTGGGAAAGGTGGGATGGAATTAAGGAGGATGGGACCTTCCAGAATGATGGAATGAATTCTTTTAATCATTATGCTTATGGTGCTATCGGAGAATGGATGTATAATCATATTGCAGGTATTAAACTTTCGGCTCCGGGTTATAAGCAGCTCATCATTGCTCCGGAACCAGGTGGGAAATTAACGTCGGCAAGAGGAACTTTAATGACGCCTTATGGATTGGTTAAATCGGAATGGAAAATTGAAAATGGAAAAATAATACTGGATATTTCCATTCCTGCCAATACAAGGGCAAGTCTGTTATTGCCTAAGGCGGCACAGAAGGAAGTAAAGGAAAATGGGGTAAATCTTAAAGCGGAAGCTTCAAATGCTATAAGAAAAGATATTCAACTGAGCCGGGGCTCCGGGGAATATCATTTTGAATACGGATTTTAAGGGCTGAGCGTTGGAAAAGGCAGATGTTTTTGTCATATTTAACTTGAGAAAACTTAGGTGCTATGGCAAAAACATTTTACCAGCAAAGGGATTTTATTTACATTTTACAGTGCATAATTGGGCTGTGTATCTGCTACGCGCTGTACTATTATTTTCCCGGACAGCAGTTTTTCTGGAGTATGGTTTCTGTAGTTCTTGTGATTGCACCCAATAATAAGGACTCTAATCAACTGGCATTTGATCGGATGAAAGCCAATATATTGGGGTCTTCAGTTGGATTGCTCTTGTTTCTGATCCACCGGCCCAATTTATTTTTGATTTGTATTGGTATTGCTCTAACGCTTCTCATAGGGATAGCGCTTAAGTTGAACAGTGCATTAAGATCGTCCTTATCTGCGCTGGTGATTGTTATGATTCATGAGGAAGACAAGAACAGTACCTGGCATATTGCATTTGAACGTATGAGCTGTGTCATGGTGGGTTGTGTAGTTGGTTTGTTGGTAACAATTGGTTTTAATGCATTCGGAAAATGGTTGTCTATAAAAAAGATAGCTTAATGGAATAGTGCTTAAAGAGACTCGTTTTTTATTTGTCTTTGTTTGGATTAAATCTAAATAGGTATATATTTGCGCGCAAATAATATTAACCTATATGCAGTTCAAACATTTACAATTCTATTTTATATTGTTGTTCTTTTTCCCATATCAATTGATGGCCCAAAATACGGGCGGGGTGATCAGTGGCAGTGTGACAGACACACTCAGTCGAAAAATAGCTTTCGCAAATATTTTTTTGAAGAAGATGAATGTTCGGACAACTACAGATAAATCCGGACATTTTGTGCTAAAAGGGGTGGTTTCCGGCCAGTATCTGATCCGTATTTCTATAACAGGTTATGAGCCTCAGGAGAAAGAGGTCTTTGTTAAGACTGGTGATACAGCAATTGTAAATGTTGTTCTGAAAGACAAAAGCGCCGATTTAAAAGAGATAATTGTTTCTGCGAGCCGCAGGGCTGAATCTTTGGCTCAAACGCCATCATCGGTCACTATTTTGACAGCAAAAGATATTAATACACAATCTACCATTAGCCCGAACCTGGCGAATATTCTAGCCTATAGTGTGTCAGGGCTTGGTGCCTCGACCAATCAAACTGGAAATTCCGGGCAGACATTGAGGGGAAGGAATGTGCTAGTACTGATTGACGGGATCCCGCAGTCAACTCCCTTGAGAGCAGGAGGGCGGGACATCAGGAGTATTGATCCTTCTGTTATTGAACGCGTGGAGGTGATAAAAGGTGCAACTGCTATTTACGGAAATGGGGCAGAGGGTGGATTAATCAACTATATTACCAAAAAAGCGCCTGCTGGTAAAAAATTTGGAGGCTATTCTCAGATAGGTTTAACAGGGAATACCAAGGGGGACAGCACTGTAGGTTATCGTGTATTGCAGCAGTTTTACGGGAAAACTGGAAAGTTTGATTATGTAGCCAGTGGTATGTATGAAAAAACGGGGGTATTTCGGGATGCAAAGGGAGCTGTGATTTCACCAGATTATGGTTTGGGCGAAACGAAAACCTACAATGGATTTGCTAAGATTGGTTATGACCTGTCTCCAAAACAACGCCTGGAATTGATGTACAATTATTTTAGTTCCAGGCAGCATTCTGATTATGTGGTTAAAAGTGGTATTTATGGAAAAGAACCGGCAATTGGTGTTTATGGTACAAGACTTGGTGCAGATGAGGGAACTAGATATAACCACAATTCAAATCTTCAGTATACCAATAAAGAGATATTTGGGAATACGGATTTAACAGCCAATGTATATTTTCAGGATTTCTATACTATTTATTCTAATGTAACTTCATTTTTCGGAGGAGGGCAGTCTGCTATCAAGTCGATGAAGAAAGGTGCCCGTGCAAGCTTGAATACACCTTTAAAGATCTCGCCAGAGGTTTTAACGCAATTAAATTATGGTATAGATCTGATGAATGATAAAACCTCTCAAAGTCTTGTAGATGGAAGAGTTTGGGTACCGGATATGAACATGGTTAATTTTGCACCTTATTTGCAAACATCAACCAACCTGTTCCGAGATTTGACCATCAAGGCGGGGCTAAGAGTGGAGAACATCAATATTGATGTAGATGATTTTAATACACTTGCAACTGGAGCAAACGGAGCGGGTAGTATTGCTGTTAAAGGCGGGACTTTAAATTACAATGCATTGGTGTTTAATGCGGGAGCAAGGTATTCTGCATGGAAGATATTCAATCCTTTTGTGAGCTATGCACAATCATTTTCTGTATTTGAACTTGGAAGAGTGCTCCGGGCAGCAAAAAGTAATACACTTTCTCAATTAGAGACTAAGCCTATTATTGTTAATAATTATGAAGCTGGTTTTAGCAGCACATTGGGTAAGCTGAGCTTGAGTGCGGCTTATTACTATAGTACGTCAAAACTAGGTGCTAATCTTCTAGAAGTGAATGGTGTATATATTTCACAAAGAATCCCGGAAAGGGTTTGGGGATATGAAATCCAGGTCGATTATCCTGTATTAGAGCAATTGATGATTGGTGGTAATTATGCTCAGGTGGAAGGAAAAGGGGATGTTGACGATGACGGTAATTTTAATGGTCCATCTGATGTCTATTTAAATACAACCCGCATTCCACCTTCAAAAACGACGATTTATCTGAAGTACTCTGGTATTAAAAAATTGTCATTAGATTTGAACTGGATGCGTGTAGGAAACAGGGATCGTTTTAAACCAAATGCGGCCGGGAAATATCTGATTGGAGAAGGCCCTGTAAAAGCCTACAATCTTTTTAACCTTGCAAGTTCTTATCAGGCATCTAAAGCGATCAGGGTAAATGTTGGAATAGAAAATGTATTAAATACAGCTTATTATCCAAGTATTTCACAATTTTACGGAAGTGATGCCATTTATACCCGTGGAAATGGCCGAAGGTTCAATATTTCAGTGGGTTACGGATTTTAATGCCGATGAACAGGATTAAAAAAATAGCCCGGCAAATCCATTTATGGCTGGGGCTAATTACCGGTTTGCTGGTCTTTGTGATCAGTATAACTGGTTGTTTATACGTTTTTGAAGAGGAGATCAGGGAATTGACTCAAAAGGATCGTTTATATGTGCCTTCACAACAGAAACCTTTTGTCGGACTCGATGCGGTGATCAGAAATTTTGAACGTATTGCACTGAATGAAAAAATAACCATTATCCGGATTACGGAAAGTAAACCTAATGCAACGGTAGAGTTGAGCTCGAATAAAAAGAGGGTCTATTATTTTAATCCCTATTCTGCTGCGTTGGTTTACAAAGGTGGAGAGGATTGGCTGGAGACGGTAGAAAAGATCCATACTTCATTTATGCTGGGCGAAACGGGTAAATTCATTCAACGCTGGAGTGTGGTGGTTTTTGTTTGTATGCTGATCACTGGCCTGATTTTATGGTTTCCTAATCAAATCAGGTTATTAAAGCAGTCGCTTAGCATCAAATGGAAAGCATCGTTTAAGCGGGTTAATTATGACCTTCATAATGTACTTGGTTTTTATGCTTCTGGGATTTTACTTGTCATTTCCCTTACGGGTCTTTATTTTGCTTTTAAAGAAGTTAAAACTGCGGCCAGCTATTTTACGGGTTCGAAACTTAAGGATGGCAAAAAACAAACAGGTGTTGAGCAGGTAACTGCGCTGCCTTTTGCTGATTGCTATAACCATCTTTACAAAACAGCTTCGCTAAAATATCCGGGAGCGATGTCTACCAGTATTAGCGTTAGAAAGAAAGGTGAGTTGAGGTTGAGAATGCTTTATCCTTATCGCTGGGCGCGCAATCAAAATACGTTTTATTTTAATGGTTCGACAGGGCAACTGCTTCGTTCAAAACTTTATAAAGAGTTTAATGGTGCAGATTTGGTTGAAGCAACCAATTACGATCTGCATACTGGACGGCTTTTTGGCTTGTTGGGAAAAATAGTAGCGGTTATAGCGAGCTTAATTTCTGCAAGTCTTCCTGTTACGGGCTTTTTGATCTGGTACCGCAGGGAATTCAGGAAAAAGAAAAAAGTTTTAAAGACTGCATCATCATTTACCTGATAGAAGTGTTTCAGTTGTAAGGCTTTTTAGTTTTTTAAATAGATGCTCCGGACTAAATGGTTTTGACAGATAGTCATTCATTCCTGCTTCCAGCGTTTTTTCAACAACACTATCACTTACGCTTGCTGTAAGGGCTATGATTGGGATGCCGGATTTTGGACCATCCATTTTTCGGATAACTGCTGTAGCTTCGTATCCGTCCATTTCGGGCATATATAAGTCCATTAATATGACATCAAACTCTTCATCCTGTAGCCTTTGTACAGCGGAGATTCCATTTTCCGCAATCACAGGGGTAATTCCCCATCTTTCCAGTGTTTTTTTTATAACCAGGATATTGACCGGATTATCTTCGGCCACTAAAACCTTCAAAAAACTCAGTCTATTCTCAGGAATCTTTGGTAGGGATTGTATGGTCGTGTTAACGGTTTGATAAAGAAAATCAATATCAAAAAAGAATGTGGTTCCTACATTGGGGATACTGATCAGGTTAATATGGCTGTTGAACATGGTCAGTACCTTTTTAACAATTGGAAGTCCAAGACCAGTGCCGCCGTAGTTCCTGTTTGTACTTTTTGAGGCCTGAGTATAAGGTTCAAAAATATGCTGTTGTTGGCTAGGGTCGATGCCTATACCTGTATCTTCAATGCCAAAGCGGATTCTGATTTGATTTTCTGTGAGGTCCAGAACCTCTATATCTAAATTAACAACCCCTTTTTCCGTAAATTTAATGGCATTATTGAGCAGGTTTAACAAAATTTGAGTTAAGCGCGTTGGGTCGCTTAAAATAAGTTTAGTCTCCAGTTCAGCGGGAATAAGGAGATTAAAGTCCAGCATTTTTTCCCGTGCTTTTAGTTTAGTGCTCGAATAGTTGTTTCTGATTAATTCTGCCAGATCGAATGGAATAGTTTCCAGTTCTGCCTTATCAGAATCCAGCTTGTTAAAGTCAAGAATGTCATTTATGAGCAGCAGCAGGTTTTCTGCAGAAAACTTGAGGACTGCGAGGTTTTCCTCCTGGTCTTCCCGCGGATTTTGGAGCATTAATGCGTTTGATATTCCAATAACTCCGTTTAATGGTGTTCTTAACTCATGAGACATCGTTGATAAAAAATTCATCCGGCTATTGGATAGGTCTTCGAGATCATGTAGTGTTACACAGAGCTTTTCATTGAGTGCTTTCAGCTCATTTTTAGTTTGAGTGAGATTGATGAAATTCCGGGTAAATGCTTTGAAAAAATAATAGTGGAGGAAAACAATCAGTACAAAGTTATATGTAGTTACGAATAGATAGGTAAGCCTGCTCACTTCATAAGGTCCTGAGCTTAGATAGAAGTAATTTTTAGGGTCTATAGCGGTATAAATGACTACAGGCAGTATATTGATAGCTGAATAAAACCAACCCCATTTTAGACCATGCATGTAAAAACCCAATGCGCAGGCAAACCATATAAATTGGAGTGTTTCTGCATTTATACCTTGTACAAATATGGTTACGTTGCTCCAAACAGCAAGTGTGATGAGCCATAGTGCGGCATGGGAGACCATCCTCCATCTGTTTGTATAGTAGATCGCAGCAATAAAAAAGGAACTGCAGACAAAAACAATGCTGACCCGGACCAGATGAAGTGTTTCTCCTCCTAAAGAATAGGCCACAATCAATATACCGGTGAATATAGAATATAGAACAACTATGCAGAACAGCATTTTCACGCGTGCCTTATTGATAGGGTCCGTTTCCCGGTTCCCGATTTTAAGGAGAACAGCATTAATGTATCTGAATAAGGAAAGCATAATTATTTAAGTTATACAAATCTAAAATAATTGAGCTAAAACTTGGCTGATTGGTCTTTTTTAATCAATAATTGCCTTGACGGATAAATTGGGCGTCCGTGAGTGTGTACAGGAAACTAATAAGTTCTTTTTTCTCTGGGTTCGTTAAGGGAATTCCTGCTTTGCCCCTGTTATATAAAGAACTGTCCAGGTCTTTGGTATTGTTCAGGCCATTGCTGTAATGATCAAGTACTTCCATGAGGGTATTAAACCTGCCATCGTGCATATATGGAGCGGTCAACGCTATATTACGAAGACTTGGTACTTTGAACTTTCCCCTATCTTCTGGCTTTTTTGTAAGCTGACCAAGGCCCTGATCTGCGGTAGTTCCTGTACCGGCGTTTCTTATGCTCTCATCGGTAAATAATTCGCCGGTATGGCAGGGACTGCATTTCTGCCTGAATATCATTAATCCCTTGTGTTCTTCATGAGTATAGTCCAGACTTTCCTTTCTGGAATACAGATCATATCTGGAATTAGAAGTTACCAAAGTTCGCAGATAATCAACAAGTACTTTTTTGAGCTTTTCTTCAGTGATGTCTTCTTTTCCAAATACCTTTTTAAACTGCTTTTTATAGCCGTCAGATTGATTTAGACGAGCTAAAACGGCAGGTATACTGGAGGCCATTTCGACTGGACTTTGGATGGCATTAAGAACTGTTTGAGATAAATGTTGTGCCCTGGCATCTCCAAAATAGCTCTTCTTCCATTGCAGGTTCATCAAAGCTGGGGTATTTCGGGCAGCATGTACTGTACCACTTCCTCGGCTAAACACAACACCAGGGTCTGCATAGGCATGTTCATTTTGGTGGCAGGATGCACAAGAAATACGCCTGTCTGCCGACAATCCAGGATCTTGAAATAAGGTTCGGCCTAAGGAGATTCCTTTCAGGGTAACAAGTGTGGTATCTTCGGGAAGCTTAGGGAAGTTAACAGGCTGATTCGGTTTCATTTTAGAATCAGATGCTGAAAACAAGAAGCCTAATGCTAAAATGCCAAACCCAGCTGCCAGTAATCCTACAATAATTAATTTCCCTTTCTGTTGTCCAGCCATATTATGTTATCGTTCGTCGATGTTGAGAGGGGGGCAAAATTTCGATGTGCAAAAGTAAGATAAGTGGAGGGGTTTTCCTAGATCGTTTGGGATAATGGTAATAATCTATGAAAGAAATGTAGTTTTGCCCAGCTTTTAGAACAGAACAAATGTGTGCAAGATTTACTTTAACTGCTGAAGAGAAAGATTTTTTAAAAGAAAACCCTTACCATCTGGTAGGAGAATATCATCCCGATGGGAATGTTGCTATTACAGACTTTGGTTTTATTGTAACCTCTGACCAACCTGATGTTGTGCAAAAGATGCACTTTGGGATTGTTCCTCATAGTGCAAAAACCAAGACGCTGAGTTATGACACCTGGAATATCCGTAGTGAGGAGGTGATGGAAAAGAAAACCTATCGGCCCTTAATGGTTCATCGTAAAACCTGTCTTGTTATTATGGATGGTTTTTATGAATGGAAGGAAGAAGTTAAAGGTGATAAAGAACCATGGCGATTTGTGATCCCCGGGCGCAAAACATTTTGCTGTGCAGGTTTATGGAGCCGTTGGGTAGATCCTCAGAGCGGGGAAGTGTATGATAGTTTTGGAATTTTGACCTGCGAGGCAAATAACACCGTTGGGGAAATTCATGAAAAGAAAAGGATGCCCGTTATTTTGCACAAGTCGGAGGAAATGATGTGGCTGAATAAGAAGTTGTCTATTGATGAGTTGCTGTCTCTGTGTGTTCCTTTTCCAGATGCTAAAATGGAACGTTACAGGGTTTCTAAAAAGGTCAATAAGGTTTCAACGAGTAAGGCATCCAATAAAGGAACTGATCTTGTACTCCCATTGAATGTTGATGAAGAATCTAAACATGTAGAACCGTCAAAAGTGAAAAAAAGTACAAAGGCAAGCGTTAAAAAAAAGCCAGATTCAACTCAAGGCTCTGCGGGACCTGATTTATTTACTTTATTTTAGGCAGGTATTGCAGTGCAGATTTCCGGGGCTAAAGTAACAAATCGTTCAGGGCTTTCAGCAAGCGGTGAGAAAGGAGATGTTGTTGAGGGAGACTCATGCTTATTAAAGCAAGAACCGGGTTTAATAATCCTTTTTTTGGCGATAAATTTGCAGTATAGAAATTATATATTATGAAGTCGCAACAAGAATTGGATTATGAAAGGATTGCTGAAGCAATTACTTTTCTGAAAAATAATTTTAAAACTCATCCAAAACTGGATGAAGCCGCAGAACATATTCATTTAAGCCCATTTCATTTTCAGCGGATGTTTCAGAAATGGGCTGGGGTAACACCTAAACAATTCTTGCAGTATTTAAGTGTTGAACATGCTAAAAAATTGTTAATGAACACCAATGCAACATTATTTGATACAGCCTATGAAACAGGCTTGTCGGGTACTGGGCGTTTATATGATCTATTTGTAAAAGTAGAAGGTATGACTCCTGGAGAATATAAAAACGGCGGTGCAGCATTGGTTATTAATTATACTTTTGCAGATACCCCGTTCGGCTGCGTTATCGTTGCCTCTACAAATAAAGGCATTTGCCATATGGCATTTGTAGACGAGGGCGAAAAAAAGGCCCTGGAGAATTTACAGTTGATTTTTCCAAACGCTATTTACAACCAGTTGGCAGACAGAAATCAACAAAATGCTTTGTTCGTATTTAATCAGGACTGGAGTAAGTTAGATGAAATCAAACTACATCTGAAAGGAACGGACTTTCAGATCAAGGTTTGGGAAACTCTATTGAGTGTGCCAACAGGTGGCTTAACTACTTATGCTGATTTGGCAAATAAATCCGGATATATCGGTGCATCAAGAGCTGTAGGAACCGCTGTAGGCAGAAACCCTGTCGCCTTTCTGATACCATGTCATAGGGTAATTAAATCAACTGGTGAAATTGGACAATATCATTGGGGCACCGCTAGGAAAAATGTAATTATAGGTTGGGAAGCAGCCAGAAAGCATAAATGATGGATAATAAGTTCCCTTTTTTAAATAAGGAGGGCGAGAATTTGAATTTTTTCTTAAATGCCGTTGAAAAGTGATTGGCATATTTATACCCAACTTTTGCAGCCACTTCTTTTAAGCTAACATTTGGATCTTCCGTTAAAAGGTGTTTTGCTTTCTGCATTTTTAAATCAAGTGTATAGGTGTGAATGGTTTTTCCGAAAATTGCTTTAAATCCGGTTTGTATTTTTGTTCTGTTCATGCCTGCAATTTGGGCCAGTTCATCAATAGAATAATGTTGATGGAGATTACCCGAGATCACATTCTTCAGGCGTTTAAATACACTTCTTTCCTGTGCTGTAAATTTGAGATCCAGCCGGGCAGCGGCTTTTACTGATAAAATGCAGATCAGAAGTTCACAGACTTTTGTCCGAAGATAGAGATGTTTGAATTTCGGATCACACGAACAATTCATAATATCATGAATAATCATACGGACAGGCATAGATAATTGTTCGATATGTAGGTTGGAAAAGAAATCAGTTGTGTTCAATATTTTGCCCATCATGAGTGCGAGGGAGTCTTCTGAAATTGTAATGTCCAGGGAGAATTTATTGTGTGTTGATTTTTCCTTTTCGATGATTTCTTTTCTTTTGAAAAGTAGTTTGGTCTTCAGTTCATCATTCCTTATTTGTAAGTTAACTACTGGATAATCAGATTTTTCTAATTCGCATTTTAGCAAATCTTCGTCGGTTTTTTTAATCTCTATCTTATACATTTTCCTGTTAAATCCGTATAAATCCCTGCACATTCTGTACATGGATTCCTCTATTTTTGCCACAAATTAATAATTAGTCTAAATAAGAACAATTTAAA
>NZ_QAIL01000543.1 GCF_003061025.1 Pedobacter sp. HMWF019 | reverse complement strand
ATACCGACCATTATACTTACCTGTAACAAACATATTCTAACAAACCATTTTAGTGTGGCCAGGTTGACACGTACAAAATAAGCTAGGCCTAGTGTTACAAGAACTGTATAAAACTTTAAGGCAAGGGGTATTTTATTATCAGTAGCAACGATAGAATATAATAAACTGTACGTTAAGGGAAATAATAATAATAATAACACCAGGCATACTACATCCTTCCGAGGCTTGATTTCCAACAAAGAAAGTACTATAATTAGAATAACGGCCAGATTCATTATCGGTGATAAAAAAGAAAAAGGCACCTGTCTTGTTACAACAAAAACAATCGTTAAAAATAGAAAGTTTATTATACTCTTCTTCGATATACTGTATTGAACTTTCGATTTACTATCCAAATACTCTGTATCGAAAGGTCTGCCTATTTCCATAATAAATTCTGGTATGTTAAACCAATCTATTTAATAATATATTATACACTTGTAATAATGCATCAGTCACAATGATCTTTCAAACAAATCACCACTTTCGGTAAGCCAGCACATTATCCTAGCTCTTTTACAATGTTTAAGTAAGTATTTCCAAAAGATATTGTTCTTTGATCCAATGATTGCTTTAATAAGTCTATATCCCTTATCTGGGTATTTGAATTAATTAAATATTTCTCCATAACATTAGCTAATTCCTCTTCATTATACAGATCAATATAGTCTGAATTTGGTGGAGATTGTTCTCTGTGGACAGGTATATCAGATAAAAGCAGACTCACACCTAAAGTTCTAGCTTCTTCAACAGTAGAGCTCCACCCCTCGAAAAAAGATGGATTTATAACCGCCTTAGAATATTTCATTAGTATTAATACATCACTATATGGAATAACACCAAGAAACTTAATCATTTCAGACAAATGGTTTTCTTCTACATATTTTCTCAAGAAACCGATGTGATCATTCTTACTTCTAAAATCTTCCATTACACCACTAGTTAAAAGTACCATATCCCATCCCCTATCTTTTAATTGCTTAACTGCTTTAAATGCTAGAATATGATTTTTATGAGACCAGAATTGGTTTGGCAAATAAAAAAATGGGGCATTGTCTGCATACTTTTTCACAACTAATAGTTCATCTTCTAACAAATTGGTGTTATCTGAGGTTGGTTGCGAAACGAAATGTAGTACCTTAACTTTGTGGACTAGCGATGGATATAGTGTCTTATAATCCTTAAATGCATCATTACTACTCAAAACAATAACATCACTTTCATTTGCTAAATTCTCGTGGAGCCTCTTATTATTAATTAATTCTCGATCAGACCACAAGTCCGGATAGTGCAAATATTGAAAATCAGGTATCCAATTTATACTTCTAATATTTCTATTTTTGCTTACATAGTTAGAATGGGATATTACATTAACTCTATTCTTTTTCAATAATAGTTCTGTTAATGGCCCATAATTAAGATATTTCTGACAAACCTTATCTATGAACCAGACTAAACTTCTCCTTCTAATTACATTGGTCTTAATTAGTTCGGCATATCGAGAAAAGATATTAATATATTCCTGTGGTATATCTCCAGGTACAAACAAAATTATTTCAAAATTCTTATCCTTTATCTCCTTTATGGCATAAAGAAGATTTTTAAGATAATTAATTCCTCCTTTATAAGCCAAAGGAAAATTAAGTAAAAATGCTATTCTAGTCATTATTTAAGTTCTTAAAATAGGTCACATAATTTTCTAATCCTTTCCATAT
>NZ_QAIL01000542.1 GCF_003061025.1 Pedobacter sp. HMWF019 | reverse complement strand
GGTTAGAGTTGTCTGAAGTAAATTATAGCTAAAACTTGCTGCACTACCTGAACAATTAGGAGTATTCGTAAAGGTTGCAGCATCACTTCTTATAGTTTCAAAATCGGATCCTTGTTCATAATTAAAAACAATTTGATCTTGAGTATTAATATCTGTTATTTTACTCAGTCGCCATGCACTGATATAGCTATCAGTTCCATTGGTAGAACTCCACTCCTGTTTATCAAAAAGGTAAACCAATCCATTTACGTCAGTGATCTTAAAGTAACCCTGCGCGGTTTGTGTTGCAGGAATATATTCTATTTTATTGTTACTCAATGGGATTTGAAAGACAGACTGATCCTTATTGAAATAGAATTTACCAGATTGTCCATTAATATTAAAGTTGAAAACATCGGGTTCCCAATCTGAGCCTAAATATAATGGTCCGTAATATGCACTCGTATTTGCCAATAGGTCACTTTCTGTTGGCAAAGTTAAGTAACCAGTTTCATCAGCCTTTCCGACAACACTTCTTGTAATCACGCCCCCTGCATTCAATGACCAGCCAATCCCTACGCTAGATGAAATATCATTGACCCTAACCCCTCCTGCATGATAATTCAAGGAAATCGGTTGTTGAATCTTCCCAATATTAATCTGATAAATTGGAATGGAAATTTCTGGAAGTCCTGTTGAATAACTCACAGGGATATCACCAAATCTTCCCAAACTGGCTGCATCAGGTGATGCCGGAATAAGTTTTGGAAGAGGAGGTGTTGTCTGTGAAAGAGAAGTCAAAGTAATAATGACAAAGATTTTAATGAAGAATAACCTCTTCGCAATAAACGATATTCGTTTAGAAGGATTGAATTTTACCATTGAGCTTTCGTTTAATTAGAAAAAATTTTAAAGTAATTTTAACTAAACTCACTGCAGCCCTTATGCACTGAAGCAATTTGTGTAAAAAAATATAATCCTATAAAATTCAAGTAAAAAGTCCGTTAACACGGTCATTTTCATAATTCTATTTCAGTAGTTGAAATAGCTGTTTTTTTTCTAATGCACAAAACCGACAAATCCCATCTAGAAAAAAATCATATCAAATAAGATTACAATTTTTACCACCTTATCAACGGTTCTAAGGAATTCTCTAATTAAATCAGATTTTATGCGGCTTAAGTCACCAATATAAAAATCCCATTCACCATTATAATAATATGTTTTCTTTATTCTTGAATATTGAATAGGAGCACGTAGTTCGTTTTTCCTGTAACAGAGAATGTACTGGAACGTGATTTTAAACCCGGAATATTGGGGGCTGTCTGGGTATCCGATATTACTTACATCAGAACCAGGCAAGACTGGCTGTATTTGACAACGGTGATTGATCTAGGTGATAGGAAAATCATCGGCTGGGCATTAAGTACCACGATGAAAGCAAATGACACC
>NZ_QAIL01000541.1:5157-6246 GCF_003061025.1 Pedobacter sp. HMWF019 | reverse complement strand
CCTTTAGGCTCTCCACCTTTGTTTGGACCAATAACTTCCCAGAACAAAGTGTGGTTGTAGTGACCTCCACCGTTGTTTCTAACTGCTGCAGGAAATTTATCTATATTTTTGATGATATCATCGATACTGTGTGTAGCCTCAGGTTTACCTTCCAAAGCTTTGTTCAGATTGGTAACATAAGCCTGGTGGTGTTTATCATGGTGGATTTCCATGGTTTGTTTATCGATATGCGGTTCTAATGCATCTGTTGCGTAATGTAACGCAGGTAATTCAAAAGCCATAACTATTATAATTTAAGTTTAAAATTTATTTCTTGTTGTGTTGCCCGGCTTGATCTTTCTTTCATTTAGAAGTCCTGATGGGTGGGGCTGAGCAAATATAACATTCAAAGGTTAAGTTTTGTTCAATACTTTGTCAAGTTATCCCCTTTTGGAAGCAAAAAAACTGGTCATAAGCCGTCCGCATTCTTCTGCGAGGATTCCACCTTTTAAAATAGTTTTGGGGTGAAGCAGATTTGCTCCCTTGGTAGTAAAGCCTCTTTTTTCTTCCTTTGCCCCGAAAACGATCCGGCTGATCTGCATCCAGTAACTCGCGCCTGCGCACATTACGCATGGTTCAATCGTGACGTATAGCGTACAGTCTTTCAGGTATTTTCCACCCAAGGTTTGACTGGCTGCGGTAAAAGCCTGCATTTCGGCATGTGCGGTTACATCATTTAATTGTTCTGTTAAATTGTGTCCTCTGCCTATGATCTTGCCTTGGCATACAACAATTGCTCCGATAGGGACTTCTTGTAGGTCGTAAGCTCTTTGCGCTTCCTGCAAGGCCAGACGCATGTAATGTTCATCTTCCTGTACAGGGTCTTTTTCGTCGGTGAAATTGTAATAGCTCATTTAGATTAATTTACTGCCGTTGGGTACTTTTCCTCTTAATGCGGTGAGTACAATATCTCCATTCTCATCGGCAAAGCCGGTAACCAGGAATTCTGACATGAATTTACCAATTTGTTTTTTAGGGAAATTGATCACGGCTACAATTTGCTGGCCAGTCAATTCTTCTTTGGTATAATGTTTTGTAATCTGGGCAGAA
>NZ_QAIL01000541.1:0-5139 GCF_003061025.1 Pedobacter sp. HMWF019 | reverse complement strand
TAGTATGGTACCGGCTCTAAGTTCTACTTTTTCAAAATCGCTCCAATTAATCTCTTCCATTTTGTGTAAAAAATAATTACGTTAATGGGTAAAAATACATTTTCTGGGAGAGAGGGGGTGAATTTTTTGGAAAATTCTGTACAGCTGCTTCAAGAGTAACGATATCAGGCGGGCTGAAGAAGCCCGCAGATCTCTGAGGTCTTTCCGCTGCGTACAAGAATTTTCCTTAGCAAATTGCAGAGAAGGGTGGTGACCGGGTATGGTGCGGATTATACGCGGTAAGAGTTAGTCCGCTTGCGGTTATAATCCGATGACGTCTTTTTTCTTTTTTTGTTTCATCGATTTAGGAATCACGGCCAGGATTTCTTCTTTAAATGCATTCAGCATTCTTTTTTTGATGAAGTTTTTATGGGTGGCCAGACTAATTTCCCTAACTGGTTCGGGCGATTTGAAAGATCTTACCTTAGTGAGTTGTTTATTGGTCAGTTCTGTTAAGGCCAGTTCAGGTAATAAAGTAGCGCCATTGTTCATGTCTACCATTCTGATCAGTGTTTCTACACTTCCGGTATTATAGGTTAGGCCTTGCAGGCGGTTCTCTTTGGTAGAACGGCAAATATTTAAAACCTGGGAGCGCATACAGTGTCCTTCGTTCAGCAGCCAGATGTTTTCGGATTCCAGGTCTTCTGCCTCTATGGCTTTCTTTTTGAATAATTTGCTGTTCTTGCTGATATAGGTCACAAAGTTTTCGTAATACAATGGATCTTCCAGGATGGCTTCATCCGCAAGCGGTGTAGCCAGCAGTCCGCAGTCTAAAACTCCTGTTTTTAAATGATGGATAATGTCTTCTGTGGTGTATTCCCAGATCAGTAGCTTTAAGCCGGGATATTTTTCCATCATCGCAGCAATCACTTGTGGAAGCAGATATGGGGCGACGGTGGGGATGATTCCCACTTTCAGTTCACCAACAACGTCCTGTTGCTGGCTGTTGATGATTTCCCGGATCTTATGACTTTCCTGAAGAACCACCCGGGCTTGTTCTATAATCTGAGCGCCAATTTCTGTAGGGATGACTGGTTGTTTACTTCTGTCAAATATTTTAACATTCAGCATCTCTTCCAGTTTTTGTACCTGCATGCTCAATGTAGGCTGAGTTACAAAACATTTTTCGGCTGCACCCACAAAGCTTCGGTAAGTATCTACGGCAACAATATATTCGAGCTGTACTAAGGTCATATAGTTAGAATTGATCTATTTTAACAAAGATATCAATTCTAACTATAGAACGAGGGGGTCTGAGGACTTTTGTCTTGAAATTGACTTCAGGATGTTGAGAATCAGGCCAAAGAAATTAAATGTGTTTATTTAAGAAATCCTTATAGGCAAGATGGATGCCTTCCTCCAATTCTACCTGGTGTTTCCAGCCTAAGCTGTGCAACTTGGATACGTCCATTAATTTGCGGGGTGTACCATCCGGTTTGCTGCTGTCAAAGGTTAAAGTTCCCTCAAACCCAACCACATTTTTGATCAGTAAAGCGAGATCTTTTATGGTCAGGTCTTTCCCTGTGCCAATATTGATCAGGTGGTTTTCATTATAGGTTTGCATCAGAAAATAGCAGGCGTCGGCCAGATCATCAGCAAAAAGAAATTCCCGCATAGGAGCGCCCGAACCCCAGACAATAACTTCGCTAGTTCCATTTATTTTTGCTTCATGGAATTTGCGGATCAGCGCAGGTAGTACATGTGAATTTTGTGGATGGTAATTGTCGTTATAGCCGTATAAATTGGTCGGCATCACAGAGATGAAATTGCAGTTGTATTGTGCACGGTAAGCATCGCACATTTTAATACCTGCAATTTTGGCAATTGCATAAGGTTCATTGGTTTCTTCCAGCAGGCCGGTCAGTAAATATTCTTCTTTTAGGGGCTGAGGAGCGAGTTTTGGATAGATGCAACTGGAGCCCAGGAACATCAGTTTTTTGGCGCCTGTTTTGTAAGCTTGGTGAATGACATTGTTTTGAATGCACAGATTTTCATATAAAAAGTCGGCGCGGTAGGTATTGTTGGCTATGATACCGCCTACTTTGGCTGCGGCAAGAAATACATATTCCGGCTTTTCTTTTTCAAAAAAAGCGGTTACTGCTTGCTGGTCGCGAAGATCCAGTTCAGAAGATGTTCTGGTGATGAGATTGCTGTAGCCTTCTTTTTCTAACTTCCTGAGGATCGCAGAGCCTACCATCCCACGGTGACCGGCAACATATATTTTTGAGTGCTTTTCCAATTGTACGAATTTAAGGATACAAAAGTACGAATTTGAAAGCATGCTGCACAGGGCATGGAATTAATTGTATTTTATCTAAGTTTGTATAAAATAATTTAAGTAGTGGGTAAAGATAAATTAAGAAAGTTTGCTGAGATAGACACGTTTGATAATGTGTATCAGTTGGAAGCCGGAAAAGAGTTGAAGGGAAGATGGGCCCGTCAGCACTTTAATAATGAAAATCCTTTGGTGCTGGAGCTGGCCTGTGGTAAAGGCGAATATTCCGTAGGCCTGGCCAGGCTTTTCCCGGAGAAAAACTTCATCGGAATTGACCTGAAAGGAAACCGGATTTGGCGTGGTGCAAGAACCGGAGTGGATGAAGGAATTAAGAATCTGGCTTTTTTAAGGATACAGATTGAAGATATCATAGAATATTTTGCTGAAAACGAAGTGGATGAGATCTGGATTACCTTCCCCGATCCGCAGCCGCAGGAGAGCAGGGAAAAGAAAAGATTGACCTTTCCCGGTTTTCTGAACAAATACAAGGCTTTTCTTAAACCTGGTGGTAAGGTGAATCTGAAAACGGATAACGATGGTCTGTACCAATATACAGTAGAAAAGGTTGAAGAACTTGGCTTGCCTTGCTACAAAAAGACAGATCATCTGTATCAATCGGAGTTTTATGATGAGGTTTTATCGATCAAGACCCATTATGAGCGCATTTATTTGAAACGCGATAAAAACATCAATTATATACAATTTGCATTAGTCTGATGGACCAGAATTTCTATGAACAGGTTTTTGAAGTGGTGAGGCTGATTCCTAAAGGAAGAGTGACATCTTACGGGGCGATAGCCAAAAGTCTTGGTGCAGGCGGTTCTTCCCGTATGGTGGGCTATGCGATGAGGCATGCAGATCAGGCACAACCTTCTATTCCTGCACATAGGGTGGTGAACAGCAGCGGCTTGTTGACCGGAAAATTCCATTTTAATCCACCAGAACGTATGGTAGAGCTGCTCGAAAGAGAGGGCATTGTTGTTAAAAATGATAAAGTCCAGAATTTCAAAACCGTGTTTTGGAATCCACTGACAGAAATAGATATTTTATAATTCAGAAACCCTTAACAATGGGAAAGCTAGTAGAAGAATTTAACGACTATCGTTCTAAAATGAACGATAGGATTATGGAAACCGCAAACACAAATATTAAGCGTTTCTTTGCGCTGGATACCACCACTTATGCGGAAGGTGCTTTAGATGTAAAAACGAAAGAAATGCTGGGTTTGGTGGCTTCGATGGTTTTGCGTTGTGATGACTGTATTAAATATCACCTGGAGAAGTGTTACGATGAAGGTGTTTCCAATGCAGAGATCAACGAAGTTTTTATGATTGCCAATCTGGTGGGGGGATCTATTGTCATCCCTCATTATCGCAGGGCAGTTGAATATTGGGATGAACTTAGTCTTTAACAGGGGATGAAAGAAGTAATCAGATGTGGTTGGTGCGGAACTGACCCTTTATATCAAAAATATCACGATGAAGAATGGGGAAAGCCGGTGTACGATGACCAGGTCTTATTTGAATTTCTGATTCTTGAGGGCGCACAGGCAGGCCTGAGCTGGATCACCATTTTGAGGCGTAGAGAAGGTTATAGGGAAGCTTTTGCCGGTTTTGATGTGGCTAAAGTTGCGGCTTTTAATGAGACAGACGCGGAGCGACTGATGCAGGATGAAGGGATCATCCGCAACCGCTTAAAAGTGAATGCCGCCATTACCAATGCGCGCTTGTTTATGGGTATTCAGAAAGAATTTGGGTCCTTTTCTAATTATATCTGGGGCTTTTTGCCCAATAGAAAACCTATCCTAAATGAGGTGAAATCACTTAGCGATGTACCTGCACGCACAGAGATCTCGGATGCCATTAGCAAAGACATGAAAAAAAGAGGTTTTAAGTTCTTTGGTACAACGATTTGCTATGCACACATGCAGGCCACAGGAATGGTCAATGACCATCTTGCAGACTGTATCAGTCGTTAAGCTTATTTGTGTGCTGTATTATAGGCGTTGATATACGCTTTTACGCCTTGGATGTCAAAATCTTCTGTTTGATTGATCCGTCCGACAAGGTCCTGGTCATCGCCCAGTTTCTGAATTAGAGCAGCTCTGATCTGATCGGTTTTATCGTCAGCGTTACTATTTATAGGAACAACGATCATTGGGCCTGTACCTGGTTTTTCCAAATAATAAAAATCGCGGCCGACAGGTTGGACATAATCATCCTCACGGTGTTTGCTGAGGTCAATAGAAATTCCTCCTCCAAAGCCTACCCCACTTCCGTAGGTGCCTGTACCCACTCCAACACCTACAGAAGGCGTTATGCGTGACCGTTTTCTAGGGGGGGCCGCCATCGTATTACTGCTGCTGATGGAATACAGATTCACTGCTCCAAGCTCTTCAACTTTAAAGAAGCGGGTTTCCATGTTGTTCCGGATAACAATTGGCTTGCTCACATAGGTGTTCCCATTCCATAAAAACTCCTGCACGTCTTTGGCTTTGTATTCGGCTATCGATCCGTCATCCAGTTTGATCCTTACTACCGCATTGTTGGTACCCTGAACCGTTCCTCTTACAAAATTGCCTTCTGATATGATAACCGCGTCCTGCGCAGATACACTTGCTGTAATACCCAGCAGCAGGAAAAACAGTATAGATAATTTAATTGACTTCATGACTTTATTCAGCTAACGTAATTTGTGTTGTATTTGTTATATAAACAAAAATAAATAATATAAGCTCAGTTTGCATCCCTATTGTTAACTTTGATGGAGTAGGCTTGAATTAAGGCAAATTTTAGGCCGATTAACAACAATAAGCTCTTGATAGC
>NZ_QAIL01000540.1:3279-17648 GCF_003061025.1 Pedobacter sp. HMWF019 | reverse complement strand
GGATAAAAATTTCCCGTATTCAAACAGGTTGTCGAGGGGAGACCGCTGAAAGAGGTCAAATGTCACATTAATCCCTTTTTCAATAGCTTCATCCGTTTTTTCAAAACCGGCAGAATCGTCGCCTACCCAGAAATTTACAATAAATGCAAATTGAATCCAAAGTGCATCTTTAT
Organism: Pedobacter sp. HMWF019; assembly: GCF_003061025.1. Taxonomy (GTDB): domain Bacteria; phylum Bacteroidota; class Bacteroidia; order Sphingobacteriales; family Sphingobacteriaceae; genus Pedobacter. The sequence goes on along the minus strand of NZ_QAIL01000540.1, from coordinate 17,475 downwards.
AGCGTTTGCTCAGAAATTTTCTGTTGGCCAGCTCTCCGGAGTCTAAACCCTCATTAATGATGTTTTCTGCGAAATTTTCAAAAATTGGTTTCGTGCCAGAGAGTACTTCGGGTGTTGAAAATCTATTTCCAGATTGTTTCAGGCTATAAATAATAAAACTCCTGTGCTTTTTCAGTACCTCGATATAACTATAGAAAAAAGAGAGCAATTTGTCTCTGGAAGAGTATTGCGACCAAATTTCCTGCTGCTCTATAGTGTCAATGGTTTCTACAGTTAACTCCACCCAGGCCATTTTTTCTATGCTTTCAAATGAAGCATAGAATTCATAAAATTCAGACTCACTAATTTTTAGTTTTTTTACAAAACTATATACTGATTTTGGCTTCTCGTTGTGAGTAAGCACATAATCCATATAGGCGTTTTTAATCTGCTGAGCTGTTGCCATTTTGATTCTTTTTACTTGATATAACGTAAAAATGCATATTATGGTTTATAGAAGTGGTTGATTACAGAGATGTAAGCATCATCTTATTGTAATAAAAGCGACTTCTGCTGGGTGGGTTTGGTCTCTACAGAGGTCATATAAAGGCAATGTTACCGGAGGGAATAGATTTAATCATATGGATTGATTACTTTTGTTTCAGGAAATTGAGAAAGCAGCGGCTACATATCAACCGGATTCTATCAGCTCTTATGCTGATGGTGTTTTCTATTGCCCTGACGCCATGGAGTGCTCTGCATCATCATGAAGAAGATCTTCACCTTACTAAAGAAAAGAACTGTACCCATAAACTGCACTTAAGTACGCATTCTGAAACCTGTTTAATTTGTGCTGCACATTTTGAAAAGGATTTTGTGGCTACGACCAGTCATTTCCAGGTATTTTTGACGCTTAAGTCCTTGTTGAAAACTGCCCCCTTAATCAGTAGTTCCTATACTGAGCTTATAGATTCTTCTCTGCGTGGTCCTCCCATAGCTTAATTTTTCATGTTATGAATGGAGAGATAATGTATTGCACATGTTTCTGTGTTCATAATAGGAAAGGAGTCTGTTATTTCCATGTTCTTTTGGAACAAACTCATATAAACTGAATTTAAAACACACATAAGAGCCTTCATATTTTTATTATGTCTGCTTTTTGGTTAGGAAATTATCTGATGAAACATCCTGTGCTGCGCTACGTCAAATCTGAAGACGTAGGGTCAGGGACACATGATCGCTTCATAACCTTTAAAAATCAAATTATATACTGATGAAAAAGATACAACTTTTATTAGCTGTACTATTATATACACTGTTTACTACAGCCGCTTTTGCTGTGGAACTTACACAATTCCAGGGAAAAGTAATCGATGCAGATACTAAACAGCCACTTCCCGGAGCAATGATTACGATTCCTGATCTGCGCGTCTCTGCGGTGACCAATGAATCGGGAGCTTTTGTTCTTAAAAATATCCCTGCACACGGGCATTTTCTGATCCAGATCCGCTATGTCGGATATCAAACCATTACGCAAACCATAGACTTTGGAAATGCGGGTGCCACAGAGTTTCAGTTAAAGCCTAGTGTGATTGAAGGAAAGGAAGTCGTGATTACCGGGTCAGCCAACAGCTCTGACAATAAAAAGAACAGTACAACCATATCTACTGTAAGTAAAGCAGATCTTCTATATCATCCTTCTACTAACCTGATTGATGCCATTTCCAGGACACCAGGTGTATCTCAGATCACTACCGGGCCAGGTATATCCAAACCCGTTATCCGTGGACTAAGCTATAACCGTGTGGTTACCTTGAGCGACGGAGTAAAGCAACAGGGACAACAATGGGGTGACGAGCATGGAATAGAGATTGACCAGTATAGCGCGGATCGGGTAGAGGTACTAAAAGGACCGGCAAGTTTAATGTACGGCTCTGATGCTTTAGGTGGTGTGATTAATATCCTGGATGCCCTTCCTGCACCGGAGGGGACATTAAAGGGAGAGTTTTTATCAAATTATGCTACAAACAATGGACTTACAGGTAGCTCTCTAATGCTTCAGGGTAACGAGAATGGGTTTGTGTACAGGGCAAGAGGCTCTTATAAAAATGCTTATTCTTATAAAACACCGACCGAATATGTACCCAATTCAGGCTACAACGAGACCAATTTTGAAGGACAGATTGGCTTGAATAAAAAATGGGGGTATGCCCATCTGGATGCTTCTAGCTTCCGAACTAATATTGGTTTCTATGATCCGGTAAGAAATGATGCAGGACAATTGGTAGATGAAGACGGGAATCCTTTTACGGATGCCCAGAATAAGGAAAGAACGCTGGCTTATCCTAAACAGGATGTGCGTCATTATAAAATAGCGCTGAACAGTAATCTTCTTTTAGGCGAAGGAAGCTTAAAAGCTACCTTAGGTTATCAGCATAATCTGCGCAGAGAGCTTGGTGCTCCAAATGAAGATCCTTCCCTGTTTCTGAACAGTTATACTTACAGCTACGATCTGAAATACTCCTTTAAAGAATTCAATGGCTGGGCGCCTGTTGCTGGTATTTCAGGAGAGTTTATGCACAGCATAAATACAACAGGCCTGGAACAACTGGTCCCTGATTTTGATAGCCAGGCTTTTGGAGGCTTTGTCTTTATCAAAAAAACCTGGGACAATGATACCTTTAATGCGGGTGCAAGATTTGACTACAGAAAGATGACGGGGAAGGCGTTTCATAGCGATGAAACAGACTTCAATGCCTTTACCAATAAATTCTCACATGTGACCGGAGCACTGGGCTATACCCATGAATTTAATGATGTGTTTAGTTTTAAAGCAAATGCGGGAAGTGCTTTTAGAGCACCTAATATTGCCGAACTTTCTTCTAATGGTGTTCACGAAGGTGTATTCCGTTATGAAGTTGGAAACCCGAATCTGAAGCCAGAGCAAAGTTTCCAGTTTGATGCTTCATTCGATTACGAGAACCAATACGTAAATGCAAGCCTGGGTGGTTTTGCAAATTATATCAACAATTATATTTATTACAATACCAACGGTCAGACAAAAACTGTAGATGGCAGAGAATATCCAGTATATGATTTTGTACAGGATAATGCTTTTCTTAGAGGTATAGAAGCTTCTTTAACACTGCATCCAGTTCGTTATATTCATTTTGATAACAGTTTTTCTTACACCCGTGCAACCAACCGTACAACGAAAGAATCTTTGCCATTTATTCCGGCGGCAACTTTGCGTAATGAACTTCGATTTGAGCCCAATATTGCGGGAACGTCGCATTCGTATATATCGGTTGGGATAGATAATTTCTTCAAACAAACAAAAATAGACAGTTTTGAAACCCCAACATCTGGTTATACTTTATTGAATGCCTCTGTAGGGACCACTTTAAAGTTGAGCAAAAACCAGGATATTACCTTGTATGTGGCAGGGAAGAACTTGTTGAACAAGGCTTATTATGACCACTTGAGCCGTTTCAAACCGGGAAGATTGAGTGACGAAGACCCAACCCTAGGTATTTATAACCAGGGACGAAACGTTACCTTCGGAGTAAATATCCCTTTCACATTGAAAAAATAAATCTTAAAAAGGCCGTTTCGAAAGAAGCGGCCTTTTTAATTGTGTCTCATTTTTGTGGGGCTGGAATGCAAATTCTAAAAAAATTCTATATTTAGAACTTTCGCTATCTGCGAGTTGTTTTCTGTAAAAACCACTACCATGCCAAAAAGAATATACCTTTTTATCCTGATCATTTTAGCTTCTTATACAGGCGTATCGGCCCAGAAGATCGATACACTTTCCATTACCCTCGAAAATGTTAAATATGCTTACCCGGTAAAATATTTTGCAGTTCAAACAGAAGGGCAGGACTTGAGAATGGCTTATATGGACATTGTTCCGCAGCAAAGGGCCAATGGCAGGACGGTTGTACTTTTCCATGGCAAAAACTTTGGGGGCTATTACTGGACAAATGTCATCAAGGCATTAACAGATCGGGGTTTCCGGGTGATTGTTCCCGACCAGATTGGTTTTGGAAAGTCTTCCAAACCTTTTATTCACTATAGCTTTCATCAGATGGCACGCTGGAATAAAATGCTTTTAGATAGCCTGGGTATTCAGAAAGCAAGTATTCTGGGCCATTCTATGGGCGGGATGCTGGCCACCAGGTACGCTTTGCTTTATCCGCAGAATGTAGAAAAACTCTTGTTGGAGAATCCCATAGGCCTGGAAGATTACCGGGAATTCGTTCCTTACGTAAGCACAGAAGAGCAGTATAAAACAGAACTGAAAGCGACAGCGGAATCTGTTAGGAAATACTATCAGACATCGTATTTTACCCTGTGGAAACCTGAATATGAAGAATTGGTACGTATTGCCGCAGGGGTTGGCTACAGTACTGATTTCCCCCGCTGGGCTAAGGTTGCCGCAATGACGTTTACCATGATCTATGAACAGCCAGTTGTCTATGAATTCCCCTACTTAAAGGTTCCGACGGTATTGTTTATCGGAAAAGAAGATAAAACCATTGTAGGCAAAGGTTTGCTTAGCCCGGAACAGCAGGCTCTTCACGGACAATATAAATTGCTGGGCAAGCAAACAGCTGCTAAGATTCCAGGTGCAAAACTGATAGAATTTGAAGCCTGTGGACACATTCCTCACCTGGAGGTGCCCACAGAATTCCTGATTGCCCTGCTGGGCAGCTTATAAACTCTTTTCAATTGCAGGTTGCTGGGCAAACATCTCAGAAAGAATCTGATAGAGCTCAGGGTGCTTGCTTTTGAATTTATCTGGCTTTTCAAAGAAATACTCTGATACAACAGCTAAGAATTCAGCTTCATTGGTGATGGCATAAGGATTGATATCTGATTTTCCAGCTTCAATTCTGTGCATTTCCTGATGTACCATCTTTAACCATGGAATGGTATATTCATGTTTCAGCAGGTTTTCAGGAACGCCATCTGTTGCCCCATCAGATTTATCCAGCAGGTGGACAAATTCGTGGATTCCAGTATTTTCATCTCCGGCATTGGCCGAGAAACCAGCACGTAAAGCAGACCTGGATAAAACCATCTGGCCATTCATGTAACCGGTACCTACCATGCCTAGTATATTTCTTTCTCCACCTTCAAACTCGAAGTCTTTGTTAAAGGTATCCGGGTACAGAACCACATTGGTCAGGTTCCTGTATTGCCATCCGTCAAATCCGAAAATAGGAATTACAGCACTTGATGCAATAAGCAGGCGATCCAGGGTTGTAATGTCAACCCCAATCCCTTCCACTTTAATCCGGTTTAGAAACTCTCCGATCTTTGTTTCAAACTTAAGCTTTTGTTCTGTATCCAGGTGCTGGTAAAATACCACATGCTCCTGCAAAATCGTTTTCTCTTCCGGACTTATGGAGACAGGTACGCTGGTCGTCTTTTTTCTTAAAATCAGGTATATAACCAGGCCCGCAACGGGGATTAATATCCAAATTGAATTCATATATTTAAGACTCCAGTATATTTAGTTGAGCAAGAATTTGGCTTTCTTCAACGGGATAAGGCTTTCCTTTGGTAAGCGCGTCATAAACTGCTTCAAACAAAGGGAGGTAATTGCCTTTTGCCGATGGAATATAAACTTGTTCTTTTTGTCCTTCTGAATTCAGGGACGTCAATAGCGCTTCTTTACCTTTTTCTTCAGCACCATAAGTTTCTTCTGTAGGTTTGATTCCTTTAAGAAGCTGTTCTTCCTGTACATCTGCCCGGTATTTGATTAAACTTCCTTTTGTACCGTGTACAACAAAAGCTGGCTGAATATCTGTAACCAGCATGTTGGCATGGACAAAAACGTTTACACTGTCCGGATAGCTGAGGTGTATACTGAAAAAATCATCTACCTGGGTGTTTATCCGGTTTTTTCCCAGAACCTTATGAAAATGGAGTGGTTTTCCGAAGATGCTGATGACCTGATCGAGCAGATGCGGACCCAGATCATATTGCAGGCCACTTGCCGCAACAGGTTCCTCCTTAAATGTTTTTGGCCCAATGGAGGCGCGGTAACGATCAAAGCGGAAATGAACTTCACTTAATTTTCCCAAAGTGCCTTCTTCCAGAACTTTTTTTATGGCGGTAAAATCACTATCCCACCTTCTGTTCTGGTAAACAAATACCTGCTTGCCCACTGATCTGGCCAGGTCAAATAACTCCTGGGCTTCAGCTGCAGTGGCGGCAAAGGGCTTCTCAACTAAAATATGTTTTCCTTTTTGCAGGGCTTTCTTTGCAAAATCAAAATGGGTAAAGTTAGGGGTATTGATCACGACAAGTTCTATCTGCTGGTCATCAAGAAGGTCGTCAACTGAATTGTAGCTGGTAACCCCTGGATAATCACTTGCTGCTTGTTTCTGATGTCTTTCGGTAACGGCATACAGTTTAAATCCAGGATGTGCGTCTATAAACGGGGCATGAAATACTTTTCCCGACATTCCATAGGCCAGCAGGCCGGTTGTAATTACTCTTTCCATTTTATAAAAGTAATAAATCCGCAAACCATTGCTTCAATATTAATGTCATAAACAAGACCGATAACTGTATCTTTGCCTTTATGAAGCCAGCAGAAATACATGCAAAGTGGAAGGTCCTTCAGCAGAAAATCGCGAAGGAATTTGATTCCGATACTCCGGACCTTAAAGTTATTTTATTCCTGATTGGCGTACAGGAGCTTGGAAAAGGACCTGGTAAATACAGTAAAAGACAAAAAGAAGAATTGATGCACATCGCAACCTGTCGTTTGTTGAGCGAAATGGGTTTCTATGAACTGGAGGGGTTAGACCAGGATGGCTGGCCACATTGGAAACTGATCAAGCCCATTCCTTCTTATGCGATGATGGAGCAGGAATTACTGCTTAAATCATTGGCCGTTCTTTACTTTGAGGATATCTATAACGAAGAGGTATAAACCGGAGGTTCTTGTTTAAATAAAAAACCCGAAGTACATTGTACGACGGGTTTTTTGATTTTACATAGGTAGATGTAAATTCTTTATTTTCCTTGCGCTTTTGCTTCTTGCTTAAGTTGATCATTTGCAACAATAACAATCTCCACACGACGGTTAGCCGCTCTTCCGGCATCTGTTGAATTGTCTGCAATCGGTTCAGAAAAACCTTTTCCGATGGTGATCAACCTAGAGGAAGGTACACCTTGTGCAACAGCATAGGCTTTAACTGCAGCAGCTCTTCTCTCAGATAAGCTCATGTTATAAGCTTCGGTTCCTTTATTGTCTGTGTGACCAATTACTTTAATGTCTGTTCCAGGATATTGGTTTAAGGAAGCGGCTAAAGTTTTGATGTTCTCTTTAGCTGGATCTTTTAAATTGGCACTGTCAAAATCAAATAAGATTCCACTGTCAAATTTTACAATGATACCTTCTCCTTCGCGGATTACCTCAGCACTAGGAATGGCATTTTGGATCTCTGCAGCTTGTTTGTCCATTCTCTTTCCAATAAAACCACCTGCAGTACCACCAACAGCTGCACCAATTAGTGCGCCGACAGCCGTATTACCTGCTTTTTTACCTATGATGGCACCAAGCACACCACCGGCCGCAGCACCAATACCTGCACCTTTCTGTGTTTTTGTTAAGCTATCACAACCCTGAAAAGCCATTGCGCTCATGGCTAAGGCGATGCTGAATGTTGCTACTTTGAATTTTGAAGTCGTCATCATTTGATTTTAATTTACTGACTGTGCTGAATCAAATGGAGTGCCAATAATCGCAATTAAAATAATTAAGGTAATTTTCCTGTTATTTTTCTGCTCCTCAATTGGGAAATGCGCTTTTTCTTAAGCCAGGTGACCAAAATTCAGTACAGAGTTATTCAGAAAAATAGGCTTCTAATTCGTTCAGTGTGTTTTCATCAGTACGGAGATCTTTAATAATAATACCTTTTTCCATTAAAATGATCCTGTCACAAACATCAGTAACATGATTTAGATCATGACTGGAAATTAAGGTCGTTACATGGTGGTCTTGTTTTAAGTTTCTGATCAGCGTTTTCAATCGGATCTGTGTAGTTGGATCCAGATTCGCAAAAGGTTCATCGAGTACCAAAAGTTCGGGGTCCTGCATAATTGCTGCGGCAATGCCGATTTTGTTCTGGTTTCCCTTAGAAAAATCCCGGATGTACTTGCCACGTGCTAAAATTTCTTCGTTGAAAAATTCTTCATACCGCTTCAGGTAATCATTTACATGAGCTACGGTTTTATTGTGCAGGCTTCCAATGAAAATAAAATATTCCTCAGGGGTTAAATAATCAATTAGGAAACCTTCATCAAGATAGGACGCAGTATAGTTTTTCCATTGGTCTTGTCTGGAAACATTAGCCTCCTTAGATAGAATTTCTCCGAAATCTGGTTTAATCAGGTCAAGAAGCATCCTAAACAGGGTTGTTTTTCCAGCACCATTATTTCCAACCAAACCAATTGTTTCTCCCGGACCAAAGACCAGGCTTTCTATATTAACGACAGTACGTCCGGCGTAAATTTTCTTTAGGTTTTTTATTTCTATCATGAACGTTCTCTAAAGCCCTCGGCTATTTGATATTTTCTTTTGTTGAATTCTTTTACTAAAAAATCTACCCAAAAACTCCGGGAGAAGAAGCCCGCCACTCCAAATACCGCAACACCTGCGAGCCCAAGGTACGGACTAAAGAAATAGGATACGGGGATATAGATCACAAAAGGAAGCAGAAAAACCGGCAGGCTCATGAGCATAGAAGAAGCACCAACCCCTTGCCAGTTAAAACTGGATCCTTTACTTAAGTCAATATATTTGTAATTCCTGGTTGCAAAATACAGCACCAGCACAGACGCAATGCCGATGCTATAAAAATAAGCTGTAAACTGAACCAGCAGTATCTTCCAGCTGATCAGCCCATATAGACTGATGATCAGTGTAAGTACCGTAGAAGAAATGGTGAACAGCAGGAATTTGGATTTTATAAAATTCTTAATGCTGATTTTGCTGGCCATCAATCCGTCAAATTCTGCGCTTTGCCAGCCAAACATAAATTGACCATACAGGAGGATCATATTACCCGTCATGAAAGTAGCTGCAAACAACATCATTCCAAACTCATCATTATTGATCAGCTCTTTTTTATAAAAAAGAAAGCCATAAAGGATAAAAAGAAGCCCTTTTGATGCGGTTGATTTAGAGCGCTTGTTTCTTAAGATCAGTTTGATCTCCAATGCGGCCAGGGTACCGGCCTCTCCAAATTTATTAAGAAAGGGGTAATCTGTCGCTGATTTCTTTTTCTCGCCCCTGGATAGTCCTTCTACATAGAGGTTGTTTTTTAAGTAGGAGGCATTGATCTGGAACATCATGAAGGCAAGTATGGGAAAGATGGTCCCAATCGCCGGATGTATGGCCAGCTGTGCAAACAACCTGTTCGACAGGTCTGAGATCGAGAATACTTTTAGATATTCCAGCGTACCAAAGCTGAGCAAAAAGAACAGGCCCGAAAAAACAAATACTGTGCTTGCGGTGGACAGCCTTTTGACATATAATGCCAGATAGTTGTTAAAGATCGTTAAAGAAAAGATGGAGAGCATAAAGAACAGTTCCGTAAACACACCATTGGCAGCATGGATATAGGTTGCGCAGAAGGGGAAAAAGAGAAATACAGGAAGGATATTAAAGGCGGAAAAAAGAGCCCGGACATTTAAAAATGTGACCAGTTTGTTCTTTGGTATATTCAGGTGCAGGTAGGGAACGATAGATAAAGTGGGAAGTTCCTGCAATTGCAGACGCATTAAGAATTCAATGCCAAAATAGTAGAGGATAGCCCCATTGAATACAGATGCAACATCCTTTCCCGGAAAGAATTTTCTAATAAGCTCTTCAAAAGCCAGTCCTGCGATCAGCGCACAGGCCAAGATATAAAGGATCAGGATCCCCATAGCAATTTGAAGGGCAATACTGCCACCTTTTCCCCTGGATCTCCAGAAACCTAACCATTGATGATTTAAAAATGTGAAGAGCATTTGACCACAATTTAATAGTTATACTTGTTTTTCCAGTTTTGTTTAAGTTTTTCCCTGAGCTTGTCTTCTGCAGGGTTTTTGCCCGGATCATAGAATTTGGTACCGCTGATCTGTTCTGGCAAATATTCCTGTTCAGAAAAATTCCCTTCATAGCCATGAGAATATTTATAATCTTTACCGTAACCTATATTCTTCATGAGCTTGGTTGGGGCATTTCTGATGTGGAGCGGAACGGGTAAATTTCCGGTTTGTTTCACAAGCATCTGTGCTTTGTTGATCGCCTCATAAGAAGCGTTGCTCTTTGCTGAAGAAGCCATATAGGTTACTGCCTGTGAAAGAATGATCCTGGCTTCGGGATAGCCAATCACATTCACCGCCTGGAAACAATTGTTGGCCAGGAGTAAAGCATTTGGATTGGCATTGCCTATATCTTCCGAGGCTAAAATGAGCAATCTTCTGGCAATGAATAAAGGATCTTCGCCTCCCTCAATCATTCTGGCCAGCCAGTAAACTGCAGCATTAGGATCACTGCCGCGGATAGATTTTATAAAAGCAGAGATAATATCATAATGCTGTTCGCCGGCTTTATCGTACAAAGCCAGATTTTGCTGCGCATGCGCCAGCACATTTTCGTTGGTCAGTACAATTTTATTTCCACCAATTCCATTAATGGCGATCTCCAGTACATTGAGCAATTTTCTGGCATCACCTCCAGAAAGGCGGATCAGAGCCTCATGATCCTTTATGGTGATCTTTTTTTCCTTTAGTACAACGTCTTCTTTAATCGCGGTGTGCAGCAAGCCGGAAAGTTCGGCTTCGTCCAAAGATTTCAGAATATACACCTGGCATCTGGAAAGCAAAGCGGAGATGACTTCAAAGGATGGATTTTCAGTTGTCGCACCAATTAAGGTAACCAGTCCTCTTTCTACTGCACCAAGCAAACTGTCCTGCTGCGATTTGCTGAAGCGATGGATCTCATCAATAAACAGAATGGGTAAGCCCATGAGGCTGTCTTTTAATAAGGCTGCACGGTCAATCACATCACGGATATCTTTAACACCGGAATTGATGGCGCTCAGGTTGAAAAAAGGACGGTCCAGGGTCTGGGAAATGATATAGGCCAGCGTGGTTTTCCCAACGCCCGGCGGCCCCCAGAAGATCATGGAAGGAAGTTGTCCGCTTTGAATGGCTTTACGCAACACCGCGTCAGGACCTACCAAATGCTTCTGCCCTACGTATTCGTCCAGATTTTGAGGACGCATACGTTCAGCTAAAGGAGGAAGATTTTGCATATAGGTAAAGATAAGAAAATGGATGAAAAAGAAGGATTACGCTTTCTTTTTATGCCAAACCTTCTTTTTCCTGGAATTGTTTGTATTGTTTTTTCTTGGTGCTTCAGGTTTATGTACAGCTTCTATTGCCGCAATGTCTTCTGGAAGTGGTATTACATCAATTTTGCGTTCAATCAGTTTTTCTATACTGTCTAATTTGCGTTTATCTTTCGAGTTGACCAGGGTTATGGCTGTACCTTTGGTTGCAGCTCTGGCTGTACGTCCAATGCGGTGTACATAGTCTTCTGCGTCGTGAGGCACATCAAAATTAACCACAAGATCAATGCCTTCCACGTCAATTCCCCTGCTCAATACATCTGTTCCGATCAGAATGGGAAGCTGCTTGTTTTTAAAGGTGAGTAAAATACTTTCACGTTCTTTCTGCCCCAGATCGGAGTGAAAGGCTTCTGCTTTTAGGCCTAAACTGCGGAACACTTTGCCTAAATTCTTTACTTTTTCTTTTGTCGAGGCAAAAACAATAATGCTTTTATAGGCATCGGTTTTCAAGATTCCGGTAAGTAATGGAACTTTTTGGGCGTCGTGTACATGGTAGATCTGCTGAGAAATTCCTTCTGCCGGTTTAGAGATGGCCAGGCTGATCTGTTCGGGCTGGTGCAGTAAAGTTGCGGCGAGTTTTCTGATCTTGGGAGGCATTGTGGCAGAGAAGAGCACAGTTTGCCGCTTCTTTGGTAAATAGCTCACAATTTTCATGATGTCATCGTAAAATCCCATATCCAGCATGCGGTCTGCTTCATCCAGGACCAGATGTTGCAGCTGGTCTAGTTTCAGCACGCCCGAGGAAAGGTGCGAGATCAGTCTTCCTGGGGTAGCAATAATGATGTCTACGCCTTCCCGCATAGAGCGTTTTTGCTGCTCGTAGGCTATACCATCACCACCACCATATACAGTTAGTGAACTGATGTTGGTAAAGTAAGAGAGGGCTTCTACCTGAAGGTCTATTTGTTGTGCCAGCTCACGGGTTGGCGCTAAAATCAAGGTGTTATTGTGACGGTTTTCTGTGGCGCTGATCATGTTCATAATCGGCAAAAGATAAGCCCCGGTTTTACCGGTTCCGGTTTGTGCGCAGGCAATTAAATCTTTTTTATCCGAAATAAGAGGAATAGCCTGCTGTTGAACAGGTGTGGCGTTGCGAAATCCCATTGCCAGTAACCCTTCTAATAATTCGGGGTTAAAATTAAAATCTTTAAAATCCAATCTACTTTATATTGTTACTAATGTATTCTATAAAAGTAGGTTAAAAAAACAGAAAAGAGTAAGCTTTGGTGAAAATGGGGTGAATTGTTTGGAAAATTCTGTACAGCTGCTTCAAGACCAACGATATCAGGCGGCTGAAGAAGCCGCAGATCTCTGAGGTCTTTCCGCAGCGTACGAGAATTTTCCGTAACAAATTGCAGAGGAGAGAGGTGACTGGGGACGGCGCATAAACTAGGTATGGTGCAGAGCGGGTTATGGATGGGGGCTGGGTTATACCTGGCTTTGTGTTAGTTGTTCGATGATCCGGCCTTTTAGCGCAGATTGTTCGGTAAAAGTACCTGTTTACCTAAGTTACGGCGCAGAAGCGGCGGAGAAGTGACGAATCAAGACGAAGCCAGGACAGGCTGTCTAGTTCTAAAAAAGCCGGGTATAAGGTATAAACATAAGGTCTTTTCAATACTAAACGATTTCCATAACATCGTCTGCACCCTGCCCGGACTCGCCTCCCAGCTAAGCGCCCAGAAAAAATCAATGTTACTCAGAGAACACCTCAGAGGGCCTTGCCACCAGAGCGCAGCGCGGCAAGGACTTCAGTGTTCGAAGAGTACATTTATTTTTTATAAAGCTTACTTATTTTTATCTGCATATCCAAAGACCTTCTGCAACAAAGACGTTGACCGGGAAGCCGTATTCCCTCGAATCTTCAGTTCTTCCTGGGCCACCTGGACAAACATCCCGTCAATTGCTTTTTGGGTTGCATAATCAGATAAATCTGCGTTTACCGGCTTAACCAATGGAAGTTTATTGTATTGCCCAGCAGCATCCGTCCAGTACTTTGTGGCACCAACCTTATTTAAACTGGCGGAGATCACCGGTTTGAATTTCTCCATTAACTGTGCTGTGGTCGCCTTTTTGAAATACTGGGTTGCGGCATCGCTGCTGCCCAGTAAAATATTGGTTGCATCGGCCAGCGTCATTTGTTTAATCGCTGCCAGGAAGATGGGCTTTGCTTCTTTGGCGGCATCCTCCGCAGCACGGTTTAAACTTAAAACGACATTGTCGGCAAGGGAGCCCAGACCAATAGTTCTTAACGTTTTCTCTACTTTCTGGGCTTCTGGCGGAAACAGTATCTTAACTGCCATGTTACCAAAGAAACCATCCTTGGCCGAAAGCTTGTCTGCTCCGGCGGCGATGCCTATTTCCAGAGCTTGTTTAATGCCCTGTCCAATTTCAAGCGTAGAAGGGGTTCCTGTCGAAGAACTTGAATTACTTGTAGTGGTTGTCGATTTAGTTTGTTTGGACGAAATACTCTTCAGAATGCTACCAAGTTTAGATTGTGCCTTTACTTGTAAAGAACAGAAGAGAACTAAACCGGTAGCGGCCATATAGATGTTGATCTTTTTCATGTTTATTTTTTTTGAAGATAGCAAATCTTCTGCCATCGTTAAAAGAGTTTTGTCTGATTTTATGCGGTCTGAAGGACAGGTCCTTAATGTTGACCTGTGAAGTTTTAAATGGAAAAGGTGTAGAAGAAATGCCCGATTCCGGGGGTAATACTGGATAAGTCAGAAAATATTTTTATACTTGATTAGATTTTTCCGCAGCAGATCATTGAAATTTATAAAGAACCATC
>NZ_QAIL01000540.1:0-3269 GCF_003061025.1 Pedobacter sp. HMWF019 | reverse complement strand
GAACGACACCGAACTGATTTCGCAATATAAATCAAGCGGTGATCTGGAGGTATTGGGCGCATTGTATAACCGTTACATGCACTTGGTTTTTGGGGTGTGCCTTAATTATCTGAAAGATGAAGAGCAGAGCAAAGACGCCGTGATGCAGATCTTCGAAGAGCTGGTGGTGAAACTCCGGATTCATGAAGTCCAGAATTTTAAGAGCTGGCTGCATGTGCTGGCCAGAAACTATTGTCTGATGGCCATTAGGAAATCATCTAAAACCAATACGGTCTCTCTGGAAGAAACATTTGTGGAAAACAGTGAGTTTGTGCATCTTGATATCGACGATACAAAAGAACAGCAGCTTACCGTAATGGAAAAGTGCATGGAGACACTTCCCGACGAGCAACGAGTTAGTGTAGATTTGTTTTATCTGCAGGAAAAATGCTATAAGGAAGTGGCCGAAATAACCGGATATGAAATGCTTAAAGTGAAAAGCTATATTCAGAACGGTAAACGGAATTTGAAAATTTGTATGGAGAAGAACAGCAGTGAATAAGGATTGGTTAGATATAGATGTTTTAGAAGATTACCTGGATGGTAAGCTTGATGCCAAGTCAATGCACATGGTGGAAAAACACGCCCTGGAAGATCCTTTTGTGGCGGAGGCCCTGGCTGGCTTAAGTGCGTCGCCTAAACGGTCGCTTCAATCCATTTCTTTGCTTCAGAAGCAATTGCAGGATAGAGTGGCTGCACAAGCCACTCATAAAAAGAAATCTGTAGTCACCTGGCAGCGCTTAAGTATTGCTGCGGCTGCGGCTGTAATGTTTATATCTGTAAGCATTGTGTTCTGGATGAAAAATAATGCGGCCAGGGAACAGATGGCAAAGCAACAGCCGAAAAAGGTCGATGTGGTCATTGCGCCAAAAGAAAGTCAGGTTGCAACAGTTAGTCCGGAAAAGACAATCGAGGCGGCGCCTTCTGCTGCTGCATCTGTTAAAGCGGATAAAGAGATGGATAAAGCTGTTGCGGCAGCAAAAACAAATGCATACGCGGCTGTTGCAGATAAAAAGAAAGAGGAAAAAGTGGAAATGGCTCCGATGGCGAGAAAGATGGCTGCACCTGTACCTGCCGCTGCTATGGTTGCAAAAAGCAAGATAACCGAAGCGGCACCTCAGCCAAAGGAGGGATATGAAAGTTACAGAACTTATCTGGAAAAGAATAAGCGACTAACTCGCAATGAGGAAAATCCTTTTGTACTTCTGACTTTCACAGTGGATGAGAACGGTAAACCGGGAGCCTTCAAAATATTAAGCCATTCTGCTCAAAGTTATGTGGAGGAGGCGATAAGGCTTGTTAAAGAGGGACCGGACTGGATACTGCCAGATCAGGGAACAAATGAAGTGACGCTTCAGATAGACTTTTAATAAAAAAAGCAACCCGTAAGGTTGCTTTTTTTATTAAAGATAGGGCTATAAGGCCTTAAACAGATTAAAAGAAAAGGTGTATCACCGCGTACACAAGTCCTGCAAGTAAAGCAGAAACTGGAATAGTCAGAATCCATGCCCAAAGCAAACGAACTGTTACGCCCCATCGCACTGCAGAAACCCTCTTTAGTAAACCTACCCCAACGATTGAACCTGTAATGGTATGTGTGGTGGAAACAGGGATACCAAAATGCTCGGTAATTCCCAGGGTTACCGCACCGGCAGCCTCTGCGGCAACACCTTCAAAAGCGGTTACTTTAGTGATTTTGGAGCCCATGGTTTTTACGATTTTCCATCCGCCGCTCATCGTGCCTAAAGCAATAGCTGCATAACAGGAAATCGGGATCCATTCCGGCATTACATCACCTGTATGTAGTACGTTGGAAGCGACCATTGCTACGTAGATAATACCCATTACTTTCTGGGCATCATTACCACCATGTGTAAAACTTAATGCCGCAGAAGAGATCAGCTGCAGTCTTTTGAACCATTTTTCTGCAACAGATGGCCGGGCATGCTTGGAAATGTGCAGAATAATAATGGAAATGATCACAGAGATCATCATACCAATAACCGGTGCCAGAACGATGAAAGCAATTACTTTAAAGATTGGTGCAAAATTAATTGCAGCCAGGGCGTCATGGCCGAGTGTCATTGCTTTCGCCATACCTGCGCCGGCAAAGCCTCCAATTAAAGTATGGGAAGAACTGGAAGGTATACCAAACCACCAGGTAAACAGATTCCATACAATGGCGGCTACCAGCCCTGCAAAGATCACTTCCAGGGTAATATAATTTTCTACAACCGTTTTAGCGATCGTATTGGCTACTTTATGGTCTGTAAAATAAAAGTAGGCTGCGAAATTGAATAACGCCGCCCAAAGTACAGCCTGGAAAGGAGAAAGTACTTTGGTGGATACAATTGTCGCAATAGAATTCGCTGCATCATGAAAGCCATTGATATAATCGAATCCAATAGCCAAAATAATTACAACGACCAGTAAGGTTGTTACCATTTTTTGAAGTTTTAAGCGTTCTTTACCAAAATAGATTCCAACACATTCGCTGCATCTTCACATTTATCAGTTGCAAGTTCTAAAGTTTGCAGAACTTCTTTTTGTTTAATTAATTCAATAGCGTTAGTTTCAAATTCAAATAGGCGGGCGATAGCCAGGTTGCAAACGTAATCTGCCTGGTTTTCACCACTGTTGATCCTTACACAGGCATCAGCAATCACACGGATGTTTTTGAAACTTCTCAATTCCTTGATTGCTTTTTCAAGATCGGTGCACATTTCCACCAGCAATTCTGCAAGTTTAATCATGGAATCACCGATTTTGGTGATGTTGTACAATTCGATATTGGTAGCAGAAGCATGAATATAATCTGCAATATCATCTACTGCGCTCGCCAGAGAGTGGATATCTTCTCTGTCAAATGGGGTAATGAAGTTCTTGCTTAGTTCCAGGAATATGGAATGGGTAATGTCGTCCCCAACATGCTCCAGACGCTCTACTTCTTTAATATGCTCTTTTCTTTTTTCCAGATCAGTGGTGCTTAAAGCAAGTAATAAGGCTTCAGAGATCTTTAAAACGTTGCTTCCTGCTTGTTCAAATAGGGGCTGAAATTTTTTGTCTTTAGGCGTAAAGAACTTAAAAATATTATTCATCTGTATGTTTTAGTTTCTTTTATTCGTCAAATGTAGGTGCAGGCCTTTAATATCTTCAAGCATACGCCCTGTCTATTTTAACTACAAAATATTTTACAAAAGTAGGATTGCAATGTTAAGTTAGTGTTAAGT
>NZ_QAIL01000539.1 GCF_003061025.1 Pedobacter sp. HMWF019 | reverse complement strand
TCATAAGAGACTGTACAGGTTTCAGGAACAACATAAGTACAGACATAATGGCGAAGTATTTTTCGCAAGCATACAGGGGGTAAGAGATACCGGGATGCTGGTCTTGCTGGAGGGAGAAACAGAAAAGGAATATAATTTTAAGGAAATAGAATTTTTAAATTGAAAAAACGTTAAGTAAAAACACACCACACACAATGAAAAGAATCACATTAATACTTAGTTTTTTAGTGCTTTCGGTTTTTGCTGCATCAGCTCAGATCGAAAATCCGGTAAAATGGTCTTATGGACAAAAAAAGATCAGTAAAACAGAAGCTATTGTTTTTGTTAAAGCAAACATCGAAGACGGATGGCATATTTATTCTCAAAATGTAAAAGATGGCGGCCCTGTAAAAACAACTATTACTTTTGCCCCTTCTAAAGATTATGTAAAGGTTGGAACTACTTCAGAACCAAAACCAGTTACTAAATTTGAGAAGTCATTCGATATGAATGTAAGTTATTTCGAAAAACAAGTTATTTTTCAGCAAAAAGTAAAGCTAAACAAACCATCTGCAACAGTCAAAGGAAAAGTAGAATTTATGGTTTGTAACGATAGCAAATGTTTGCCTCCAACAGAAGTGGAGTTCAGCGTTCAGGTAAAATAGATTATGTCTATTATAGAAATTGATGAGCGCAACCCTCCGGAAGCGCTCTTTTTATTTTTTATCCAGATAAAAAATTATCGTTAAATTCACAGCCTTGATATAATGAAATCGTTCATGTGGGGCGCAACCAAAACCAATGTATGTAAATATTTGGTAGTAGATGAAAGCTCTTTACCGATAAAAAACAAACCGAGTTTACGGGCTCATTAATACAAATGAAACCATCATGTGCAGCACTACACAGACTGAAATGAATAAATTTTTGTAGCACGTGATAGCTTCATAACCTTTAAAAATAGATACTGATGAAAAAATTAATACTGGTTTTAGGAGTCATGCTTACGCTTAGTTTAGGGCATTCCGAGCAGAGTTTTGCGCTTATACAGCAGCAAGATTCGACATTGAATACCGATGATATAGAATTTACAGAAATAGGTTCTTCTGCAGACAGCGCTAAAAATGACCTGAAAAAAGAGCTTGTTAAAGCTGATACCGTAAAAAAAGAGGAAGCCGTTTCGCCTGCCGGGAAAACGGTAGCTGCAGCAGATCAGACAGAGAAAGAAAAGACGCTTTGGGAAACATTTATCGCTGGCCTTTTTGGTGGATTTCTTGCGTTTCTGATGCCTTGTATCTTTCCCATGGTTCCATTAACCATCAGTTACTTTACAAAAAGATCCGGTAGCAAACAAAAAGGAATCGGACAGGCCCTGATCTATGGACTTTCTATTATTGTGATTTATGTAGCCTTTGGTTTATTGATTACTGCGCTCTTTGGCTCAGCAGGACTAAATGCATTTAGCAGCAGCGGCTGGTTTAATTTCTTGTTCTTTATTCTCCTTGTGGTGTTTGCAGTGTCTTTTTTTGGTGCTTTTGAAATTACCTTACCAAGTGCTATTGTAAATAAGATAGATCAGAAAGCGGATGACAGCAAGGGTTTGGGAGGGATTTTCTTTATGGCAGCCTCATTGGCATTGGTTTCTTTCTCCTGTACTGGACCAATTATTGGTACTCTGCTGGTTCAGGCCAGCTCTAAAGGAGAAATTCTGGCCCCAGCAGTAGGAATGTTTGGATTTGCCCTCGCGCTTGCGCTTCCGTTTACCTTATCTGCGGTGTTTCCAGGCTTTTTAAGTAGTATGCCTAAATCAGGAGGCTGGCTGAATAGCGTTAAAGTATGTCTGGGTTTCCTGGAGCTTGCATTGGCATTAAAATTCCTTTCTGCTGCTGATCTGGCCTGGCATTGGGAATGGTTTGACCGGGAAATATTTTTGGTGTTGTGGATTGTGATTTTTGTTTTGATGGGGATTTATATCTTAGGAAAGATCAAATTTTCTCATGACAGTGATGTCCCTTATGTATCTGTACCACGACTTTTCTTTGCCATCATTTCACTTTCTTTTGCCATGTACCTTGTTCCCGGTTTATGGGGAGCACCAGTGAGTATTTTAAGCGGGATTGCCCCGCCATTAAATACACAGGATTTTATTTTAAGCGGGGGCGGATCATCTGCGTCAGCACCTTTATCTGTTGATTTTCCTGCCAAGGTAAAACACAGTGAATTTTTGAAACCTCCTGTTGGTTTTCATCCTTTCTTTGATCTGGATGAGGGGCTGGAATATGCGAAGAAGGTGAATAAGCCAATTCTAATCGATTTTACCGGCCATGCTTGTACCAACTGCCGCAGAATGGAAGATATGGTTTGGATCGATAAAGAAGTGGGCAGATTAATTCGTGACGAATATGTGCTGATCCAGTTGTATGTAGACGAAAGAAATGTAAAAATGCCAAAAGAAAAAGTACATTATTCAACCATCCTGAAACATGATACGGATGATCTTGGCTGGTGGAATGGCGATTTCCAGGCTACAAAATACAATACCAACTCTCAGCCCTTTTATGTTTTAGCCGGACCGGATTTAAATCCTTTGGTTACGCCTAAAGGTGCTATATTTGATGCTAAAGAATATGCTGCATATTTGCAGAGCGGACTCGATAAATTTAAAGCAGGGAAATAAGGTTTAAATGAATAAGATTAAAAATATAGGTGTATTGACTTCCGGAGGTGATGCCCCGGGTATGAATGCTGCCATAAGGGCAGTTGTTAGAGCAGCAATTTACTATGACTTAGAAGTTACCGGAATACTCAGGGGTTATGAAGGCCTTATCAATGGTGATTTCATGCCCATGGACAGGAAATCGGTGGCAAATATCATTCAACGTGGAGGAACAATCCTAAAAACAGCAAGAAGTGATGGCTTTCGCACATTTGAAGGTCGCAAAACGGCTCATGAGCAATTGGTGAAGCACGGTATCGACGCTTTAATTGTAATTGGTGGAGACGGAACATTTACGGGTGCAAATTTATTTTCCCAGGAGTTTGGCTACCCAATCATTGGTTTGCCCGGAACCATAGATAATGACCTCGCAGGTACAGATTTTACTATTGGCTATGATACGGCAATCAATACTGTTATTAATGCAGTTGATAAGATTCGTGATACAGCAGAATCTCACGACCGTTTGTTTATTGTAGAGGTAATGGGTAGAGACTCAGGTCTTATTGCCCTTCGAAGTGGTATCGGTGTGGGTGCTGAGGCCATTCTGATTCCAGAAGCTAAAACAGGAATCGAAGGATTGATCACCAGATTGGAGCACGGACGTAAAGATAAAGCATCAAAAATTATTATTGTTGCAGAAGGGGATGAAATTGGTGGAGGTTTTAATGTTGGAGAAGTGCTTAAAGAAAGATTTCCTGCCTACGATATCCGGGTGTCCGTTTTGGGTCATATTCAAAGGGGGGGTAAACCAAGTTGTATGGACAGGGTTCTGGCCAGCCGGTTTGGGGTTTCTGCGGTAGAAGGCCTCTTGCACGGTAAATCAGGTGAAATGGTTGGGCAAATCAACAGAGAGATTGTATTTACACCTTTTAGTCATGCTATCAAACACATCAACGCAGAAGAAATCAGTCCAACCTGGTTAAAACTCGTAGAGATATTATCATTATAAAAGAAAAGGACCTTTTTTAAGGTCCTTTTCTTTTATTCTATAATAACAGCCGTACCTGTTGCGGCTACCATCAGCATGCTTCCGCCACTGCCAACGGTCTCATAATCCAGGTCGACACCGATAATTGCATTTGCACCAAGGGCTGCGGCATATTGCTGCATTTCATTTACCGCCGTGTCTTTAC
>NZ_QAIL01000058.1 GCF_003061025.1 Pedobacter sp. HMWF019 | reverse complement strand
CTTTTAAGGTTTTGTTTTAATATCCGTCCTTTTACAAACTGTGTACCACATCGGCTGTGGGAAACAGTTCTATCTAGAGATTTCACTCTCCCCAAGTTCGAGACTTGAAAGCATCCTGCAAAATCAGGAATGTCTCTCCAAATCTCGCCTTCAAGTTGAGGGGAATTAACATCTTGATAAGGATACTTTCTTTCTGAGATCATAATAAGTGCATTGTTAAGACATAACAAAAATCATAAACCACCATTGTAGATTAAAGTACCAAGGTATCCTTGTGATGAACAGCATCGTTTACCAAAGTTATATGGCGATCTGACGAGTCTATAGGCACATACCCATAAGGTTTATAATTCTCCTTAGTCATACCCTTCGGAAATGGGCGAGAAATAATTAATGTTCTTTGTTTAGCCTCAGTTAATGTATCAATGAAGGATTTATTAAGTACTATCTTGCCTTTAAATTGACTTGTGATCTCAATTTTTTTTATTGTATCAGGATAATGAAAATAATACTCTCCAGTCGGACTACCTTTAATATCCTCACCAACCTTGTCAAATATGACCTGATTGTTTACTTTGACTAGTAAATGTTCTTTAGGATAGAGCATTGAAAGAAAAACAGTGAAGTTAGCACTATCCTTCGTTCCAACTCCATAGTCCTTAGTTGTCTTATTTTGACATCCATAACCTAGACATAAAAAAGGCACGAGTATATAATACAATCTTTTCATCATTTCTTTTTTGGAATATTGTTATAATTGAGATTTCCATTATACAAATTGGTTACAATTGTCTGCACCTGGCCCTGGGTCGCTTTGCCGACAGTGTTGTTGAAAAATCTAACTGCATTAACACTTGGACCTAATGTTCCAGCGTCGACGGCATTACTGGTATAGTTCATAAAGTTTGCTTCTACATAAGGGCTATTTGAACTGTTATAAAAAGATTGCATAGCACCAGGCGCTGGTTTTCCATTGGCTAATTTCCCCTCTTTTTTAGGTTCAAATGTATGATATAAGCCCCCAGTATGGCCAATCTCATGAATTAACGTTTTCTTATCAATAAAGTTACCCTTTTCGTCAATACTTTCAGAATTTAACCTGAGAAATTTGCCACCCATCTGCGCATCGCCACCTATAGTCTTACCGTCTTTCGTTTTTTCAAACTTATTTCCCGCCTGAATGTCAATTAAGCTCTCAAAATCATTTAACTGGTCAGCGGATTTTACTTCACGAATCAGCATCTGTGCATTAACATTTCCCTGGCCAAATACATTTTCAAATTCTTTTACCTGATTTGCCATAAATTTCTTCATATCAATATTTTTTCCCGATGAATTCATTACTGGAGTTGCTACCTTTGAGTAGACAGCAAGTTAAGTGAATTTGGTAACTTAACAGAAATTATGTCACGAGAAAGAAAATCGTATCCAAAAGAGTTCAAAGTAATGAGCGTTGAACTGAGTAACACCCGGACAGACCTGAGTAGTCTGGCCAAAGAACTGGATATCAGTCCGGCATTGTTGTATCGCTGGCGGAAGGAGTTTTCCAGCAAACAAGGCAGTAGCTTTCCAGGAAATGGGAAAGTCCTACTCAGCGCAGCTGAGCAAGAGCTGGCGTTAGTGAAGAAAGAATTGCGTGAAACACAGATGGAGCGCGATATTTTAAAAAAGGCTATCAGCATTTTCTCCAAGGGCGACAACAAATATTCGGGTTCATAAAGGATCACAGCAGAATATTTTTAGTTGGGAAGATGTGTTCAGTATTTAAAGTGAGCAGGGCTGGATTTAACAAATGGACAGTCAGTAGTCCTTCAAACAGAAGTGCTGAAAATCAGATGATTGAAACTGAGGTTTTACAAGCTTTTGAGAACAGCAAAAAGATATATGGCAGTCCCAGAATAACCTTGGAACTG
>NZ_QAIL01000538.1:355-5611 GCF_003061025.1 Pedobacter sp. HMWF019 | reverse complement strand
ACTATTAGTTATTCTTTTTTAATTCCGCAAAAGTATATTAAAAAACTTGATGAAAACAAACTTTTTTTTCCACTTTATTTTTAAATGCGGGGAATCCAAATATTCTCTTCCGTTTTAGCGTCGAAATTCAATTTCCGAGCCAAAACAAATAAATAATCACTTAATCTATTCAAATAAATGGTCATTTTTTCGTCAACAAAACTTTCAGAAGCCAGATGTACCGTAAGTCGTTCTGCCCTCCTGCAAATGCATCTTGCTATATGACAGTAAGAAACCACTGTATTTCCCCCCGGTAATACAAAGTGTTTTAAACCGGGTAATACCTCATTCATAGTATCCATTTCTTTTTCCAGCAGTTCAATATCGCTCTCATGAAGATCAGGAATTTTCATTCTTGATTTCTCCGGATCTGCGGCCAGTGAAGCACCAACTGTAAATAAACGATCTTGTATTTCTTTTAGTACCTCCTGATGATGTCCATCTATATCCTGACACATAATCAGGCCCAGATAAGAATTAAGTTCATCTACGGTACCATAACACTCAATGCGCAGGTGAAATTTGGGAACGCGGGTCCCTCCTATCAACGAAGTTAATCCCTTGTCACCGGTCTTAGTATAAATTTTCATCAGAATATATTTTTTTTAAAGGTTATGAAGTTATATGTGCCACCAAAATTTATTCATTTAGGTTTGTGTAGCGCTGCACATGATGGTTTCATACCCTTTATCCAATCGTTTCAAAATCATCACCCTTCTCCTGCAGCACAGTGAGACGTGGCGAAACGGTCTTAATATCAGTATTTTGAAAATCATTTTCAATCAAACCATCACGCATCCTTACAATACGATGGGCATGAAGCGCGATATCTTCCTCATGCGTAACCAGGATAATGGTGTTTCCTTTACTGTGAATCTCTTCCAACAGCCCCATAATCTCTATAGAGGTTTTGGTATCCAGGTTTCCCGTAGGCTCATCGGCAAGTATGATAGAAGGATTATTGATCAGTGCACGCGCTACCGCAACACGCTGGCGCTGGCCACCTGAAAGCTCATTCGGCTTATGGGTAACCCTATTTCCAAGACCAACATTTTCAAGTGCCGCCTGTGCTTTCTTATTACGTTCAGTTTTACTCACCCCAGCATAAATTAGCGGAAGCGCAACATTATCAAGTGAAGTAGACCTTGGCAACAAATTAAACGTTTGGAAAACAAAGCCAATCTCTTTGTTTCTTACTTCAGCAAGATCATTCTCACTCATATGGCTCACATTAATGCCATTTAGAATATAATCTCCTTTGCTCGGTGTATCCAGACAACCCAAAATATTCATCAGAGTAGACTTACCAGAACCCGAAGGTCCCATTAAAGCGACAAACTCCCCCTTATGTATATCCAGAGAAACCGACTTTAAAGCATGGATCACTTCGGTTCCTATCACATACTTACGTCCAATATCTTTAATGTGGATCAACGGTTTTTCCATAATATTTTATTTTTTAGACAGCTCACCAGGGCCTAATGTTACAGCCTTTGCTATTTTTCTATGATCTTAGGCACCATAAAAAACTCTTCAGTATGCTTCGCCGCGTTCATTAATCCTTCTTCCTTGCTCAGTTCTACCTTTACCTGATCTTCTCTCCAAACATTTACCTGCGGATTCATATACACCAGTGGTTCTACCTTATCTGTATCCAATTCATTGAGCTTTTCCATAAAAGTCAGCACCTTGCTCATCTCCCCAATAAGATGATCTACTTCTTCCTCCCTGATCTCTATTCTGGCCAGATCAGCTACTTTATGTATGGTTTTCTTATCTATGTTCATTACACTGCAAGTTTACTATTTATTATCGCAAATACCTGATCTTTCAGCAAGTCCTCTTCTCCCAATTTCAAATCTTTTGTACTAACCGCCTTGTGGACGTAAATATCGCAAATCCCCGGACGACTTCCATATTTCGCACCATCATCAAACATCTTTTTCCAAACATTCATTGTTACGGGAACAATACGCACCCCCTTTTCAATAGCCAAACGAAAAGCCCCGTTTTTAAAGGGCATCAGCACCGGCGGATAATGTTCCTCACCTATTCCACCCTCGGGAAAGATCACTAGGCTCATTCCCTTTTCCAGATTGTCACCCGCTCGCTTAAATGCACGAAAAGCAGACATACGACTTTCTCTTTTTACAGGAATGTCTACAGTACTGAAAAAGATTTTAAACATAGGATGCCTTAGCAGCTCCTCTTTTCCCATAAAATGGAACCTTCCTTTAGCCAGGACACAAATGATCATCACATCCAGGTTAGAAGTATGATTCGCACAATAAATATAAGTTTCTTTCTGCTCCAGCGGCTCATCCAAATTAATCCTAAAGAAAATACCTGTCAAAAAGCTGCATAGCAAACTATTTGCTTTTCTTAGCTTATTAAGCACACCAAACCATTCTGTTTTTCTGGAAGTTATATAATAGAAAGGATAAAAGATTAGAAAAAGGAACACAATAACGAAAACAACATACGCCCTGTGGAGTAATCTTAAGTTCTTAATCATCAATTCAAAAATAGCAAAAAACGCCATATACGCTTAAAGTTGCAGCCGCAAATCTTTTTTTTTATTAATTTCGGCCCTATGAAAGAAACGGTTGTTAGTGGTATACGCCCAACAGGGAAACTACATTTAGGAAATTATTTTGGTGCAGTAACCAATTTTGTAAAAATGCAGTATGATTACAACTGCTATTTTTTTATCGCAGATCTTCATTCATTAACTACACACCCAACACCTCAGGACCTTCATGGCTATGTGAGACACGTTTTAGTGGAATATCTGGCCTGCGGGATTAACCCTGAAGAGACGACCATTTACATTCAATCTGATGTTCCTGAAGTAGCAGAATTGTATTTATATTTAAACATGAATGCCTACATGGGCGAACTGGAACGAAGCACATCATTTAAAGATAAAGTACGTTCACAGCCCGACAACGTTAATGCAGGTTTGCTAACCTATCCAACCTTAATGGCTGCAGACATTCTGATCCATAGAGCAACCAAAGTTCCGGTTGGAAAAGACCAGGAACAACACCTTGAAATGACCCGTACCTTCGGAAACCGTTTCAATAGATTATACAATACCGATTTATTCCCTGAATCATTCGCTTTCAGCTACTCAGAAAACCTGGTTAAGATTCCCGGCCTTGATGGCAAAGGAAAAATGAGTAAATCAAATGGAGAGAATACCTGTATTTATCTATCAGACAGCCCAGAAGATATCCGTAAAAAAGTTTCACGCGCGGTAACCGACGGTGGTCCGACAGAAGAAAATCAGCAAAAGCCCGAAGCAGTACAAAATCTTTTTGACTTGATGAAAATTGTATCCAGTGCTGATACAATTAGTCATTTTGAAGACCAGTACAACAAAATGGCCATCCGCTA
The DNA here is from genome assembly GCF_003061025.1 of Pedobacter sp. HMWF019. Classification (GTDB taxonomy): domain Bacteria; phylum Bacteroidota; class Bacteroidia; order Sphingobacteriales; family Sphingobacteriaceae; genus Pedobacter. Next base: position 2,173 of record NZ_QAIL01000538.1, on the reverse strand, counting down.
TGGCGATTTCAAGAAACAACTGGCCGAAGATATGATCATTGCTAACGCTCCAATCCGTGAAAAGATTGAAGAAATTTCAAAAGATACTCTATACTTGAGACAGGTAGCTAAGCATGGCGCCTTAAAAGCAAGAGAAAGCGCACAGAAAACCATTAAGGAAGTAAGGCAACTGATCGGCTTTAAACCTTTTTAATTCAATAACAGTACCAGAACGAATCAAATCTTACTACTTCAAAAAAACACATATGCATATAGCAATAGTTGGAAATATTGGTGCCGGCAAAACAACCCTAACTGGTTTGCTAGCTAAAAATTACGGGTGGGAGGCTTTGTACGAAGCAGTAGATAACAATCCCTATCTTGAAGATTTTTACAGCGACATGAAACGCTGGAGCTTTAACCTTCAAATCTATTTTCTCAACAGCCGTTTCCAGCAGCTTGCAGAAATTGAGACCAATCAAAGAAATGTGATCCAGGACAGGACCATTTATGAAGATGCACATATTTTCGCAGAAAACCTCCATGAAATGGGTCTGATGACCACCCGTGATCACCAGAACTACAGGGCCATATTTGACAACATCACCTCATTTATTAAGCCACCAGATTTGTTGGTTTACCTAAGAGCATCTGTTCCGACACTTGTGAACAACATTCAGCGCCGCGGAAGAGAATACGAAGCCAGCATTCGTATTGACTACCTGTCCAAACTGAATGAAAAATATGAAGCCTGGATCCAAGACTACAAACTGGGAAAACTGCTGATTCTGGATAAGGACAAGCTCGATTTCACCAGCAATCCCGAAGACCTGGGCGCCGTGATCCAATCTATAGAAGCAGAAATTCACGGTCTTTTCTAAGATGAAGACCCTTGGCATTATACCATCCCGGTATGCATCCACCAGATTCCCTGGAAAACCCCTGGTGCAAATAGACGGAAAAAGCATGATCCAGAGAGTATATGAGCAGGCTTCGCTTTCCAAATCTCTAGATCAGGTTGTAGTCGCAACAGACGACATACGTATTGCGCAGGAAGTAGAACGCTTTGGAGGGGCATATATCATGACCAGTGATACCCACCAAAGCGGTACAGACCGTTGCGCAGAAGTGTTAACCCAGCTAAAGGGCTTTGATCATGTAATAAATATACAGGGTGACGAACCTTACATCAATCCAGAACAAATTGATCTGCTTGCCTCCTGTTTCCAGGAAAAGACTGTACAATTAGCAACCCTGATCAAAGCAATCACCAGCCAGGAAGAACTGCTGAACACCAATATTCCCAAAGTTGTATTAAATACAGCCGGAGAGGCTCTTTATTTCAGCAGGCAAACTATCCCCTATATCAGAAACGCTTCAGAAAAAGATTGGCTGAAAGCCCATACCTTTTACAAACATATAGGTATTTATGGGTATACGAAAACCGTTTTGAACGAGATTACCAAACTCCCGTCCTCTAGCTTGGAACGGGCAGAAAATCTCGAACAACTAAGATGGCTGGAAAATGGTTATAGAATTCAGACCAAAACAACCACATTAGAAACATTAGCTATAGATACGCCAGAAGATTTGAATAGAATCTTTAAGTCTTAAATCTTATCTTAGGTCTATAAAACTCCAATTCCAATGAAGATTATTGCATCTATCTTAATGATCGGCCTTTTGCTTTCAGCCTGTAATTCTGGTACAGACAAAAAGGCTGCAGCAACGGAAAACAATTTAAAAACGGTCTTAAAACCCTTTAGTGATTCCACGAAAATGGATACCTTCAAGGTCTCCCTTAGTGGTAATAAACCAAAAGAGATGCTGCTTACCTTT
>NZ_QAIL01000538.1:0-345 GCF_003061025.1 Pedobacter sp. HMWF019 | reverse complement strand
CTATCAAAAAGTATTAAAAGCAACAGATCTGCTGGACAACTATAAAGAAACCGTAGACCTGAGTAAGGAAAAAAGTCAACGTAACTTCATGACTGACGAATTTAATTTTTTCCTGGAAGATGAGAATTTCCTCGAGCCTGCAGTTACATCAGACGAAACCCCCGATCAATACACCGCTGATAAAGCTTTTTACGAAGAACTGAAACGCTCCAATCTTAACGGTTTTAAATATAGGATCAGTAAAGAAACCAAAGTGTATATAGCCTGGTCTGCCTTGGAAAAAAAGGTAAAAATATATTACAAATGCTGCTAAATCAGCAAAGCTTAGTGTAAGCAATCTTAAAG
>NZ_QAIL01000537.1 GCF_003061025.1 Pedobacter sp. HMWF019 | reverse complement strand
GCTGATATACTAAAGGCTTTTTATCTTGACGAACAAAGTAAACTTATTTATTATGTTGTCCTCAAAAATGATATACCTAGTGTTAGAGAAGAGTTCTTCGATTTTTTGACAATCTATGATGAGTTAAAAATATATGATAAACTCCCTGTAATGATAAAATTTTTACCTGAGCGGGTGATGGATAAAGCAAATTTGAAAGGGGAAATTATTCTGAATTAATGCAAGCTCATCTCAATCAAGCTCTCCATAATGAAAATTTTGTAGCTGAATGCTGCAATAATTATCCAGATAACTATTTTGATTGGAAAGTAACTGCTACATTCTATACAGCGCTACACCTTTTAAGGGCATTTTGCGAAAAAAGGGAAGTTGATCCAGGAAATACACATTACGATATAGCAAATAGTTTCGATCCTAGGCGATGTAATAATAGACCAATAACTCAAGTACCTAATTTTTTATGGAGGAGTTACAGCCAGATTCAGAAATATTCTGAACAGGCAAGATATGATGTATTTTTGGATCACGAAGTAGAAAATGAAATTCAAAGAGAGAATTTTAAGCACTGTTTGATTTTGCTTAAAGGCTTACGAGATTATTTTAGTCAACAAGGGGTTCCTTGTGTAAGTGAAGATGCAGCTTAATCCCCCTCCCATGCATAGGAGCGTTATGTTCTTTCGTGATCGATTCCGTTTATAGAGTAACTCAAGACCTTGGTTACATAATATCGCGTGATCCTTATTTTTCCTGTATCGTCAATTTTTCGTGAATGTTTGAGCTCGACTTTGAGCTTTACTTTGTTGTTGTGTTCGATACTCCCCTGAAATACTTGTTGTTTGAAGGGGGCGTCCAGCATCTCGAAATCAATGATTTGATTATTTAAAAAGCCTTTCCATTTAAATTTACCATTTTTAAGTGCTGAGGATATCAGATCTATTTCTGCTGTTTGGCCAGTGATGTCTGGTATGTTTTCATCGATTAATATGTAATTTTCGAAATCGTCAGCATTTAGACTCAATTCTTCTGGACCGGGAACGAGATTTTTTAACTTGTTGATGGTGATTTTAATTACTTTTGGATACTGGCGCAGTTTTTTGAAAAAGTTCGATCTTCGCCAAACAATCCTATAATTCTTCATCAGATAATTGATGATCTTGGTAAGCATTTTCTCGTCAGCCAGGTCAAAATTTTCAATACCGAGTTTTAGTAGTTCCTCTCGCTTTAGCCGATTATCTAGCTTCAAATTTTCGATTTGAAGTTTGGTGAGTTTCCGGTTTTGAACAGGAACTCTAGACATAATTAAGGTCAGGGCGGAGATTAGCAATGTGATCAACTCCTTATTGGCACTTATGAATTCCCAAATTTCGATGAAGCCGCCATTTTCGGAGGTTTAGATTCAATTTTAATCTTGAGATTTAGGCTGTTACTAGCTTCTTCAAACAGATTCAATAGTTCTCGTTCACAATCGTTTCTAACTGTCGCAGATCTTCCGTGCGAATTATCTTCAAAAAATTAATGTAGTTCAAATTGGTTGTACAATTCTTTCATACGATAAAATTAACGGCGATCTGCTACTTACCAGACAAAAGTTTCCTAGCGTGCTAAAAGAGTATTTTCAGGAAAACAGCCCAAATTAAGGTTGATAACTTTTAAGTTCCTATGCAAATTTGTTTAGATGTTGAAAGACAAGAGCTTAACGCATTTGTAAGGTGCTACCAATGATTTACATTTCCAAATTTTTGTAACGTAGTACGTTCTATACTTTCAAACGTTAAGTCCATTGCGCTTAATGGATATTTCGCGACGGAGATTTTATAAACAGTTCAAGATTTTATCTATGTCAAATTTTAAAGGACAATCGAAATATGCTTTATTCTCTGAAGGATTTTTACTTACTTATTTTCAGTAATTAAAATTCTTAAAAGTGGGGACTGATTGTAATTGTTATGGTTCGGATCAGGCGTTAGGTTTTTACATCGTTTCAATCTTCTTTATCGTTTTATAGTTGTATAATATATGGGATCTCTGATTCATTAGCAATAGAATTTCTTAGTTTCATTATAATATTGATTAATAATCATTTATGGCCTGAGGCATTGGTTCAGTTTTGTCAAAGGGAACAATTTTTTTTCTCATGTCTGGTTTGTTTCGGAAATGACGTGAAATGTTTTGCGTAATTTCTGTGTAGTTATTTTCATTCTGGTTGCCATGATAATAGATCTTTATAGAGATACAATTGGAATGTTCGAAGATCATATTTAGCATTGTGCGGTCGGAAAGTCCGCAGGAGTGCCCTAGGACACAAATCTGGAATTTACCGGAATCGATAAAGCGAATCATGTTGTGATAGTTCGAGGTTTTAAAATACCAGAATGATTTAATGTATGCAAAGAAGCCTTTAGACTTCTCCAGTTCCATTTTCTCATAATCCTTATCCAGTTCATCTCCGAAACCAAAGATTATCGGGTTTTCAGGAGTACTGAGTTCCCCATGAATGAAGTTAATTCTTTTATTAAGGTTGTAGGGGGCTACAAATTTCGGATCCTTGGGGAAATAGGCGTTTATCGTTGGTGTGTAATTGAAATTGAGTATTAATGTTTCGTTTGGCAACTGCTCTTCTTTCATTTTCACGGGACTAACAATATCTCTTGCCAGAATCGGGCCATCGATAATGCTTCTATACCCCTCAATAGGCTCAGGTACTGGAATCTGCACTAAGTACTTTTCGAGCATTTGTATAATAAAAGCGAACCTGGTGTGAAGATCTTCGAGGACAGCTGATCTTTTTTCCAGTTTTTCTGAATACAGGATTTCCTTTAAAAATGTATAATACTCATTCTCTATTTCAACCCAGTTGGTGTTAGAACACTTTGAAAGTAACCTTCTGAAGAAACCAGAAAGTATGTTGACGGCATAAGGATTATGAACATTCGTATTTAATGTGTTCTTGAAATGGATTCTCTGCTGGTCTAGGCCAGAGAATCCACATTCGTAAAAATGATTAAGGTAATCCTTAAATGTTTTGATGTAACCACTGTCTATAGATATATGCTTATGTCTGTGAATATTGATTAGCGGATCATTATACTCACCCTTTTCATCTGCCTGGGTAAAACAGTATGTAACATACCATAGAATAAAATGATTGTAACTCGTCTGAAGACCATGTGCACAGTCGAAGCCATTACCAATAAGAAAGAGCCTGTTAACCGGTTCAATTCCATTTTTTTTGTCGGATGAAGTAACTCTTGTTTTCTGGGTTATACTTGGAATCATCTTGCTATTTAAAATAATATTTGCCGGAGAGTATTGTTAAACGAACTGGTCAAGGCAGAATGATTCTACTTTGGTACTATCAATTTTTTTATTTTCAGTTTCCAACATTTCTCCAAGGGCAAGTACTTTTTCCCAGGTTTCAGGTACCGAAAAGTGTTTCTTTATAGTGTGGATTGCACGCCTAGAAACTTCATAAGCATCAAGGTTATTCTCATTAAGAAAATTCTCAATAAATTCTATTCTCTTTAAATCTAGGCTGTCCTTGTGAAGTACATCTATTAATGTTGGAATGTTATTCAGTTTTTGTTCTGCAATCGGACCGGCATGAACAAGTATAAGCCTGCGGTCTAATATTTCCAGAACTTGACTTTGTTCTTTTCCATCCAGAGTTTCAAAAATTTGCGGATTGCTCAGGTAGGTTTCGATCTTGTATACCAGCTGGGTGTCCTGTCCGTAGTTGTACTCTGTACTTGCTGTTTCCAGTTTTTCATTAGCATGTAATACACATACCGTTTTCACCTTCCAATTTGCAAGATAGGCTCCAAAGGCGTGACCTGCCTCATGAACGGCCGCTGTTTTGACTAATGGATAATATTTCCTGCCGAGGGCAGTTGGCTGCATTACTTTGTGGTTGTCTGAAAAAATCCTGAACAGTTTTTTGAAAAATAAGAACATTAATTTAGTTGGTTTAATATTATACAAGAA
>NZ_QAIL01000536.1 GCF_003061025.1 Pedobacter sp. HMWF019 | reverse complement strand
TATTGGAAATCTACACGGGTATGCTCATCAAAAAGCAAGAGATCTAAATAAAGATTTTAAAGGTTAATTGTGTATTATTTTACTCATTATGAGTAAAATAGGGCATATTTTTTCTCATTTGTTTGTTGTTTATGTCTTGGAAAGATAAGTAGGTTACTCATTTTTTACTTAATTTAAGGTGGTTAAAACCACAAAATCTTTGTAATTACTGAGGTAAAACGAATATATGGTTAATTTGAATGTGTGCAGTTAACATTTTTTAATAAATTGAATGATTATTGAGTGTTATGTAATACAAACTACTTTATCAGCCAAATTAAACCAAGCATCTCCATTTAATTTGAACTGATTAGATTGCCGTTCCTTGTTTTTTGCGATGGATGAATATGTGATACTTATTTGTTTATCAAGGTAAATTAGTCCTAAACATTTAACATTATGATACCAAATGCTGGGGAGATTGTGGAGCTTGCAGTGCGTAGACAGAACATTAACATTAGTGAATTATCACGTCGTCTTCAGATCAACCGGAGAACGTTGTACAACTGGTTTCAGCAGAAAAAATTGCCCTCCGAGGTAATCTACAGCATCGGAAACGCAATTGAATACGATTTTAGCGCAGACTTCCATGAAAGTCTGAAAAACATCAAACCACCTTCGCATACCGGAAGTAAGGAAAGTAAGGAAATCCAGGCCAACAGCATTAATTACTGGATGGAAAAATATATCTCTTTATTAGAGGATTATAAAGATTTGCTGCAGAGCAGACAATTTGAACCTACCGTTACTAAAGAGCGTTTCGTTTAATAAAAAAGGGCATTCCAATTAAGGGATACCCTTTTTTATTGCCTGAATTTTAATAATACAAGTCTTATGGTTTTAAACTGGGTATTAAACTCAGGAATGTATGGGAATTAGCTGCATATTTCTTCTTGTCGAGTTTAAAATAATAAGCGCCTTTTTTAGAACTGGACTTATCCTTTTCTTCTAGTTTGATCAGCAAACCAGTGGAGGTGATCTTCCTGCTGAAATTTCCGGTATCTACTTTAGTATCATTCACTTGTTCAAACAAAGTTTGCAGCTGAGGAATGGTAAATTTCTTAGGCAGCATCTCGAAAAGGATAGGGTGGAGGGAGGCTTTATACCTCAATGCCTTTCTGGCATCTGAAACCATTTTATTATGGTCAAAAATCAGTTTTGGCATATCGCTGATCAGGAACCATTCAGCCTGGTAATTGTCAATCAGCTGGGTTTTGTATTTCTGAATATCAATTAACGCAAAGTATCCAACAGAGAGGGTACGCTCAATCGGATCCCGTTTTGGCTCACCATATACCCTTAATTGTTCCAGGTAAACCCCTTCAAGCCCGGTTAGCTTTTTAAGCACGTGGTTTGCCGCATCATCTGGTGTTTCTTCCGCACCCACAAATCCCCCCATCAAGCACCATTTGTTGATTTCTGGCTCGAGACCTCTTTTAACCAGCAGAATTTTCAGCTGGCCATCATCAAATCCAAATACAATGC
>NZ_QAIL01000535.1 GCF_003061025.1 Pedobacter sp. HMWF019 | reverse complement strand
GGTTCAGGGAGATTAATTTTTTTGACCAAAATTCCGTAGCGAAAAGAATTATTAAAAATTATAAAAAAAAGAATGTTTAAACTTTCTTTATTCAAGAAAAGATAATTACATTTGGGCTTACCCTTTCGAGGGTATGTTTTTCATAGGTAGATGTAGGGTCGGATATTAATTTATTCGACCCTTTTTTATTTTTAAGCTCGTATCTTTATCGGGTCCATGAAAAAGAAAAAAATCATTATTGCAATTACAGGAGCCAGTGGTTCCATCTATGCCAGGCTTTTATTAGAGAATCTTAAACTTTTATCCGATCAGGTAGAGAAGGTAGGTGTAGTGATGTCTGATAATGCAAAAGAGGTTTGGCGTTTTGAGCTGGGAAATGAAGATTATGACCATTATCCTTTTGAGTTCTATTCCAAAATGGATTTTAATGCCCCGTTTGCTTCCGGGTCTGCAAAATATGATACGATGATCATTGTTCCATGTTCTATGGGTACTTTGGGACGGATTGCGCAGGGGATCTCAAACGATTTGATTACCCGTGCGGCAGATGTGGTTTTAAAGGAACGGAGAAAACTCATCGCTGTGGTGCGGGATACGCCTTTCAGCCTGATCCATATTAATAATATGAAAACGGTTACTGAAGCAGGCGGGATCATCTGTCCGGCTAATCCTTCTTATTATAGTATACCTCAAACTATAGAAGAGGTTGCACAGACGGTGGTGAGCCGCGTAGTGGATCTGGCTGGCCTGGAGCAGGACAGTTACCGCTGGAACGATTGATTTTTATATAAAGTTTACAATCCTCCAAAGCTTTGGTTCTGTATAAGTCATTCGAAACCCGTATCTTTGCAGGCTTTGAAAGCCTGGTCTTTTAAAGGCCAATAACAATAACTAATGAAGAAAGTTGCATTTTATACTTTAGGCTGCAAGTTGAATTTTTCTGAAACTTCAACGATCGGGCGTTTATTTACCGATGCCGGATATGCCGTCGTAGATTTTACTGCGGGCGCAGATGTTTATGTGATCAATACCTGTTCGGTAACCGATCATGCAGATAAGAAGTGCCGGAAGGTGGTGAAGGAAGCATTAAAGTATTCTCCAAATGCATATATAACTATAGTTGGCTGCTATGCACAGTTGAAACCGACAGAGATTGCAGAGATTGAAGGGGTGGATATGGTATTGGGCGCGGCAGAGAAATTCAGGATTGTTGAATTTATTTCTGACCTGACTAAGGCACCTAAAGCGGTTGTTCATCAGCAAAATATAGAAAAAGTTAATCATAATTTTATAGCGGCCTATTCTATTGGTGACCGGACCCGTACTTTTTTGAAAGTTCAGGATGGTTGTGATTATCCTTGTACGTATTGTACGATTCCTTTGGCCAGAGGTGGCAGCAGGAGTGATACCATTGAGAATGTGGTAAACCGGGCGCAGCAGATTGCGGCAAGCGGGGTGAAAGAGATTGTACTTACGGGGGTGAACCTTGGCGATTTTGGTATCAGGAACGGGCAGCGGGAAGATAAATTCTTTGACCTGGTGAAAGCCCTGGATGAAGTAGAAGGTATAGAAAGGATCCGGATTTCTTCAATTGAACCTAACCTTTTAAGTGACGAGATCATTCGTTTTGTAGCGGGTTCAAAGCGGTTCGTTCCGCATTTTCATATTCCTTTGCAATCGGGTTCCAATAAAATATTGGGTTTGATGCGGAGACGCTATCAACGGGAATTATATACAGAACGGGTGGCTACCATTAAAGCGCTGATTCCGAACTGCTGTATCGGCGTGGATGTGATTGTTGGTTTTCCTGGGGAAACTCATGAAGACTTTTTAGATACTTACCAGTTTTTGAATGAACTGGATATTTCTTATCTGCATGTGTTTACTTATTCTGAGCGGGAGCAGACAGCGGCTGCAGAAATGAAAGGCCGTGTTGCGGGAAGTACACGTGCAGACCGTAACAAGATGTTGCACATCCTGTCGGAAAAGAAAAGAAGGGCTTTTTATGAGTCACAGCTTGGATCTGTAGGTGAAGTGCTTTTTGAAGATGATCAGAAAAGCGGTTTTATGCATGGATTTACTAAAAACTACGTAAAGGTAAGGGCTAAGTATGATCCGGTAATGGTCAATGAAATCAAATCTGTTCATCTGGTGGCTATAACAGCCGAGGGTGAGGTAGAAGTTACAGAAACCGAACAAGTTTTAGCGCATTAATCCTATATTCGCATTAAACTTTTTTATACGTATGTTTCCTACTGTATCGCATTTTATAGAATACCTTTTTGGTATTCAGGTTCCTTTGCCTTTTAATACTTTTGGTGTTTTTGTTGCCTTGGCTTTTGTTGCCGGATATTGGGCTTTTACAAAGGAATTGCAGCGAAAAGAGGCTCTGGGGATCTTACATGCAAGAATTAAAAATATAGTAATTGGTAAACCTGCAACAACACAGGAGCTGATCTACAACGGAATTTTTGGTTTCCTGATCGGTTATAAACTGGTTTATGCTTTATTAAATTACCATCTTTTTGTAAGTGATGCCCAAACGGTGCTGCTTTCGACCAAAGGGAATATCCTGGGTGGTTTGTTTTTTGCTGGTCTGTTTGCTTATTGGGATCACCAGGAAAAAGGTAAACATAAACTGCCTCAGCCCAAAACGATACAGGTAACAGAGCATCCTTACCAGTTGATGGGCCATATGATTGTATGGGCAGCCGTATGGGGCTTTTTAGGAGCGAAGATTTTTGATAACCTGGAGCACTGGGATACTTTTATCCAGGATCCTATTGGTGGTTTGCTGTCTTTTAGTGGTTTGACTTTTTATGGCGGATTGATCTGTGGTGGTGCTGCGGTTATTTATATTGCCAACAAGAACGGCATTAAGCCTTTGCATATGCTGGATGTTGGTGGGCCTGGTATGATGCTGGCCTATAGTGTTGGCCGGATTGGTTGTCATATGTCTGGTGACGGGGACTGGGGAATTGTAAACACCCACCCTAAGCCTTTTAACTGGCTTCCTGACTGGCTTTGGGCTTATACTTATCCAAACAATGTGGCTATGGAAGGTGTTCCTATACCAGGTTGTACAGGGAAATTCTGTAATGTATTGCCTTTGCCGGTGTATCCTACGCCTATTTATGAGGTTATTGTTTGTTTCATTTTGTTCCTGATTCTTTGGAAGCTTAGGGACCGGATTAAGTTTCCGGGAATGATGTTTGGCATTTACTTAATGATGAATGGGGTAGAACGTTTCTTTGTAGAACTGATCCGGGTAAATTCCAGGTATCATGTGGCTGGAATTTCTTTTACACAGGCGGAACTGATTTCGTCCCTGTTGTTTATTGGTGGTTTGGCGCTGGTGATCTTTTCGGTTAAAAATAAAGAAAAAGACGCAGCCCTTTAAATAGAAAGCGATTGAATTACGAATTGTTATGTACCAAGGTGATCGCGATAGCGCGTTTGGCTGGTAATTTTATACGAAAAGAATCTATGAACTTTGATGCAAGGAGCGTTGAGTTTAAAGGATTAAACGATATGGTTTCTTATGTAGACAAGACTGCTGAACAGCAACTGGTGTACAATTTGTCTAAACTATTGCCAGGAGCTGGCTTTACAACAGAAGAAGAGACGGTAAACAGCAAAGGGGAGGTGTTCAACTGGATCATTGATCCTTTGGATGGGACAACTAACTTTATCCATGGTATTCCGACTTATTCGATCAGTATTGCTTTGTATGAAGAGGATCAGCCTGTAATAGGGGTGGTTTATGAGATCAATCGTGGGGAAATGTTTTATAGCTATAAAGGTGGTGAAGCTTATTTGAATAATAAAGTGATCCGGGTTTCTTCCAGGCCTTCGTTGTCTGAAAGTTTGCTGGCAACGGGCTTTCCTTATTATCAGTTTGATAAGCAGCCTCAGTATATGGCTTTGCTTTCTGATATGATGCAGAAATGCCATGGTTTAAGAAGGATTGGTTCTGCGGCGGTTGATCTGGCTTATGTAGCTTGTGGAAGATTTGATGCTTTTTTTGAGTATAATCTGAATGCTTATGATGTAGCTGGTGGTGCTTACCTGGTGCAACAGGCTGGTGGCCGCATAATGAATTTTAGCGGTGGCGATGAATTTATAGAAAAAAGGGAGATTCTGGCTACCAATAGCTTGATTGATGCAGAACTTTTAGAAGCGATGAGGAATCATTTTAACGCTTAAGGATATATAATGGCATAAAAAAGGCCGGTTTCTTTTTACAGAAACCGGCCTTTTTTATGTTTTATTCTATGAATTATAGTGCTTCTGAAACAACTTCTTTCACTTCTGGTACCATTCTTTGCAACAGATTCTGGATACCTGATTTTAAAGTGATGGTGGAGGAAGGGCATCCGCTGCATGAACCTCTCAGTTCTACAGTCACCACACCTTCATCGAATGATTTATACGTGATGGCACCACCGTCTTGTTCTACAGCGGGGCGTACATAATCATGAAGGATTTGCTGAATCTTAATTTCCAGTTCTGTACCTTCAAAATTAACCGCTTCTGTAGTTTCTTCTTTAATTTTATATTCCGATTCTACAGCGCCTTTTACAAATTCTTTAAGGATGGGTTCAATATCAGCCCAGTCTGTATCTTCAGCCTTAGTGATGGTCACAAAGTTGCTGGCGAAAAATACACCATTAACGAAATTGAACTTGAACAATTCCTTTGCAAATGGGGAATGTTCAGCACTCTCTTTTGTTGCGAAATCTTCACTGCCATTGATCAATAATTTATTGACCATGAATTTCATTGTAGCAGGATTTGGAGTTTGCTCTGTATATACGTTGATAGTCATTGTCTTTTTTTTCTACAAAAATAATTAATTAGTGATGCAATTTCAGTTTATGATGTCTGTTTTAGGTCATTAATTTAAACAGATTCTAATTAAAGCTGCTGTTTAAAATACGCCTGTATAATTAAATGGTGTGATCTGTTTTAATTCTTCCTTCAGTTCAGCACTGATATTCAATCCATCAATAAATACGGCCATAGTTTGTGCGGTGATCTTTTGATTGGTCCGGGTAAGGTCTTTTAATGCCTCATATGGATTTGGATAGGCTTCACGGCGTAAAATGGTCTGAATGGCTTCGGCCACCACGGCCCAGTTGTTATCCAGGTCTGCAGCTATGGCTTCGTTGTTTAACAGGATTTTGTTTAAGCCTTTTAAAGTAGACGAGATGGAGATCAGGGTATGTGCTACAGGAACACCAACATTTCTTAATACTGTGGAATCTGTTAAATCTCTTTGTAAACGGGAGATTGGAAGTTTAGCGGCAAAGAATTCGAACAGTGCATTTGCAATTCCTGCATTGCCTTCTGCATTTTCGAAATCAATAGGGTTTACTTTATGTGGCATTGCAGAAGAACCAACTTCTCCTTCTTTGATCTTCTGCTTGAAATAGTTTTTGGAAATATAAGCCCAGATGTCTCTGTCGAGGTCAATAATGATATTGTTGATGCGTTTTAAGGCATCACATTGTGCTGCAAACTGATCATAGTGTTCAATTTGTGTAGTGTGTTGTGCACGGCTCAGTCCGAGGATCTCATTCACGAAATGATTGGAGAAATCTACCCAATTGATAGAAGGGTAGGCGATATGGTGCGCGTTAAAATTTCCGGTAGCACCTCCAAACTTGGCGCTGTTGGGAATATTTTTGAGGTTGTTTAGCTGGATGTCCAGTCTTTCTGCGAAAACCAGGAACTCCTTGCCCAATTTGGTTGGAGAAGCTGGCTGTCCATGTGTGTGGGCCAATAAAGGAACATCTGCCCATTCTGTGGCCAGTGCTTTTAATTTACTGATCAACTCTGCAATGTTTGGGTAATACACCTCATTTAAGGCCAGCTTAAAAGTATAGGGGATAGCCGTATTGTTAATGTCTTGCGAAGTTAATCCGAAATGGATAAATTCTTTGAAATCCTGCAATCCAAGCTGATCGAATTTGCTTTTGATGAAGTATTCTACAGCTTTTACATCGTGATTGGTGATTTTCTCTGTGTTTTTAATCTCTGTCGCATCAAGCTCTCCGAAATTTTCATAAATGGCACGCAGTTTTGTGTAGTTGTTTTTGTCAAAAGCGGTTAAACCATGCAAATTGGTTTCGCAAAGTGCGATGAAATATTCTATTTCAACAAAAACCCTGTATTTGATGAGGCCATATTCTGAAAAATAGCTTGCCAGGTCCTTAGTGGTGTTTCTATAACGTCCGTCAACTGGAGATATAGCTTGAAGTGGAGATAAATTCATGTAATTGAGAAGTTTTTACAGCCGCAAAGGTAACATAAATTAGGGATTATTAAGGGTTTGGGGCATAAAAAAAGGCTTTGGGTGATTCCCAAAGCCTTTTCTTTAAAAATTAAAGTTTGACTAGTGTTTAACTTCAGTTTTAGTAGTAGTAGTTTTAACTGTAGTATCTTTTTTAGCTGTGTCAGTAGCAGCTTTAACAGTAGTATCAACTTTGTTAGTATCAGTAACGATAGTTGAAGAATCAGTTGTAGTAGTGTCAGATCCTTTAGCTTTGTTTTCTGAGTTACAAGCTGCTACTGATAAAGATAATGCTAAAGCTAAAAAGCCAAATTTAAATAAGTTTTTCATTCTAATTTCC
>NZ_QAIL01000534.1 GCF_003061025.1 Pedobacter sp. HMWF019 | reverse complement strand
GGATACTTTGGCTAATGCTGTAAAAGTAACTTTAGGTCCTAAAGGCCGTAATGTAATTATCGATAAAAAATTTGGCTCACCTGCTATTACTAAAGATGGTGTTACTGTAGCTAAAGAAATCGAATTAAAAGACCCAATTGAAAATATGGGTGCTCAAATGGTTAAAGAAGTAGCGTCTAAAACTGCAGATATCGCAGGTGACGGAACTACAACTGCAACTGTATTGGCTCAGGCCATCGTTACTGCTGGTATTAAAAACGTTGCTGCTGGTGCAAATCCAATGGATTTGAAACGTGGTATCGACAAAGCGGTAACTGCAATTGTAGAAAACTTAAAATCACAATCTCAAACTGTAGGTGAAGACAACAACAAGATCAAACAAGTTGCTTCAATTTCAGCAAATAATGATGAAGTAATCGGATCTTTAATCGCTGAGGCAATGAGCAAAGTGGGTAAAGATGGTGTTATTACTGTAGAAGAAGCAAAAGGTACTGAAACTGAAGTAAAAACAGTTGAAGGTATGCAATTTGACCGTGGTTATTTATCACCTTACTTTGTAACTAATGCAGATAAAATGGAAGCGGAATTAGAAAACCCTTACATTTTGATCTATGATAAAAAGATCAGCAACATGAAAGAATTGTTGCCAATCCTTGAAAAACAAGTTCAAACTGGAAAACCTTTATTGATTATTGCTGAAGATTTAGATGGTGAAGCATTGGCAACTTTGGTGGTGAACAAAATCCGTGGATCCCTGAAAGTAGTTGCAGTTAAAGCTCCTGGTTTTGGTGACCGCAGAAAAGCTATGCTGGAAGATATCGCTATCTTAACTGGTGGTACAGTTATTTCTGAAGAAAGAGGTTATAAACTGGAAAATGCTGACCTGACTTATTTAGGTACTGCTGAAAAAGTGGTGGTTGACAAAGACAATACAACTGTAATCAATGGTGCTGGTCAGTCTGAAGACATCAAAGCTCGTGTTAACCAGATTAAAGCTCAAATCGAGACGACAACATCTGATTACGATAAAGAAAAATTACAGGAGCGTTTGGCTAAATTAGCTGGCGGTGTTGCTGTTCTTTATGTTGGTGCTGCTTCTGAAGTAGAAATGAAAGAGAAAAAAGACCGCGTTGATGATGCTTTACATGCAACCCGTGCGGCTGTTGAAGAAGGTATCGTTGCTGGTGGTGGTGTAGCTTTTATTCGCGCTATTGAAGCTTTAGAAGGTATGAAGGGTATTAATGATGACGAAACTACAGGTATTGCTATCGTTAAACGCGCTGTTGAAGAGCCTTTACGTCAAATCTGCGAAAATGCAGGTATTGAAGGTTCTATCGTTGTACAAAAAGTAAAAGAAGGCAAAGCTGATTTTGGTTACAATGCCCGTACTAATGTATATGAGAACTTAATTGCAGCTGGTGTAATTGACCCAACTAAAGTGGGCCGTGTTGCATTAGAAAATGCAGCTTCTATCGCAGCAATGTTGTTAACAACCGAATGTGTGTTGGCTGATG
Source organism: Pedobacter sp. HMWF019 (assembly GCF_003061025.1). Lineage (GTDB taxonomy): Bacteria > Bacteroidota > Bacteroidia > Sphingobacteriales > Sphingobacteriaceae > Pedobacter. Next base: position 264 of record NZ_QAIL01000534.1, on the reverse strand, counting down.
ATCCTGAAGATGCTCCTGCTGGTGCAGGTATGCCTCCAATGGGCGGCGGCGGCATGGGTGGAATGATGTAATTCCCCATCTCAAAGCATAAATTTAAATAGAAAAGCCTCACAAAAATTTGTGAGGCTTTTCTATTTAAATTATATCTGTGTTAATTTTTGTTTCTGTATTGTAAATTATTAAATAGTTATTTACATTTATGGAAACAAACGCATGGGTAAATCTAAACTCGCTCTCATATTTGTTGCTTTTATTCTTATTGCT
>NZ_QAIL01000533.1 GCF_003061025.1 Pedobacter sp. HMWF019 | reverse complement strand
ATAGAATGCAATTTCTGTACCTTTGTTGAAATTCAGGATAAAAACCTGACAAGTTTTATGCAAAAAGAAATAGAAATAAAGCTTTTGCCCGAAGAAATAGGGCAGGAGGAAGTCCTAAAGAAAAATCTTTCAGCTGCCTTAAGGATTGATTCAGCAAGAATTAAAGGCTATAAAATTCTAAAACGGTCTATAGATGCCCGTTCGCGTCAGGTGGTGTACCGGTTAATGGTTCGTGTTTATATAGATGAGCCATTTTTGACAGATATTTATCATTTTAACTATCAAAATGTCAGGGATAAGAAGAGTGTCCTTATTGTGGGTGCCGGACCGGCTGGATTATTTGCTGCATTGCAGTGCATAGAGAACGGGCTAAAACCAATTGTTCTTGAACGTGGAAAAGATGTTAAACAAAGAAGAAGAGATCTTGCTGCGATCAATAAGGAAGGGCTTGTAAACACAGAATCTAATTATTGTTATGGAGAAGGAGGGGCTGGAACTTATTCTGATGGTAAGTTGTATACCCGCTCCAATAAACGTGGAGATATCAATAAAGTACTGGAAACATTTGTGCAGCATGGGGCTACGGAGGATATCCTGGTAGACGCCAGGCCGCATATTGGGACCAATAAATTGCCTCATATCATTACGGCTATCCGTGAAACGATATTAAATGCTGGTGGTGAGGTTCGTTTCGATCAGAAAATGACGGATCTCCTGGTGGAATTTGGAAAGGTAAAAGGTGTTGTGGTGAACGGAGAAGAAAGTATCGCTGCGGATGCCGTGATTTTGGCGACCGGGCATTCTGCAAGAGATGTGTATGAGTTGTTAAATGATAAACATATCCTTGTTGAGGCAAAACCTTTTGCTCTGGGTGTTCGGATTGAACATCCTCAGGCTATTATTGATGCGGCACAGTATCATTGTGATATCCGGAGTGAATTTTTGCCTCCGGCTTATTATAGTCTTGTAGAGCAGGTTGGCAACAGGGGTGTATTTTCTTTTTGTATGTGCCCAGGTGGTATTATCGCCCCTTGCGCTACTTATGAGAATGAAATTGTGGTTAATGGCTGGTCTCCATCCAAAAGAAATAATCCTTTTGCGAATTCTGGTACTGTTGTACAGATCACTCTTGAAGATGTGCCTGGCGATGATCCTTTAAGGATGATGCATTTTCAGGCTGAAATTGAAAAGAAGGCCTTTGCTCTTGGTGGTGGGCATCTGGTGGCTCCAGGCCAAAGAATGGTTGATTTTGTAGAAAAGAGACTTTCTTTGGATCTTCCCAAGAATTCTTACCTCCCGGGAACTAGGAGCGCTATGCTGGATGATACGCTGCCTGCTTTTGTTGCGGAGAGCCTGAGAGGAGCCTTGCCTCATTTTGGACGGAAGATCAAAGGATATTACACGAATGAGGCTATATTGGTTGGTGTGGAAAGCAGAAGTTCTTCTCCTGTACGGATTCCAAGAGATAAAGAATCCTTACAGCATCCTCAGGTAGCGGGTTTATTTCCTTGCGCAGAGGGAGCCGGTTATGCTGGTGGTATTGTGTCTGCTGCAATAGATGGCGTGAATTGTGCAAATGCTGTTTTGAAATTTCTTTGATGAAACATTCTTTTCTGAATGAATGTTGATATATCAGTTGTATTTATATTGTTTGTAATGAAGAAGACTTTAATAATAGGGGCAACGCCCAATCCGGAAAGATATGCGTATAAAGCGGCGCATATGCTCAAAGCTAAAGGACATGATATCGTTAATATCGGAATTAAGAAGGGGGAACTGGCGGGAACGGGGATTGAAAAGCCTGCAACTCCTTATCATGATATTGATACCATAACACTTTATGTAGGTAAGGATGTACAGAAAGAGTATTATCAGTATATCCTGGATACCAATCCAAGAAGAGTAGTGTTTAATCCTGGTACAGAAAATCAGGAGCTGGAAGACTTGCTGACAAAGCAGGGGATTGAACCTGTAGAAGCATGTACCTTGGTTCTTCTGTCTACTGGACAGTATTGATTTATAATTCCTTTCGTTGGTTTTTGAGGGGGTTATCATTGGAATTTTTAGGATACCTGCTTCCAGGCTGCGCGATATCAGGCGGCCGAAGGGGCCGCAGATCTCTAAGGCCTTCCAG